>NZ_CADCWS010000029.1 GCF_902806475.1 Candidatus Frankia nodulisporulans
GGCGTGGGGATCGCGGGGGCGAGGTCGGCGACGATCACCGTGGTCTCGCCCGGTCCGCTCGCCACCATCCAGGATCTCGGCCGGACCGGCCTCGCGCATCTGGGCGTCACCGCGGCGGGCGCGCTCGATCGTCCCAGCCTGCGCCTGGCCAATCGGCTGGTCGGTAACCGGATGTCCGCCGCCGGCATCGAGTGCACCTACGGCGGTCTGGTGGTCACCTTCGACACGTCCGGGCTGATCGCCGTCACCGGTGCGCCCTGCCCCATGACCCTCGCCGGACGAGCGATCGGCATGAACAGTCCCGTCGAGGTGCCCGCCGGCGCCCAGCTGCGCATCGGCCCGCCCGGGCAGGACGCGCGCACGGGTGGCCTCGCGGATCCGCGGGCGGCCGGCGTGCGGACGTATCTGGCGATCCGCGGCGGTCTGGACGTATCACCCGTGCTCGGCTCCCGCTGCCGGGACACCCTCGCCGGACTCGGACCAGCTCCTCTGGCGGCCGGCGACGTACTCCCCCTCGGTCCCGCGCACGCCGCGCCACCGGTGGTCGACCTGGCGCCGCAGGCCCGCTACCGGGCCACACCGACACTTCGCGTCATCCCCGGTCCGCGTGACGACTGGTTCACCCCTGATGCCCTGGCCACCCTGTGGGCGTCCACCTACGAGGTCAGCGCGGACAGCGACCGCATCGGCATCCGTCTGCGGGGACCCGCCCTGGTTCGGCGTGTCACCGGCGAACTACCGTCCGAGGGCATGGTCGTCGGCGGCATCCAGATCCCCCCGGACGGCCAGCCGGTCGTGTTCCTCGCCGACCATCCGGTCACCGGCGGCTACCCGGTGATCGGCGTCCTCCCACCGGACGACCTTCCTCTGGCCGCCCAGTGCCGTCCCGGCCAGCACCTGCGCTTCACCCGCGCTCAGTGAGGAGCGCGATGCCGATGACGGCGGTGACCGAAAGCACCCGTGTTCTCGTCCTGCGCAGTGGCGCCGTCCTGATCCACGGCCTGACCGTCGGGCGTCGCTCCTGGACGATCGCTCGGGTAGACCTCTGACTCCGCGATGGCCGCCGGGACATCCCCGGTGGGCCCCTGCGCACCCCGCGCGCCATACGGCTGCGCCCCCTGATCCGCGTGGCCCTGGGTGTCATACGGCGGCGCGCCCTGACCGGTATAGCCCTGGGTGCCGTACTGCTGCGCCCCCTGGTCGGCGTAACCCTGGGTGCCATACGGCTGCGCCCCCTGCTCGGTATAGCCCTGGGTGCCGTACTGCTGCGCCCCCTGGTCGGCGTAACCCTGGGTGCCATACGGCTGCGCCCCCTGCTCGGTATAGCCCTGGGTGCCGTACTGCTGCGCGCCCTGACCGGCGTATGGCTGCGCGCCCTGACCGGTGTAGCCCTGGGAGGCGCCGTAGCCCTGGGAGGCGCCGTAGCCCTGGGAGGCGCCGTAGCCCTGGGAGGCGCCGTAGCCCTGGGCGCCGTAGCCCTGGGCGCCGTAGCCCTGGGCGCCGTAGCCCTGGTTGGGGTCGTAGCTCTGGGCGTCGCGGTCCGTGGCTTCACGCTGGGTGCGTTGCAGGCGGCGTTCACGGTGCTGGCGGGCGGCGGCGACATCGCGCACACCGCGCACGCTGAGCCGCCCCCAGGCGGTCGCGCCGAGGAACACGATCATCGCGCCGAGACCGTAGAAGAAGGTCAGCCACTCGAAGGCCTGGCGCACCGAACCGCCGCGTGGGAAGCCCAACGCGCCCAGATGCAAGGGGCCGGCGAGGGTCGGACCGACGATGAACCAGGTGCCGGCCGCGATGGCGAGCCAGGCGCCCAGCGCCGCGGTGGCGCGGTTGGCGCTCAGCAGCAGCAGGAGTCCGCCGGCGAAGGCCGCGAGGCCAGGCAGCAGCTCCAGCCAGAAACGTGCCGAGCTCCACGTCCAGGCGGAATCCTGGGTGAAGCCGAAGTCGAAGGCCGGGCCGACGAACGGGATCAGCGCCCCCCAGATCCCAAGCAGCATCAGCAGCACTCCGCTGAGTGCCCCACGGCTGCGCGGGATGCGCCATCTGCCCAGGCCTCGGCTACCTGTGTCGGTGACCGGTGCGGCCATAACCCGCTCCCTCCCTGCGCTGGTGGTGGCGGTGGCTGTGACGCCAGGCCATATCAGCAGGGTGCCCCGCGGGAACGCACCAAACCAGCAGGTCAGAGACGATGTGGCGGCGGGCGACGAACCCGGCCGACGATCATGGACGGATGATGCGAACCAGGCGCGGCAGCCGACGGCCACACATCACGGACCACATTTAAGTGATATATATCACACGAATAATCGAACCTGACGACCAGATGACCATCGCCGCACGTCGCGTGCGGGTTTCGCCACCGTAGCCACCCGATCATTCCGGGGTGAACTACGCCTGTTAGCGTAGACAGCCCGCAGGGTCCACCGTTATGGTGATCTTCACCGGAACGATCGTCGCGCGCTGCCGCTGGAGGACCGCTCATGGTCGATGTCCGCTCGATTGCCGCGCGGCCGCCCGTCGCCACCGCCAGCGGGGGCAAGCTGGTTACGCCCCCCTCCGCGCAGGTGGAAGCACCGCTGCCGGCGAGGGCGCCGCTGCCAGTGGGGGCGTCACCGATCGGGCGGCAGGTCCGGGTACCGAAGACCGCCGAGCTCGTGGCCGGCCAGCTGCGGCGCCGGATCATCCGGGGCGAACTCGCCGAAGGCGACGCGCTGCCCCCCGAGCCGACGTTGATGACGCAGTTCGGGGTGTCGCGGCCCACGTTGCGCGAGGCGTTCCGGGTCCTCGAGGCGGAGGCGCTGATCTCCGTGCGCCGAGGAGCACACGGTGGGGCGCGGGTGCATGCGCCGAGTCCGGCGGTGGCCGCCCGTTACGCCGGGCTCGTCCTCGAGCATCGAGGTGCGACCCTGGGTGACGTCCACCAGGCCAGCAGTGTTCTCGAGCCGCCGTGCGCCGCCCAGCTCGCCGAACGCCGCGACCCCGCGGACGCGGCGGAGCTGCGCCGCTGCCTGGCCCAGGCCGACGCCGCCGTCGACTGCGATGCCCTCGCCGCGGCCCAGGCCGAGTTCCACCTCACGCTGGTCCGGCTCACCGGCAACCACTCACTGGCCCTCGTCACGGACGTGCTGCAGCACCTGGTCGAGATCGCCAACGCGCAGCAGGCCACCCATCCCGTCAGTCCCGAACCGCACGCCGACGCCACCCGTGTGACGCACGCCCGGCTCATCGAGCTGATCGAGGCCGGAGACGCCGCGGCGGCGGCCGACCACTGGCGCTCCCATCTGGCCGCGCCGGAGCACGCCATCCCCGGCGGTCCCGCCGACAGCTGCCTGCTCGACCTCCTCGGCTGATCGCGGCCCCCCGCGGGCGATCAGCTCACGGGACGGTGGGCGGCGGGCCAGACCGTCCACTGGGTGACGGGCATAGCTGGCCGCCAACCGGTGAACCCACCCACCGGCGAGGCGCGGCTCACCGCGAGCCGGACCAGTTCCCCACCACAACGCGCGTACCACTCGGCGAGCACGGTCTCCGACTCGAGAGTCACCGCGTTGACGACGAGCCGGCGACGGTCCCAGCGACCCCGGCCACCGCCCTCGTCGCGGTCATGGTCCTCGTTGTTGTCGGCGTGCAGGGCCGTCCAACAGGCCTCGAGCACGCCGGGGGCGCTCACTCCGCCACCTACGAAGATCGCGTCCGGGCTGGGCAGGGTGGCCAGGTCCCGCGGGGCACGTCCGTCCACGACACGCAGGTGCGGGACGCCGAGCCGGGCCGCGTTGCGCCGGATCCGCTCGGCTCGCTCCGGTCGCGGCTCGATCGCGATCGCCCGCGCGTGGGCGTGTGCGCGCAGCCACTCGATCGCGACGCTGCCGCTGCCCGCGCCCACATCCCACAGCAGTTCGCCCGGCGCGGGGGCGAGCCGGGCGAGGGTCAGCGCACGGATCTCCCGCTTGGTGATCTGCCCGTCATGCTCGAACGCGTCATCCGGTAGCCCCGGCACCCGGGGAAGGTACCTACCGTCCGGGTCCAGCACGGCCTCGACCGCGATGATGTTGAGATCCGCCACCGCGGCGGAGTCGGCGCTGGCCCAGTGACGTGCGCCGGCCACCTGACGGTCCTCGTCGGACGCGCCAAGCCGGGACAGCACCGTCAACGCGCTGGCCCCGTATCCGCTGTCGACCAGCAGCGCCGCCACCGCCGCCGGTGTCGATCGATCGGCGCTGAGGACCAGCATCCGCCGCCCCGGTGCGAGGACGAGTCGGATCCGATCCAGGGCGCGGCCGACGACACTGACCACGTCGACGTCCTGCGACGCCCAGCCCAGCCGCGCGCACGCCAGGCTGACCGACGACGGATGCGCCACCACCCGCACCCGCGCCGCCCCCAGCAGCCGTACCAGTGTCACCCCGATGCCGTAGTACATCGGATCGCCACTGGCCAGTACGCACACCCCGCCGGGCGCGGCACCCTCGACGTGTTCCGCCAACAGCCCCGGCAACGCCGGCAGCAACGGCGATGGCCACTCGATCCGCCGAGCACCGGGCGGCAACCCGTCCTCGGTCACCGAGGTGGACGTCCGCACGGGCAGGTCGGCGAGCTGGCGGCGGGATCCGAACACGACCGGCGCCACCCGCAGCACCCCGCGCGCCTCAGGCGACAGCCCGGCCCAGCCGTCCGCCCCGACACCGACGACGGTCACGATCCCTCGCGGAACAGCGCCGTGCGGAACGGACTCGCGCGGATCCGAACGTGGCGGCTCCGCACGCGCAGGTGTGGACACAACACGCCACAGTAGCCGGGCCGGCGGGCAGCCACGATCCATCGACGCGGACGGGCGGAGGTGGACGGAAGGTCGGAGGTGGACGGAAGGGCGGCGGTGAGCGGCGGTGGGTGTGATGGCGGAACCGCAGGCCGCGGGCGGTGTCTTCCGGGAGGATGCTCGGGTGAGCCTGAGCCTGTTTCCCCCGCTCGACATCGATCATGACGCTCCGTCGGTACAGGTGGGTGATGTCGTGCTGTCACGTGCCGAGCTGTTCGGCGCGGCCGGAGCCGTCGCCCGCCGGGTCGCCGGTGCGTCCGCGGCGGCGGTGTACGGGGAGGCGTCGGCGGCCACGATCGTGGCGATCCTCGGCTGTCTGCTGGCCGGGGTGCCGGCGGTTCCCGTCCCACCGGATTCGGGGCCGCGGGAGCGGGAGCACTTCCTTCGCGACAGCGGCGCGGTGCTGATGCTGGGCGACCCGCCCTGGGCGGACCTGCCGGTGCCGGTGATCCCCGTCGACGTGCGTGCCCGCGCCGACTTCGCCGCGCCGAACCCGACCGTGGACCAGCCGGCGGGCGGGTCGTCGGCGGCCAGGCCGCCGGCGCTGGTTCTCTACACGTCGGGGACGACAGGCGCGCCCAAGGGGGTCATGGTGCCCGCGGCCGCGATCGCCGCCGATCTCGACGCGCTCGCCGACGCCTGGGCGTGGACGCCGCAGGACACCCTCGTCCACGGCCTGCCGATCTTCCACGTCCATGGGCTGGTGCTCGGGGTGTTCGGGCCGCTGCGGGTCGGGAGCCGGCTCATCCACACGGTGCGCCCGACACCGACGGCGTACGCGGCGGCGGGGGGCAGCCTGTACTTCGGTGTGCCGACGGTGTGGTCGAGGGTCTGCGAGGATCCGAGCAGCGCACGGGCACTGCGGGCGGCGAGGCTGCTCGTCTCGGGGAGCGCGCCCCTGCCCGTGCCGGTGATCGAGCGGATGCGGGAACTCACCGGCGTCGCGCCGGTCGAGCGGTACGGCATGACCGAGACGCTGATCACCACCAGTGCCCGGGCGGACGGGGAGCGCCGTGCCGGGTGGGTCGGCACGGCGCTGCCCGGTGTGCGCACCCGGCTCGTCGACGACGAGACGGGCGAACCGCTGCCGCACGACGCGCACAGCATCGGCGAACTACAGATCCAGGGCTCGACCCTGTTCGACGGCTACCTCAACCGTCCGGAGGCCACCGCCGGCTCCTTCACCGCGGACGGCTGGTTCCGCACCGGGGACGCCGCCGTGATCGACGCCGACGGTAACCATCGCATCGTCGGACGACGCTCCACCGACCTGATCAAGTCCGGTGGTTACCGGATCGGCGCCGGTGAGGTCGAAGCGGTGTTGCTGGCGCATCCGGCGGTCCGGGAGGTGGCGGTGGTCGGACTACCGGATGCCGATCTCGGCCAGCGCATCGCCGCGTTCGTCGTGGCGGCCGGCGGCGAGGCGGGTGGCGAGGTCGTCCCCGAACGCGCCGAACTCGTCGACTTCGTCGCCCGGGAGCTGTCGGTACACAAGCGGCCGCGGGAGATCTACTTCGTCGCGGAGCTGCCCCGTAACGCGATCGGCAAGGTCCGCAAGTCGGCGCTGACCCCGCCGTCCACCACCTGAGCCACCGTCGGCCGGCGGTCGGTCGGCCGGCTGCCGGCCGACCCGCTGCTGGACGCGGCGAGACGCCGGTAGAACGGGCTGGTCGCCATCAGTTCGTCGTGCGAGCCCTGGGCGCGGACCCGTCCGGCGTCCAGGACGACGATGTGGTCGGCGGCCCGGACGGTGGAGATGCGGTGCGCGATGACCAGCAGGGCTCGTTCGGCGGCGATCCGGCGCATCACCCGCGTCAGGGCGTGTTCGTTGACGCTGTCGAGCTGCGAGGTCGGTTCGTCGAGCAGGAGCACGGCGGGGCGCGGGAGCAGCGCACGGGCGATCGCGACACGCTGACGTTCACCGCCGGAGAGCAGGACACCGTGGTCACCGACGGGTGTGGCGAGCCCGTCGGGTAGCCGGGCGACCAGGTCGCGTAGGCCGGCCGCGGCGACGACCTCGTCGACATCCGCCTCGGTGGCCTCCGGCGCGGCGTAGGTGATGTTGTCCCGCAGGGTGCCGTGCAACACCGGTGTGCTCTGTTCGACGAGGTTGACCCGGGCGCGGGCGCGGTGGCGCGGGATCGAGCGGACGTCGTGCCCGTCCACCAGCAGCTGACCGGCATCCGGCTCGTAGAACCGTTCGACCAGTTCAAGGATGGTGGACTTGCCCGCCCCGGACGGCCCGACGAGGGCCACCTGTCCGCACCGCGGCACCTCGAACGACACCCCGCGCAGCACCGGTTGCAGTCCGTAGCCGAACCAGACGTCCCGCAGTTCCAACGCCAACGCGGACGAACCCGCGTCCACCCTGCTGGGACGGCCCACGGTCGTGGGACGGTTCGTGCGGGCGGGCGGCCTGGGCACCGTGGTCCAGCCCGACAGTGCTGTGGCTGGCGCGGCCCGCTTCGGCGCGCGCACGGCGACGGTGCTCAGGGGGCCGATCTCGGTGGGCTCGTCGGTCTCCCGCGGCAGGGTGAACACCGCGTTGACCCGGCTCAGCGCGCCGAGTCCGCGCTGGATGGTCGCGGCGGACTCGACCAGCTGGCCCAGCGGCATCACCAGGTAGGTGGCGTACAGCAGGAACGCGACCAGGCTGCCCAGCGTCGCCGAACCGCGGGCCACCAGCACCCCGCCGACGAGCAGGACGACGAGCACGCTGCCCTGCACCGCGAGCTGCATCGCCGGCGCGATGATCGAGTCCAGCGTCGCCATCCGCAGACCGGCCTGGTAGGCGGAGTCGGCATGCGCGCCGATGCGGGCGGCCTCGCGGCCCTCCGCCTGGTTCGCCCGGACGGTACGCACCGCGGTCAGGGCGCGTTCGAGGTCGGCCGTCATCGCGCCGACGCTGGCCTGGCCGCGTTCGGACACCGACCGGATGCGTGACAACGCGGCCAGCACGACCGTCCCGGCGACCAGGACGACCGCGAGGACCAGCAGGAACAGCCAGGCGTTGAGCCAGACCATCAGCGCGATCGCGCCGACGACGCCGATGGTGCTCGTGACGAGCGCGGTGAAGCTGAAGGCAACCGCCTCACGCACCACGGTCGTGTCGGTGTTCGCCCGGGAGATCAGGTCACCCATCCGGCGGGTGTCGAGCACCCTGATCCGCAGCCGCAGCACCTGGTCGATCAGGCGTTGCCGCAGGCTGAGCAGAATCGACTGGCCGGTGCGTTCCAGCAGGTAGTGCCCGGCGGTGTCGGCGATCGCCTGCCCGACGAACAGGCCGAGCAGCGCACCGATGACCCACAGCGGTATGCCGCCGGCCTGGGCGTCGTCGATCACCCGCATCACCAGCAGCGGCTGGAGCACACCGATCCCGGTGCCGATGATCGTCAGCCCCGTGGCCACCCCGATCGGACGGCCATGCCCGCGCAGCAGCACCCACAGTTCCCCCAGCCCGCCGCGCATCAGCTCACCTCGCTGTGACCGGCGGCCCGGCCGACGCTCAGCAGGGTGCGCAGATACCCCGGCGGGACGGACTCGCCGACCATGACGCCGTCCACCTCGACCCAGGCGTGCGCGGCGAACGGGGCGAGCGAACGCACCCCCACGCACCAGGCCGGCACGGTTCCGGACAGCCGGCACATCAGCATCGTCGCGATCGAGCGGGGCACGCAGCCGCGGGCGCCGCGGCAGGTCAGGCTCACCGCCATCACCGCCTGGCGGGCCGTGAGGGCCTGGTCGTAGTCGGCGGGCCGGGCGCCGCGGGCCAGCCGGGCCAGTACCCGGCGGATGCGCGCGGGCTGCTGGGTGGCGAGCACCCGTGCCGCGCCGACGGCCACCCGCGCACCGACCCACCGCAGCGGACTAAGGGTGACCTCCGGACGTTCCAGGGTCATCGGCGTGCTCATGGGTGTCGCCGTAGCCTCGAGCGCAGCCTCGCCCCGGGGCCCGTGGCGGAACGAGGCCGGTCCCCGGTCGGACGCGCGTGGTCGCTGCTGGGACGCGACGGCCGGGCCGTCGCGGACCGGGCCGTTCGGCTGGTCGCGGGACGCGGCAGCCGTCCCCCGGCCATGCCGTCGCCGACCGGACGTTCCCCCGCCGTAGGACCAGGCAGCTCGACGTCGCGGTGGTCGGCGTCGTCGTCGATCAGGCCGACGTCGGTGAGCTGCGCCAGCAGGCCCTCCACATCCCGGCGGGCGGTGTCCGGGGCGACGTCGCCCGTGGCGCACAACCGCCGGGTCGCGGCCGTCACATCACCACCGGCCAGTAACACCCCCAGGACGAGATCGCCGGACGGGTTGAGCGTCCAGTACTGCCCGTTGTTGGTGTGCAGCAACACCGCGCCGTACTCGGTCGGCGCCCGTACGACGTCGGAACGCAACCTCACCATGTCGGCTCCCCCCGGTCGGTCGGCTGGCGGCTGGCGGCCTGGGCACGTAGCCAGGCGTCGGTGGCGATGGTCGGCTGCAACACCTCGGCCCGATGGTCGGGGACGGCCCCGGCGCGGCACGCCTGGCGCAGCAGGTCCACCTCGATCAGCCCGAGTTCGGCCAGCGGCGACTCGTCGCACAGCTTCACCAGCGCGCCACGGTTGGCGCGCAGTCCCTGGTCCTCCTCGGTCGAGGCGTCCGCCTTGGTCCGCCGGCGCAGGCATTCGGCCGGCACCACCGGGCGCATCGCCTCCTTGAGCAGCGGCTTGTACTCCCAGGGCGAGGCGCGCAGCTCGGGCCGCACCGCCAGCGCCGCGCGCACGACCCGCTCGTCGTAGAACGGCGCGGCCAACGGCGGTCCCGTGGCCTGCGCGATCTGGTCGAAGCCGCGGAACACCGCGGCGCCGGCCCGCAGCATGAACAGGTCGAGGTGCCCGGCCCGCGTCTCGGCCAGGGGCACGGCCCGCTCGGCCGCTGCCGCGAAGGCCCGCGCGACGAGTTCGAGGGCGTCCGCGGTGAGCCAGCCTGGCACCACCGGCGGCGACGTCCAGTCCAGTGCCGTGACATACGGCCAGGTCCGTCGTCCAACCGGCGGGGTCGGGTAGCCCGCCCGGGCGGCGTTCAGCACGCGGGACATGTCGCGCAGGCAGTCGCGGTAGCCGCGGCCGCGCATCATCCGCAGGCTCGCCGCCCACGGCCAACCCTCCTGGGCCCGGTAGCCCCGCAGCTGACGCAGCGCCAGCGTCGGGCGACGCCGCAGCAGCGCCGGCAGATGGTTCGGTGTGCCGCCCACCAGTTCGTCGCCGCCGAAACCGGTCAGGTGCAGCCGGGGCGCGTACAGCGCGAGCCGATCAAGCCCGGCCAGCAGCTTCGCCCGGTCGACGAGGCCGACGAACGGTCGGTCGGTGGCGGGACCGGGTTCGCCGATGCGGTCGTAGACCAGCGGCAGGTCGGCGGCGGGCAGGGTCTCCCGGGTCAGGTTCGGCAGGGACGCGGCCAGACGCGCGGCCCACACCGGATCATCATCGCCGGGATCGCGGGCGAGGCCGGTCAGGGCGACGATGTCGGCCGGTCCGCGGGCCGCCAGCGCGCACACCGCGCTGGAGTCCAGTCCGCCGGAAAGGTCGGTGCTGACGGTCCGGCCCCCCGCGACCCGTACCGCCACCGCCTCGGCCAGCGCCGTACGCAGCACCGCCGCGCCCTCCGCGCGGGAACGCACCGCGGCCGGTGCCCGCCACCAGCGAGCCGTGCGCGACCGGCCGTCGCGGTCGATGCAGAGATACTCCTGTGGCGCCACGGCTGTCACACCGGTGAACGCCACCAGGTCGTCGAGCGGATGCGGCGGGGACGGGTCGAGCAGCGCCAACGCCAGCACCATGCGATCGAGTCCGGCCCCGCACAGCCCGGCCAGCACATCGGCGCGGTCCGCGGCCAGCAGGTCGGCACCGACCCGCGCGGTGAAGATCCGCCGGGTGCCGCTCGCCGTCCCCTGGAGGCGCTGCTGCCCGTCGATCTCGGCGATCAGATGGTAGTCACCGGCGATCTCGCGGCCAAGGTCGAGACTGTGCACGTCGCGCGCGGCGACCAGCAGCCCCAGCAACCGAGCGGGTCGCACCGCCGCGCAGCCGACCAGCGCGACCTGGCGGCGGCCGGCCGTGACACTGACCATGGCCGCCGCCGGCCAGTCCCCGACGATCCAGGGTCGACCTGAGCGGTGTCGCACCATCTGATGCGCCTCCGCCGGCATCGCCACCCGCTCACGATCGGGCAGGACGACGAACCAGCGGGCCGGACGGCGCAGCGATGCGGATGTCGTCACCTCGCGCTCCGCCGCGCTCAGAAGAAGAATCCGCCGGCGACGAATCCCCCGCCACCGCCGAATCCCGCCCCGCCGAAACCACCTCCACCGTCACAGCCGCCTCCGCAGCCGTAGGAGTAGCCGAAGCGGCGGTAGAAGTAGTCGTGCCCCCAGCCCCAACGACCCCGGGTGACCTCCGTGAACCGACCGGCGGTTGACAGCCGCGGGTGCTCGTAGGCCTGCTCACAGGCCTGATCATGGTTCGGCTCGTACGTTCGCTCGTGGGTGACAGTCATGTCCGTTACCCCTTCCCGATGCGTGTTTCCCCCGATGTCCCACGCGAAGGGATGCCCCGGACGGGTTCAGCGCCGGTTCACCGTGGCGACCGGAGCCGTGTCGGTGGGCGACGCGGACTCCAGCACCTGCCGGTGGACGCGGCGTAGCTCCGCACCAGGCTCGATGCCCAGTTCGGTGACCAGCCGGCGGTACACCTCCCGGTACTCGTGTAGCGCCTCGGCCCGCCGCCCGGTGCGTTCCAGGGCGGTCAGCAGCTGCGCCCACAACCGTTCCCGGGTGGGAAACTCGACGGTCAGCGCCCGCAGCGCCGGCAGGACCGCATCGGTCTCGCCGAGGGCCAGGCGCGCGTCGATGAGCTCCTCGCGGGCCGCCCAGCGCGCCTCGTCCAGACGCAGGCACTCCGCGCCGCCCACCTCCGCCGGCAGCTCGTCGAACGCGTTGCCGCGCCACCAGCCCAGGGCCTGCTCGAACAGGTCCGCGGCCGGACGCCACCGGCCCTCACGCGCCGCCTGGCGGCCCGCGGCGACGTCCCGATCGAAGCGCAGCACGTCGAACTCGTCCGCGTCGACGAGCAGCCGGTACTCCCCCGGCCGGCTTTCGATCCGCCCCGGCCCGACCGGACGACGCAGCACCGACGCCCGCGGCCCGACCACCGTGACCGCCTCCCGTTCCTCGGCGGCACCGCCCGGCGGTGGCAGGGTGTGCCGCAGCTCCGAGAGATAGGTCTTGATGTTGCCCATCGCCGAGCGAGGCGGCGCGTCCTGCCACAGGGCCAGCCGCAGCTGTTCGACGGACGTCCAGCGCCCCGGGTGCACCAGCATGGCCAGCAGCAGCACCCGTTTCTTCTGCTGGTCGATGCGTATCCGCTCGCCGGAGGCCCTCCACACCTCCAACGGCCCGAGCGCGGCGAACAGCATCCCGACCCCCGGCTCCGCCCGTCCACCGGCACGGGTGTCACCACGGTCGCCCGCCCGACCCGCTGGCCGGGTCGCGGACCCGAGGGCCCAACCGTTCCTGGGCACCGGACCGTTTCCCGACGCCGGACTTCCGCGCAGCGCCGGGCTGCTCGTGGGCGCCGAGCCACTGCCCGACGCCCACCTGCCACCGTCGACCATGATGATCCTCGTCGGTCGGAGACCCTCCGTAAACGGACGATCCGCACCGGACGGACCCCGCTGTCGCGCCATCGCCCGGGGACCGGCGGCCCCGCTGGGCCGGTGCAGGAATACCCAGCCTGGACGTGGGGTAGTCCATCACCGACACCGGATCAGCCCAGGTCCGAGCCCGGAGCCGAGCCCGGAGCCCAGAGCCGAGTCCCAAATCCGAGCGCAGGCCCCGAGCGCAGGCCCCGAGCGGGAGGTCCGGACGCCGCGTCCGGACCTAGAGTCCGAGTCGGGCCCGGGTCTGCGGGCCGACCACTCCGTCGGCGATCAGGCCGTGCTTGAGCTGGTAGTCCTTGACCATGTGGTTGGTCTGGTAACCGAACTGGCCGTCCACGGCGATCGGGTAGCCGAGGTTCGCCAGCCGCTGCTGGATCTGCCGGACGTCCAGGCGGAAGCCCCGTCCGCTGGCCAGCGACGGGTAACCGCTCGTCGTCGCGGCCACCGACGTGGCCGTCGACGCCTTCGGTGACGGCGCGTAGGCGATCGTGCGGACGCTCAGCCCGCCGGACACCGCCGCCGCGGCCGAGGCGCCGCGGGACTGGAACCGGGCGTACATGCCATTGGTGTACGTGCTCCAGGCCCGAACCCCCTGGTTGACGCAGACCGTGCGCGCCGCCCAGGCGTTGGTGCTCGGGTCGTACAGGTTGCGCCCACCGACCCAGCCGGCGTGCGCCCGCATGTTGATCTGCCACAGACCGCGGGAGTCCTCACCGACGGTGGCGTGCGCGTAGGGGTTGCCGCCGGACTCGGCCAGGGCCACCGCGACCCAGGTTCCCAGCGACGCTCCGCCGCAGCCCGCCAGGCCCGCGTTCGCCGCCACCCGGGCGATCTGCACATCCGAGACCGTGCTGGTCGTCGCCGCGCTGGCCGGGTTCGCCGTGGCGAGCATGCTCGCGCCCGCGCCGAGCACCCCGATCGCCGCGACGGTGGCGCCGCGACGCCGGTTCGAAGCCTTCCGATGCTTTCCCTTGGCCATTCTCTGACATCTCGTTTCGGTGTCGTGGAGCACGGTGGTGGAAATAGAGTCCGACTTCCATTGGAAGCCAGCCGGACGGCTTCACCGCCCATCAATGGGCAGCACTGAACATCGGGCTGATATGAGCCCTCAATGGAAACAGAAAAGAGTGTGGACGAGTGCTGCCGCGACAGGTTCCAGCCCGCATCGCACTCGCAAGGGAAATCCCGCGCCGGATACGGCGACCGCCAACGACGACGGAGCGGTCAGGACTCCGGTTCGACCCCGGTTCGAGGTCGGTTCGAGGTCACGGCGACGCGGCGAGAGGGCCGCCCCTGGATGCCCGCAACCACCTAACCCACGATCAAAGCGCTACCTGACCAGTTACCCTGATCCTTCCCGTACGCCTACGGAGTTAGCTGTCGGGTGCGGGCCGGGAAGCCCGGTCATCCGCGCACGGATGACTTAACCCCGAGGGTGACCATCGACTCTGGCCACCCGGTGGAACCTGGTTCCCCCGCTTCTGCCCTGAATGGTCTGGAGGGAGCTTCGAACCGTGGGCAGAACTCGGCGTCGGCTCGAAGCTTTCGTGGTGCTCCGCCACCGTAGCGAACTACTCAGGGTAGTGACAAGTACCAGTTCGGCCCGAAACTGGCCACCCTGCCGTGACGTTCCGTGCAGAGAGCTGCGACACAGCAACAATCAGACATCGATTCGGACGGCCCATCGCCCACCGCACCAGAAATACTCGCCCGAGTGACAGCCGGCCACGCCCCGGACGCGCCAGACGGGGCCGGCCCCAGCGCCCGGGACTCGAGGGTTCGCCACACTCCGCGGCGGCCCACCGAAGCGGGCCACAACGCCCGATCATGACACGACACCAGATCATGACCTCGGACCTCGGCCCTTCACCACACCCCAGAAGATCAGATCAAGGCACACCGAACGGCGAACGGCGGCCCACGGCGGACAACTGTCCGTCCGTGGGCCGCCGTCGGTGTGCGAAAGCAGCAGTCATGCCTGTACTCGTTCAGCACGTGCGGTGGATCAGTGCTGGCTGTGGATCAGTGCTGGCCCTGGATCAGTGCCAGCCCTGGATCGCGGGTGGCACGGATCGGGTTCGCGGCAGAGCCGCGAGGCACGGTCAGGCCGCGGCACCGGCCATGGCGGTGCAACTGTCCATGCACGACCGGCAGGCCCGGGCAAGCCGGGTGAGCTGCGCGTCGCGCGGCATCTTCTCGCACATGTCGGCGGTGGCGCCGCAGATGCGTGCGCACATCGCGCACATGTCAGCACGCATCGGCGACATACGGCACATCATGTCGGCGCAGGTCCGGGTGATGGCGGCGCAGTCCATCATCAGGCGCAGGTCCGCGGCGTCCATCATCGAGCCGGGCATGTCCATACAGTACGAGATTGTCTCCTCGCATAGGGTCGAGCACGACATGCACTCATCAATGGCTTTGCGCATGGTCTCGCTGATTTTCTCGGCGTGCTGCATGGGACACCTCCGATATGCGGGCGGCAACACTGGCGCCGCCTCGGAAACCCGCCACTGGCGGGTGTTCGGGCATCCCTGACGATAGCTCTGGTCAACGAAACCGCATCCCGGGCCGGCGACATTTCCGGCCCGATGGAATCGAGGCTGAAAGGTGGTGGAAAACGATGATCTGACCGCGGAGGTCAGCAGGTTCGGGCCAGCGCCGGTGGCAGTCGAGGATGCGCGAGCACGGGCCGTCCGGCGGTGAAGACGCCGCGTACGAAGTCCCGGCGTTCGAACAGGCTCAGGTCACCCGGATCCGTGTCCAGAACGATCGCGTCGAACACGTTGCCGGGGGCGAGCCGGCCGCGCCGCCCGCCCGTCCCACCCTGGCCGGACCCGACCACACCGTGATCCGGTGCGTCCGGCGCCGGCGACTCGGCATACGGCCAGCCATGACCCGGGGAGCACAGTGTGGCGCCGTTGCTGGTGGCGGCGAGCAGGGCTTCCGGCGGGGTCAGGCCGGCCCGGCGTAGGTGGCTGATCTCGGCGAGGTTGCCGCCGTGCCGGCTGCGGTGGCGGGCGTCGCTGCCGAGGGCGATGCGCACCCCGGCCGCGCGGGCCACCGCGATGGTCTCGGTGAGCGCGGCGGCGGTCGACTCGGCGCGTTCCACGGCCCAGCCAGGAAGCACACCTGTGCGGGCAAGGGCTGCGAGATCCAGATAGGAGGACAGGGTCGGGACCAGCGTCACCCCACGGGCGGCCATCGCGGCGGCGGCCCGTTCACCCAGACCGATCCCGTGCTCGATGGAACGCGCCCCCGCGGCGACCGCGGCCTCGACCGCCCGCGCGCCGAGAGCGTGCATCATCACCGGCCGACCGTAACGGCCGGCCTCGGCGACCGCGGCGGCCAACTCGGCCGGGGCGAACGGCAACTCGGTGAAGCCGGGTCGGGTGGACATCACCCCGCCACTGGCGTAGATCATCACCCAGTCGGCGCCGGCACGTAGCACCCCGCGCACGGCGGTGGGCAGGTCACCGGCGACGCTCGCGCTGTGCGCCGGACGGTCCGGGTAGACGGGACCGAGCACATCCTGGGTGGACTCGAGGCCCGGCCCGAGGATGGCGCCGTCGCCGTGACGCCCGTTGCGGCTCAGCGCCACCACCGACACGCCGAGTCTCGGCCCGGGGACGGTGCCCGTGGCGAGCGCGTCACGCACCCCGGCGTCGGCCCCACCGGCATCGCGCACCCAGGTCACCCCGGCCCGCAACGTTGCCCGCAGGGCCTCGGCGGTCTGCAGGAACCTGGTGGACAGCGGCGCCGTGACCAGTTCGAACGGATCATAGGTGGACTGGGTGAGGTGCGCGTGGCAGTCGACCACGCCGGGCATGACGAACAGCCCGCGCGCGTCGACGTCGATCGCCTCGGGGTCGATCGGCAGGGCACGGCCGACGGCCCACACGATCCCGTCGCGCACCGCGAGGTCGCAGGGCTCGCTGAAGCGTCCCGTCCGGTCCAGCACATGGCACTCACGCAGGGTGAACGCCCGCCCGCCGCGCCCGTCGCGCCGCGGAACGACGTCCGCACCGGGGGCGGTGTCCGTGCCGGAGGTGGAGCCAGTGCCAGGGGTGGAGCCAGTGCCAGGGGTGGAGCCAGTGCCAGGGGTGGTGTTCGCGCCGGGGGCGGTCTCGCCGCCGAGGTCACGGGACGCCGAGGAACGCGGAGGCGTCGCGGATGCGGGAGTCGACGGCGGGGTCGAGGATGAGGACGCACGAGATTCGGACAAGGCAGCGCCGTTCCTGCTGGGTGGAATGGACGACCGTGGTCGCCGACCGGAGGAACCCGTGGCGACGGTGTGCCGCGGACCGACGGTGCTCTCCACGACCGGGAGGACCGAAAGCCAGGACTGCCCACCGAAAGGCGGGACGATCCGCAGGCGGGACGATCCGCAGGCGGGACGGCCCGCGACCGCGATGGTCCGCAGGCGTACGGAACCGCGGGGGTCAGCGGGGACAGGCCGCCGTGCACACCCGGCAGGTGTCGATATGACGGCGGTGGGTGAGCGCACGAGCCAGGTCCACCCGCGACCGCGGCATCACCGTGGCCAGCGACCTGCCCATGATCCCCATGCCTCCCGCCGGCGACCCAGGGGCGACACTCGCCCAACCTCACGGTAACCAATGCCCGGCAGCGACGCAAAGCCGTCGACGCACCGGCCGTCGACCAGGTACGTCGTCTGTCGTCCGCCGTGGGCGGGCGGGGACACCCGTCCGATCGGGATCTGGATCACTGGGGGTGACAACGATCGGGGTGGCTGGTCAGACTGGACCTGATGACCACATCACCGCCTCCCCGGCGACCAGTCGCGCGATCCCGCGACGCGCTGGGCCGGCCGTTGCCGCCGGGCGTCGTCGGTGTCGCGCCGTTGGAGCTGCCCGCCACGCTGCCGGCGCCAGCCGCGCTCGCCGCTGCCCAGCATCTGCTCGACACAGGTCTGCCGTTCCAGGCACACGAGGTGCTCGAGGCGTCCTGGAAGGCCGCCGAGGACGACGACCGGGGACTGTGGCGGGCGCTCACCCAGCTGGCCGTGGGGCTGACCCAGCTGGCCCGGGGCAACGTCCCGGGCGGCGTCGCGGTGCTCGCCCGCGCCGCCGAGGGCCTCGCCCCCTACGTCGGGCGGCACCCGCACGGGGTGGATGCCGCCGCGCTCATCGACTGGTGCGAGCAGACCGCCCGCGCCGCCGTCCAGAGCCGCGCGGCGACCACGACCACGACCACGACCACGGCTTCGGCGGCTGACTCTCGCCCGGCAACGGTTGCGCTGCGTCCACCTCGACTGGTGGAGTGAGTCCACGAAGGCGCTGCGACCGGATCAGTCCTGTGAACGTACCCACCGGAATTCTCACGCACTGACACTCGTTGGTCAGTCAAGAGCGCCGGAGGTAAGTGGGCGACCGGCCCCCGGCGGCCTGGGCGATCCGAGGAGATCCGATGGAAGACGCAGTCATCGTCGACGCGGTCCGCACGGCATCGGGGCGGGGCAAGCCGGGCGGAGCGCTCAACGCGCTGCATCCGGCGCAGCTGCTGGCCACCGTGCTCAGCTCCCTGGTCAGCCGCAACGATCTCGACCCGGCGCTGGTCGATGACGTCATCGCCGGCTGTGTGGGTCAGATCGGCGAGCAGTCATCGAACATCGCCCGCACCGCGGTGCTGTCCGCCGGCTTCCCCGAGACGGTGCCCGCCACGACCGTCGACCGGCAGTGCGGTTCGAGCCAGCAGGCCGCCCACTTCGCCGCCCAGGGCGTGATCGCCGGGGCCTACGACGTGGTCATCGCCTGCGGTGTGGAGTCGATGAGCCGGGTGCCGATGGGTTCGTCGGTCGCCGGCCAGGACGCCGAGGGTCCCGGGCTGCGAGCCCGCTACCCCGAGGGGCTCGCCTCCCAGGGGATCGGCGCGGAACTGATCGCCGCCCGCTGGAAGCTCGACCGCGACGAGCTGGACACCTTCGCCGCGCGCTCGCACGAACTCGCCGCCGCCGCGACGGCCGCCGGCGACTTCGCGCGTGAGATCATCCCCGTCCCGCTGCCGCAGGCCGACGGGAGCGTCCACTCCCACCTGGTCGACGAGACCGTGCGGGCCGGGACCACCGTGGCCAAGCTGGGGCCGCTGCGGCCGTCGTTCCACACCGAGGCCTGGGCGCGACGGTTCCCCGAGATCGGCTGGAACATCACCCCGGGCAACGCCTCCCCGCTGACCGACGGGGCGTCCGCCGTCCTGATCATGAGTGCGTCGAAGGCCGCGGAACTCGGCCTGCGCCCCCGCGCCCGCTTCCACGCCTTCGCCCTCGCCGGGGATGACCCGCTGCTCATGCTCACCGCCCCCATCCCCGCCACCCGCAGAATCCTCGCGCGCACCGGACTGTCCCTGGACGACATCGACGCCTACGAGGTGAACGAGGCCTTCGCGCCGATCCCGCTGGCCTGGGCCCGTGAGCTGGGCGCCGACCCGGCCCGGCTCAACCCCCGCGGCGGCGCCATCGCGCTCGGCCACGCCCTGGGCGGCTCGGGCAGCCGCCTGCTCGCCACCCTGGTGAACCACCTGGAGGCCACCGGCGGACGCTACGGACTACAGACGATGTGCGAGGGCGGGGGCATGGCCAACGCCACCATCATCGAGCGCCTCTGACCGCATCCCCCCACCCGTGATCGCATCCCCACCCGCGGTCAGCCGGTGACCGCGGTGACGGACAACTGCTGGACGGATGTCGAGGCGCAGGCCGACGTGTCCGACAGCGGCTGGCGCAGCGCCGTGTGCGACCCGGGCGAGTAGACCCGCAGCACCGTCACCGCGGTGATCTGCCCGGCGTCCAGGCATCCTTCCTGGATGCCCGGGTGGACGATGCGCAGGACGGCGGACGCGGACCCGCCCGGGGCCAGGCTCACCGTCGTCGCGGCGGCGCCGGTGCGGGTCGCGGCGGCGCCGACCTGCGCCCCCGCGGCGTCCAGGTACGACACGCCGGGGAAGCCCCGCAGCGCACAGGTCACGGTGCCGGTGTTGGTCAGCACGAGCCGCTCGTAGGTACTGCCGGCCGCACCCTCCGGGTCGGCGACCCGCAGTGACAGCGCCGAGGCCGGGCAGATCCCGGACGATCCGGAGCCCGGGGCCGGCGCCGTCGCGTTCGAGACCGGCGCCGTCGGGTTCGTAGCCGGAGCGGTCGAGGCCGCCGCGGTGGCCGTCGCGGGCGGCGGTGAGGTGCTCACAGCGGGTGGGCCGCCGGCCGGCGCGACCGTCGTCGCGGCGGGTCCGGCGTCCGAGGCGCATCCCGCGAGCGCGCCGACCGCCAACGCGCCGACCGCCGCCAGCATCATCGCCCGACCCGCCAGCGTCCCCCGGGCCGGCCGCTCGATCGCCCGTCCCTCCCACGCACGACGGTGCCGCAGGGACGGTTGTCCTGACCGCGACCCCTCCTCCCCGGCACCGTCACGCTCCCCGGCACGGTCGCGCCGGTCAGGTCGGGGGTGCTGATCCGGCGGAGCCTGCTGGCCAGGGCTGTGCGGCTGGCCAGGGCTGTGCGGCTGGTGCCCGTACATGGCGACCTCCCCAGTCCGGCACCGGCAAGCGGGCGATGCCGGGGTACTCGGACGGCGCCGCGTCGATGCTGCGACGCCACCGCTGGCAACGACTTTCCGTTCTCGTCCTCGTCCTACGGCCGCTGTCCTCTATCCCCTGCCCAAAGTCACGATGCGTGACACCCGATCGGTGGGCTGGCCCGCGCCGCGGGATGGGGCTGGCCCGATCGAGTGATCCACCTTCGTGGCCGGCCGGTGCCGCGGTCGTCGGCGTGGCGGCGGACCGTGCTGCTGGACGACGTCTCCATACCGTGATCTTTTACCGATGGACGGTACGGGTATGGACCGTCCGGCAACGACGGGTCATCGTGAAACGAACGGGCCAGCCGGCGCGTTGATACCCCGGATACGGGGTATGGCCTGCGCCAGGTCGTCCCGCACCGACCGGAAGGGATCATGACAGACTCCGCCGACGCCGGATGTAGTTCCGGCCGACCCACGTACGCGCCGACGGGGGTCGACCGTTGATCGAGGCGCTCTTGCTGATAGCCGGGTTGGCGCTTGTCGCCGCCTGTGGGATCTTCGTCGCCGCCGAATTCGCCCTCGTCACGGCGGACCGGCCCTCCATCGAGCGGGCCGCCGAACGCGGCGAACGCGGGGCCCGCGGGGTGCTGGCCGCCCTGCGCACCCTGTCCACCCAGCTCTCGGGTGCCCAGTTGGGCATCACCGTGACGAACCTGGCCATCGGTTTCCTCACGGAACCCGCCATCGCCGACCTGTTGCGGGGTCCGCTGCGCGGCATCGGAGTCAGTGGCGGCGCGGTCGACGCACTGTCGGTGACGATCGCGATGGTGCTGGCGACCGCCGTCACCATGATCTTCGGTGAGCTGATCCCGAAGAACCTGGCCCTGTCCAGCCCGCTGCCCACCGCCAAGCTGGTGCAGGGGCCGCAGCGGGCGTTCACCCGGCTGGCCGGGCTGCCCATCCGGTCGCTGAACGCCTCCGCCAACGCGCTGCTGCACCCCCTCGGTATCACCCCGCAGGAGGAGCTCGCCTCCGCCCGCTCGGCGCAGGAGCTGTTCTCCCTGGTGGGACGCTCGGCCGAGCACGGCACGCTGTCGCAGGAGACCGCGACACTGGTCCAACGGTCGCTGCTGTTCGGTGACCGCACCGCCGAGGATGTGATGACCCCCCGGATGCGGATGCGCACCGTGCACGCGGACGAGCCGATCAGCGAGGTCATCACGCTCACCCGACGCACCGGGCATTCCCGCTTCCCCGTGCTCGGCGCGGACAGCGACGACGTCGTCGGCGTCATCCACATCAAGAACGCCGTGGGCGTCCCCGAGGAGGCCCGTGACCACACGCCGGTGCGTGAGGTCATGGTCACGCCGGTGACCGTGCCATCCACGTTGTTGTTGGAACCGCTGCTGGAGACACTGCGAGCCGGTGGACTCCAGATGGCCATCGTCGTCGACGAGTTCGGCGGGACGGACGGCCTGGTCACCGCCGAGGACCTGATCGAGGAGATCGTCGGCGACGTCGTCGACGAACACGACCGGGTCTCCCCCCGCGCGCTGCGCCGTCACGACGGCACCTGGCTGCTCTCCGGTCTGCTACGCCCCGAGGAGGCTGGCAACATCACCGGGATCGAGATCCCCACCGACGACACCTACCAGACGCTCGGCGGGCTGATGGCCCGTGCGCTCGGCCGCATCCCCCACGGCGGCGACAGCACCCTCGTGGACGGTGTGCGTTACACCGTCGAACGCATGGACGGCCGTCGGGTCGACCGCGTCCGACTCGACGGAACCGGCCGGCCCGGTGCTGCCAGCGACGCCCGTGAGCCAGAGGCGACGGCCCGATGAGCCCCCTGCTCGCGGTCTCGGCGACCATCGCGCTGCTCCTGCTCAACGCCCTGTTCGTCGGCGCCGAGTTCGCGTTGATCTCGGCCCGGCGGACCAGCATCGAACCGCTCGCTGAGTCCGGCAACCGGCTGGCGAAGATCACGCTGGGGGCGATGGAGCACGTCTCGCTGATGCTCGCCGGCGCGCAGCTGGGCATCACCGTCTGCACCCTGGGACTTGGTGCCCTCGGTGAGCCGGCGGTCGCGGATCTGCTACACGGCCCGTTCGAGGCGATCTCCCTGCCCGCGGCGCTGCTGCATCCGCTGTCGTTCGCCGTCGCCCTGGCGCTGGTCACCTTTCTGCACGTCGTCATCGGCGAGATGGTCCCGAAGAACATCGCGCTGACGATGCCGGACAAGGCCGTGCTGCTGCTCGCGCCGATGCTCGTCGGCTTCGTCCGACTGGGCAAGCCGCTGATCATCGCGCTGAACAAGGTGGCGAACCTGTCACTGCGCGCCGTCGGCGTCGAACCGAAGGACGAGGTCGCCAGTACCTTCACCCGCGACGAGGTGGCCGGACTCGTCGAGGAGTCCCACCGCGAGGGCCTGCTCGCCCAGGACGAGCACGAACTGCTCACCGGCGCGTTGTCGTTCGAGGAACGCACCGCCCGTGGTGTGCTGCTCGCACCCGGCAGCCTCGTCACCGTGCCACCGACGATCACTCCCCGGGAGGTCGAGCAGCTGGCCGCCCGCACCGGCTACACCCGCTTCCCGGTCTGCGACACCAGCGGTGAGATGACCGGCTACCTGCACCTCAAGGACGTGCTGGAGACCCGTTCGACCAAGCGGACGAGTCCGGTGGCCGCCAAGTGGGTCCGTCCACTGGCACATGTCGCCGCGGACGACAGCCTGCGCACGGCGTTGGCCACCATGCAGCACTCCGGCGCCCACCTCGCCCGCGTCACCGACGACGCCGGTGCGGTGCTTGGCCTGGTCGCCCTCGAGGACATCCTCGAGGAACTGGTCGGCGAGATCCGTGACGACGCCGGACGTGGCCGGCTACGCCAGGAGCCCCAACCCGCCTGAGCGGCTGTGTCCCTCCCGACACCGCCCGACCGTCCGACACCGCCTGACCCGTCCGCGCGCCCCGGACTGGCAGGCGGTGTCGGGACCTGGCCGGCGGTGTCGGGGTGGAGACAAAGCACTGGGCTACTGGGCCCTATCACCTGCTGGTATGAAGAACAGGTCAGAGCGATACCGCCGGGGCGGGCGGACGTCGCCGAAGCAGGGGGTTTGCGGGGCGCGCGGCGCCGCCGCGGGAGTGGGGCACGGTGACGGGGTCGGCACAACCGCCGCTGACCGGGAGCACCGCACGGCCGTTGCAGCCCGGCGATCCGCGCAGCCTCGGGGCGTACCAGGTCATCGGGCGGCTCGGGCAGGGCGGGATGGGCACGGTCTTCCTCGGCCGGGCGCCCGACGGCAGCGCGGTGGCGATCAAGGTGATCCGCCCTGAGCTGGCCCAACGGGCCGAGTTCCGCGCCCGGTTCGCCCGCGAGGCCGAAAGCGCCCGGCGGGTGCGCCGCTTCACCACCGCCGCCGTCCTCGACGCCGACCCGCACGGCCAGCAGCCCTACCTGGTGACCGAGTTCGTCGAAGGCCCCACGCTGTCACGCCATGTGTCGATCCGTGGGCCGCTGCGCCCCGCCGACCTGGAGCAGCTCGCCGTCAGCACCACCACGGCGCTGACCGCCATCCACGCCGCCGGCATCGTGCACCGCGATCTGACCCCCGGCAACGTGCTGCTCTCCCCGGTCGGCCCGAAGGTCATCGACTTCGGCCTGGCCCGTGAGTTCAACGCGGACACCGAGCTGTCCCGCAACGTCCGCCAGGCCATCGGCACCCCCGGCTACATGTCACCGGAGCAGATCCTCGACTCCCCGATCACCTCGGCGGTCGACATCTTCTCCTGGGGCGCCGTGATGATTTTCGCCGCCACCGGTCAGCCGCCGTTCGGCACCGGCCGGATGGAGGCGATCCTCTTACCGGATCGTCAACGAGTCGCCCAAGCTCGACAGCCTCAACCCGGAGCTGCGCGAACTCGTCGAGGCGGCGATGGCCAAGGAACCCGCGGCCCGACCCACCGCGGAGGAGCTGCGTGGCGCGCTGACGGCCGGCGGACCCGTGCCGGTCCACCTGGTGGGGCCGCTCGCCGATGCCGCGGACGTCGATCCGTCCGCCACCGAACCCGGCTCGCCCCGACGCCGCTGGGGCCGACGCGGACGCGCCGACTCCACCCCCACCACCAGCGCACCCCCCATCACCGCCGGTACCGCCACCCCGATCACGCCGGCCACCCCGATCACGCCGGCCACACCTGGTACCCCGGCCACACCTGCCGCCGCCGCTCCAGCCGTTCCCGTCACCTCGGAGTCAGCGGGCTTCGCCGCGGGTGGTGGTGCCGGTGCCGCCCGGCCATGGCCCACGCAGGCGGCGCAGATGCCGCAGACCCAGCTCTCGCCACCACCGGTCGCCTCGCCACCACCGGTCGCCGCACGCCCTACGGCAGGTCCGGCGGGCTCACCATCACCCGCCCCGGCAGTACCAGCAGAGGCCTCGCCCTCTCCTCATCCACTGGGGCCGTCCACCTATGGGACGCCGCCCGCTGGCGGACCATCCACGTCCACGCGGGCCGCGGCCAGTGCGGACGAGCAGGACGGGTCACGCGGTCGGCGGCGGCGCGCGCTGCTCGTCGGCGCCGGATTCGCGGTGTTGCTGGCAGCGGCGGTGGCCGTCCCGATCGTCGTGCTGGGAGGCGGGAAGGGTGACCAGCCCACCGCGGCCGAACGGACGAAGGCGTCGACCGGGCTGGCCGCGCGGGCAGCGCTCGTGCGGCCCGACGATCCGAAGCTCGCCGGCCGGCTGAGCCTCGCCGCCTACGCTGTCGCCCCGACCGACCCGGCGCGCGACGCGCTCATCCTGTCGTTCGCCCAGTCGACCGCGGCTCAGGTCGACTCGAGCGGCACCGTCTACTCCGATCTCGCGTTGAGCGCGGACGGGCAGACCCTGGCCGCCACCGACAACGCCGGACGGCTGCACCTGTGGCGTCTCACCGCCGGTCAGCAACCGACCGTCGCGACCAGGGGCAACGATGACGACCAGGCCAACGGGGTCGTCTTCGCCGACGACGGCCGGACGCTCGCGACCGGCGGGGCCAGCGACGCGGGACGCCTCTGGGACGTCACCGACCCGAGCCGGCCGGTCAGACACGGCTCCCTCGGCACCCAGGCGACCGCGGTGCACCGGTTGGCGTTGTCGTCCGCCGCGCATCTGCTGGCCACCGCCGGCGGCGACTCGTCCGTGGGACTGTGGGACGTCACCGACCCGAACCAACCGCGCTCGCGCTTCCTGCTCGTGGGACGAGGGCCCGTGACGGGAGTGGCACTGCGACCCGACGGCGCGGTGCTCGCCATCGCCGGGGTTGGCGGTTCCGTGCAGCTGTGGAACGTGCGCGACCCGGCCGACCCCAGCCAGCTCGGCCTGGTGACCGGGCATACCGGCGCGGTGAACAGTGTCGCCTTCAGCCCGGACGGCACCAGGCTCGCGACCGGCGGCGACGACCAGGTGGTGCAGCTGACCGACGTCAGCGACCCGGCCAGACCGCGGGTGGTGCACCGCCTCACCGGCCACGGCAGCGCCGTCGCGACCGTCGCCTACACCGGCGCTGACCAGCTGCTCAGCGCCGACACCACCGGCACGGTCGCCTACTGGAACCTCGATGGCCTCGCCCAGGCCCCCGCCGGGACGTCCCCGCCGTTCACGCGGCTGGGCGACCTGGACGGCCCGATCCAGGCGATCAGCACCGCCAGAACGGGCGCCGTCGCGGTCACCACCCAGAAGGGCCAGACCTTCGTCGGCACCCTGGACCCCGCCCGGCTACGCCGATTGGCCTGCGCGACGCCGTCGGCGGCCCCGGACCGCGACGAGTGGAACCACGAGGTGCCCGGCATCCCCTACACCGACGTCTGCGCTCCCTGATCGCCCGGGCCGCCCTGCCCGAAGCCGGCTCGTCCCACGGCAGTGTCCTGCTCGGTGGCCCCGTCCTGCTGCTCGGTGGCGCTGCCCTGTTGCTCAGCGGCTCCGTCCTGTCTCGGCACGCTGCCGACAGTGGACAGGTGCCGGCCACCGCGGCGGTTGCCACGACGCCGGCTGAGCAGGACGAGCCCCATCACAATGATCAGCAGCAGCACCGCGATGCCCGCGCCGGCGACATAGTGCCAGGCCGAATAGCCGCCGATCAGATAGCGATGTGACTCGCCGGGCTTCTTCGGGAAGGTGATCGTCGCGTTGACGGTGTGCTCGACCAGGCCGCTACGCAGCGTCACCGACGCGTGCCAGGGTCCCAGGGGCAGCTCGCTGTCCAACGGGATGCTCACGGGGACGATCTCACCCGGGCCGATCGTGGTGCCAAGGTTCGCCGGGAACGGGCCGGCCTGAAGGCCGCCGGGTCCCCGTTCCAACCGCAGGTCCCCGGACATGTCCAGGGCCCGTCCACCGGTGTTGTGCACCTCGGTGCTCAGCGCGGCCCGGCCGTCCGGCGTCCGACTCGCGGTCAGGGCCGAGATGGCGAACCCCGCCGCCGGCGGACCTCCCGGGCCGACGTCCAGGTAGACACGGATACCGACGCGGTTGACCATGCGCACGCCGCTACCCTGGGTGGGCGCGCTGACCGCCTCGGCCCACAGAACGGCGTAGTGCTCGCCCGGCGAGGCATCCTTCGGGACGTGGATGGTGACCTCGGCGTTGCTGCGGTCGTGCGAGCCAAGATCGATGGTGGCCGGTTTGACCGAGATCCAGGTGCTCAGTTCGTTGGCCGCGTGCCCCTCGCCGAAATGGAACTCGCCGTCGCCGATCGAGGCGGCCGCCGGATACAGCGACAGGTGCAACGGCTGGGTGCCGTCGTTGTAGACCTCCACCTGGCGCCTCAGGACCGACTCCGGGTTGAGATGATCGATGATGTACTCGCGGGCCCGCGGATCATCGCGCAGCGAGTCGGTCACCTCGGTCAGTCGGATACCGAAGCGTCCCGCATCCGACTGGGAACCCGCCGGTCCGCCCTTGGCTGGGCCGTTCTGGGCCGAACCGTTCTGGGGTGATGCGCCTTGCGCGGGTGCCGCAGCCGCTTGGTCGGCACGCCCATCCGCCGCGAGGGCGGGGGACGTGCCGACCAGGGTGCCGGGCAGGAGCAGTCCAGCCACGGTGACGAGGGTTCCCAGCGTGCTGAGACGCAGGCCGGATCGCACGGCCACGCGGGGTCCTACGCGCATGTTCTCGCCACCGTCACTCGTCTGGATCCTTGTCTACGAGTCGAGTCGAACCGGTCAGGCGACCGAGTGGCTCAGCGTAACGGTGTAAGTACCGGTAATCGCGGAAGCGGCCGGGATGTTCACGCCCAGCGTCGGGTTCCAGGTGGCGAAGTTGACGCCGGTACCGGCGGTGCCCGCGACGGTCGCCTGTGGCGTCTCGGACAGCGACTGGAGTCGCAGACCGGCCGCGGTCACGTTGGTGGCGCCGATCACACCTGGGTCGTAGGAGACGGACTCGGGCGGCAGGCTCACACCTTCGGCGGTGCCGCTGCCCGTGACGGCGGTCGCGCTGACGCTCGCCGTCCAGCTGGCACCCGAGTTGCCGCGGCTGTCGGTCACGACGACGTCGCCAAGGTTGCCGGAGACGTAGCCGGCGCTGACCGGGAAGCTGCTCAGGTCAGCGGTCGCCGGCGCCGTGATGTCGAGCGCCCCGCCGGTCAGGCTGAAGGTGGTGGACGTGGTGGAGTTGGTGGCGGCGTCAGCGGGAAGCGCTGCGGCGAAAGCTGCCGCAGTCGACACGACCGCGCCGATGAAAAGGGTGGTGGACCTGCGCACTTGAAGAACCCCCAAGAGTGACTACACGAACGCACCCCAGCAGCGGAATCGGACTCGCCGAGGCGACGTGCGGGTACCGCCGGATGCGCGGCGCGACGCTATCACTCTCAGTATCAATATAAGTACTAAGCGAATTCCTGCGTGTCGGAGCCACCCCACAGGCCGCCGCCTGCCGCTCCCCAACCCAGCCGCGGCCCCGACCCGACTTGGCCCCGGCCCGTCCACGGCCCCGACCCGACCTGGCCCCGGCCCGTCCACGGCCGCAGCCCGACCTGGCCCCCGCCGCACCCCTGACCCAGACCTTGACCCGCTCGTGGTCCGGCCCTGACCCCGGCCAGGCCCGAGCCCGACCCCGGATCCGCCCACAGCCCAGCCCCAGCCGTGGCCGTGGCCGTGGCCTAGCTTCGACCCGACCCACCTTCGGCCCGACCCCGATACCGCCCCACCGTCCGGGCGGGCTGGCCGCCCGGCTAGCCGGCTGGGTCGACTGCCCTATCCGCCCGCTCGGTCCTGGACTCGGTCACCGTGGACGGCACCTTCCTTCCTTGCTCTGCGACCACCGTCACTGGTAGCAATCCGTCACCACCCAGTTTCCCGGGGTCAGGAGCGGCCATGCGATTGTGTTTCACCCGTCGGCAGCGTGCTGTCGGCGGGCTACCGGTACTCACGGCGTTGGCGCTCGTCGCCGGCGCGCTGACCTGCGGCCCAGCCCACGCCGCCTACTCCATCACGGTACCGACCACGGCGAGCCTTGGCTCTGTCCGGGTCGGCGGTGGCACCCTGGCCGGCTCGCTCGGCACGGTGACAATCTCCAGCGACTCGGCGGGTGGCTCCTGGGCGGCTACCGTCATCTCGACGACCTGCACCACCGGATCCGGGCAACCCTACGAGCGCATCTCCTCAGGACTGCTGCAGTACCGTTCCGGTGCGGCGACCGCTACCACGGGTCCGGTGAGCGCCGTCACCCCCGGCCAGCCGCCGGGCGCGAACGCCGTCACACTTGCCGGCGGTCGCCGGGCGTTCTCCGCCACCGCCGCCCGCGGCGCCGCGAGTTCGGTGAGCTGGAGCCCGACCCTGACCGTCACGGTCCCGACCAACGTCGTCGTCG
>NZ_CADCWS010000030.1 GCF_902806475.1 Candidatus Frankia nodulisporulans
GCAGCGCGGCGGCGGCGGTGCCGCTGATGACCTGGACGCCGTCGCCGTTGACGGTGACGACGTCCAGGTCGACGATCCGACGGCCGTCCGACTCGGTGATGCCGGTCACCGTCAGGGTGGCGACGAGCCGGTCACCGGGCCAGACCTGGCTGCGAAAGCGCACGCCGTAGCGCAGCAGCTCACCGTCGCCGATGAAGTCGGTGACGGCCTTGCCGGTCATCCCCATGGTGAGCATGCCGTGGGCGAACACACCGGGGTAGCCGGCGGCTTCCCGGGCGTACACGTCGTCGGTGTGCAACGGGTTGTAGTCGCCGGAGGCCCCGGCGTACATGACCAGCCGGGTTCGGGCGAGATCCTCGGTCAGCACCGTCTCGACGGTGTCGCCGACAGCGATGTCAGCGGCGGCGGCCGTGCGCGGGCTCACTGCGCCACCCCCGCCGTCGCGCCGCCCTCGGCCGGGGACTCGACGACCTTCGACGGGATGACGACGACGGAACGTGCCGTCACCACCAGCTCGCCGGCCGCGTCCCGGAACTCGGTGATGGTCTCCCGGAACGTCAGCGAACCACCGCGCCGCCCGGCCTTCTCCCACTCCTTACCGGGAATCTGGACGGCGGTGAGAACATCACCGACCCGGACCGGGCGGTGGTACTCGTAGCTCTGCTCGGCATGCAGGCTGCCACCACCGGATGTCGCCGGGGTGGGCACGCCCGACGGGGTGCGGCCGGAGCCGCGCCACGGTTCGCCGTACTTCGGGCGCAGATGGAACTCCGGGTCGAACTGGGCACCGGACTGCGTGAAGGTCGGCGGAGCGCCGGCCGTCCCGTCGCCATAGGCGGAGTCCGGATAGCCGACGGCCCGGGAGAACAGCAGGACCGCGCCCGCCTCCACCGGGAAGGTATAAGTGCTCACCGCACACCCACATCCATCGAAATCGACTGAGAAGCGCTGGTTCAGCGGGCGTCGCGCAGCACGTTGCGTGCGATCACCAGCTGCTGGATCTGGCTCGTGCCCTCGTAGATGCGGAACAGTCGGGCGTCCCGGTAGAAACGCTCCACCGGCACGCCACGCATGTACCCGCTACCACCATGGATCTGCACGGCGCGGTCGGCGATCCGACCCACCGCCTCCGAGGCGAAGTACTTCGCCGTGGACGGGCCGATCCGCCGGTCGCTGCCGTCGTCGAACGCGGCGGCGACCTCCTTCACCAGCGCCCGGGACGCGTGCAGGTCGGTCACCGAGTCCGCCAGCAGACCCTGGATGAGCTGGTGCTCGCCGATCACCTTGCCACCCTGCACCCGCTGGGAGGCGTAGGCCACCGACTCGTCCACCAGACGCTGCGACATACCCACGCACAGCGCGGCGATGTGGATGCGCCCGTGGGCCAGGCACTTCATCGCCGTGGCGTAGCCGCGGCCCTCACCGGCCGGGCCGCCGATCAGGGTGTCGGCGCTGACCCGCAGGTCGTCGAAGTAGACGTCCGCGGTCCAGGCCCCGGCCTGCCCCATCTTCGGGTCCTTCGGCGCCACCCGCAGCCCGGGGGTGCCGCGCTCCACCATGAACGTGCTGATGCCCCGGCCGCCCGACGAGCCCTCCTCGGAACGGGCGAAGACCATGAAGACATCGGCGTTCGGCGCGTTGGTGATGTAACGCTTCGAACCGTTGATGACCCAGCCGTCACCGTCGCGCCGGGCCGTGGTGGCAAGGCCGGCCGGGTCTGAACCCGCGCCTTCCTCGGTCAGCGCGAAGGACGCCACCCACTCACCCGAGGCGATCTTCGGCAGATATGCCTTCTTCTGCTCCTCGGTGGCGCCTTCGAGCAGGACGTGGCCGGCGATTCCGTTGTTCGTCCCGAACATCGAGCGGAAGGACGGCGTGGTGTAACCGAGTTCGAATACCAGCCGCGCCTCCTCACTCATGGAAAGGCCGAGGCCGCCGTAGATCTCCGGAATGGCGAAACCAAAAAGACCCATGTCCGCGGCCGCCACACGAATGCGGTCCGGAATCGAGTCCTTCTCCTCGATCTCCGTCTCGGCGGGTACAACCTCTTCGCGCACAAAACGGCGTACCGAGGCTACGACCTCGTCGATGATCTCGCTGCTCACCCGACCGTCACCACCCGAATCCAGATCAGTATTTCTGCTGTTATGGCGTTATGGGCACCGCCGCTGCGCGCCACGGTCGAGGACTCCCCCGCGACGGTTCGATCCCGCAACAGACATGATCCGCAACAGACATAGTGAAAAACGCTTCAAATGGTAGGGGTGCCACCGCCCGGCCGCAACCGATCGCTCCCACACCGGACCAGCCCGGGATGTGTGCCGCGGCACGGCGGCCGAAGGCGTTCTCGCCGGCCGGGAAACCCGGCTTCGAGGCGTGTTGCCTGGATCGGGTGCACCATGTTAATAAGCTCGCTGTTGTCCCGCTCCGGGAGCGCGGCGGCGCCCGCCCGTGGCACTCGCCCGCGGGCACGCGTGGCCGGGCGTGACAGCGTCCTGTCCGTCGGCGGTCACAACGCCGGGCGTGCGCACCCCCGGTTCCCTTACGGTCAGGGCGGGGACGACCGAGGGACGACCCCGGCCGCAGCACCGCCACACCGCACCACCGCCGCCCCCGCACCACCGCCGCCCGAGGTGGCGCCCCGCGACAGACGACGAGGAGCTGGACATGGGCAGGATCGCGCAGACCGACGGGCTCACCGACATCCAGGCCGACATCCTGGCGGCCGTGCGCACCTTCGTGGACAAGGAGATCCTGCCGAACGCGGGTGACCTCGAGCGCAAGGACGAGTACCCCGAAGAGATCATCAACGCGATGAAGGACATGGGGCTGTTCGGCATCATGATCCCCGAGGAGTACGGCGGCCTCGGCGAGTCACTGCTCACCTACGCCCTGGTGGTCGAGGAGATCGCCCGCGGCTGGATGAGCGTCTCCGGTGTGATCAACACCCACTTCATCGTCGCCTACCTCGTCGCGCAGCACGGCAGCGAGGAACAGAAGGCCCGGCTGCTGCCGAAGATGGCCACCGGGGACGTCCGCGGCGCGTTCTCGATGAGCGAGCCCGGCTGCGGCTCCGACGTCGCCGCGATCACCACCCGCGCGACCCGTGACGGCGACGACTACGTCATCAACGGCCAGAAGATGTGGCTGACCAACGGGGCCCGCTCCAGTGTGGTCGCCACCCTGGTGAAGACCGACGAGGGTTCCGACTCGGTCTACAAGAACATGACCACGTTCCTGTTGGAGAAGGAGCCGGGCTTCGGCACCTCCAACGGCCTCTCCATCCCCGGCAAGCTCGAGAAGCTCGGCTACAAGGGCGTCGAGACCACCGAGATGATCCTCGACGGCCACCGCGTGCCCGCCTCGTCGATCCTCGGCGGCGCCGAGAAGGCCGGGCGCGGCTTCTACCAGATGATGGACGGCGTCGAGGTCGGACGGGTCAACGTCGCCGCCCGCGCCTGCGGCATCATGATCCGCGCCTTCGAGCTCGGGATCGCCTACGCCCAGCAGCGGCACACCTTCGGCCGCCAGATCGCCGACCACCAGGCCATCGCCTTCAAGCTCGCCGAGATGGCCACCAAGGTCGAGGCCGGCCACCTGATGATGGTCAGCGCCGCCCGCAAGAAGGACTCGGGCCAGCGCAACGATGTCGAGGCCGGCATGGCGAAGTACCTGGCCAGCGAGTACTGCTTCGAGGTGACCACCGAGTCGTTCCGCATCCACGGCGGCTACGGCTACTCCAAGGAGTACGAGATCGAGCGCCTCTACCGCGAGGCCCCGTTCATGCTCATCGGCGAGGGCACGTCCGAGGTGCAGAAGCGCATCATCAGCCGCGCCCTGCTCAAGGACTACCGCCTCAACGGCTGACGCCCCCGCTCGCCGGCCGACGGACGCCACGTCGGCCGGCGAGTCGCCGTATCGCCACTGACCACGACCCCATCATCACGAGATCGAGGCGACCCATGCAGTTCGGCCGGTACTACGAGGAGTTCGAGGTCGGCGCCGTCTACAAGCACTGGCCAGGCAAGACGGTCACCGAGTACGACGACCACCTGTTCTGCCTGATCACGATGAACCACCACCCGCTGCACCTCGACCTGAACTACGCCGAGAAGACCACCCAGTTCAAGCGGAACGTGGTCGTCGGCAACTACGTCTACTCGCTGCTGCTCGGGATGTCCGTCGCCGACGTCTCCGGCAAGGCGATCGCGAACCTCGAGGTCGAGTCCCTGCGCCACGTCGCACCGGTCTTCCACGGCGACACGATCTACGGCGAGTCGACCGTCCTGGACAAGGTCGAGTCGAAGTCCAAGGACGACCGCGGCATCGTCACCGTCGAGACCCGCGGCCACAACCAGGACGGCACCCTGGTCTGCATCTACCGCCGCAAGGTCATGGTCCCCAAGCGCGCCTACGGTGAGGCCCGCGGCGGCGAGCAGCCCGGCCGCCCCGAGCCCGTCGCCCCCAAGCCCAAGTCCTGACCCCAAGCCCCGACCCCAGGTCGCGGCGGTTCCACACCGGCAGCCGCGTCCCTGGTCGTTTCCCGGAGATCAGGCCCGCTCCTGATCTCCGACCGCGGTACAGAACCTCGGGAACGTCGTTCTCGTTTCTGATGCCGAGGGTTGTTCGGCCTGTAGCCCCTGAATTCCCGAACAACCCTCGGCATCACGGCTCATAACCCTCGGCATGACCACCGAGCCGTCGGTGCCACGGCCTGAGCCCCGATGCGGCCCAGCCGGCTCCCAGCCACCCTGCTCGGCAGCGAGGTCGGACGATCACGCCGACGGCTTGCGCCAGACCGAGACGTGGTAGCCGCTCGTGGCGGTGAACGGTTCGCCGGCCCAGCCCGCCCACCGTTCGGCCAGCTCCAGCCCGGCGATCCGGCCCATCAGATCCAGCTCACTCGGCCAGACGTACCGTAGATCAGCCGGGTAGGTCCGCACCCCGTCCGGCCCCAGGACGATCCGCCGGTGACGGATCCGCTGGGCCACCGGGTCATGGACCGCCGCGCTCAACTGCGTGGACTCCCCCTCCAGCCGCTCGACCTGCACACACCGGCCATGGTCGTAACGGGCGAGATCGGGAACAAATGCCTCCAGCACGAACAATCCGCCGGGCCGTAGCGCGGACGCCACCGAGGTAAAGCAACGCACCTGGGCATCCTGGTCGGCGAGCATGAAGAACGTGTTGAACACGACGTAGACCAGGGAAAGGGACGCGGCAGGAAAGTCCAGCTCGGTGAAGTCACCGAGCTTCAGGTCGAGGTCGGACCCGCCGGGTTTTTCCCGCAGCCTGGCCAGCATCCGCGGCGAGGCGTCGATCCCGATCACTTTCACGCCCTGGGCGGCAAGTGGCAGGGCGACCCGTCCGGTCCCGACGCCGAGTTCCAGCACGGGCCCGGCGCCGGCCCTGGCATACAGGAAGTCGGCGGCGGTGGCACCGGTTCCGGGCGCACCCACCGTCTGGTCCGGGCTCGAGTAAAAACCGTCGTAGGCCTCGGCGATCGTGTCGCCGTAAACCGCCGGATCGAGAAAACCGTCATCCTGATCAATGTGAACCATGGCAGATCTTTTATCAGGAGTCACGGTGCGATCGCACCTCAGTTTCGCGACCACCGAGAACCGCCAGGATCCAGCGCGCCGCCCGACACCCCGGCAACAACGTCACCCTCCGCACCGGGCCCACCAAGAACATCGCCGCCAGCGAGCACGCAGAACGATCACGGTAGCCTTGTGGGGGCAAATCGGACAGGAATACCCCCACGGCGACCCGTGTAGGAACAACCCCATCCATCCAGCGGATGAAAGGGACAAAACGCTGGCCGCAAAGGTCACGGAGCGTGAATCTCACGCCGGGCGGGGCCTGTCCACGACCCGCGGACGGTTCCGCGGAGAACACCACGGCCGGGGCCGAAGCCCCGGCCGGTGGCGCGGGTGGGTCAGGAGGCGATGCGCTCGTAGATGGCGGTGATGCCCTGGCCGCCGCCGATGCAGAGGGTCTCGAGGCCGTAGCGGACCTCGCGGCGGTGCATCTCGTGGAGCAGGGTGGCCAGGATGCGACCGCCGGTGGCGGCGACGGGGTGGCCGAGGGAGATGCCGGAACCGTTGACGTTGAAGCGGTCCCAGTCGGCGGCGGACCAGTCGCCGGCGGGGAAGCCCCACTCGCGGGTGCAGGCGAGGACCTGCGCGGCGAACGCCTCGTTGAGTTCGATCAGGTCGATGTCGGAGAGCTTCAGGCCGGCGCGGTCGAGCGCCTTCGCGGTCGCGGGGACCGGGCCGATACCCATCCGCGACGGTTCGACGCCGGCGACGGCCCAGCTGACCAGGCGGGCCAGCGGACGCAGGCCGAGCCGCTCGGCGGCCTCGGGGTGGGTGACGACGCAGACCGAGGCGCCGTCGTTCTGGCCGCTGGAGTTGCCGGCGGTGACGGTGGACTCGGCGTCCTCGCGGCCCATGATGGGACGCAGCCGGCCGAGGGTCTCCATGCTGGAGTCGGCCCGCGGGTGCTCGTCGGTGTCGATGACGGCGGTGGCCTTGCGGCTCTTCACCGTCACCGGGATGATCTCGTCCTTGAACCGGCCCTCGGCCTGGGCCGCGACGGCGCGCTGGTGTGAGCGCAGCGAGAACTCGTCCTGCTCGGCGCGGGAGATGCTGTACTCGCGGCGCAGGTTCTCCGCGGTCTCGATCATGCCGCCGGGGACGGGGTGGTTCACGCCGCCGGCGGTCGTGCGACCGCGGGCGAGGGCGTCGTGCAGGGTGAGGTTGCCCGAGTTCGGACCCCAGCGCAGGTCGGTGGAGTAGAACGCGGCGTTGCTCATGCTCTCCGCACCGCCGGCGAGCACGACGTCGGCCACACCGGTCTGCACCTGCATCGCGGCGAACGCGACGGCCTGCACGCCCGACCCGCAGCGCCGGTCGAGCTGCAGCCCGGGGACGGTGATGTCCAGGCCCGCGTCGAGGGCGACGACCCGGCCGAGCGCCGGAGCCTCCATAGTCGGGTAGCAGGATCCGAACAGGACGTCGTCGATGTCCGCGGAACCCAGCCCCGTGCGCTCGAGCAGGCCACGCAGGACGGTGGCGCCGAGCTCGTGGGCGGTCAGCCCCTTGAAGACACCGCCGTAGCGCCCGACCGCGGTCCGGACCGGCTCGCAGATCACCGCGTCACGCATGAGAACTCCTGTCTGCACCTACGCCATCCCGGGGGACGACCCTCGAACGTCTCGTCCTGGGCCGGTTGCGAACAGCACGATAACTCGGCCGGGACACACATTCCCGAATCGCAGGAACGCTCTGATCATTCCCGTAAACGTCCTGATCATGGGCCTGTTGTGGGGTGATCGGCATTTCTGGCGCCGTCCACGGCGGCAAAGTAGGCTCTTGCGCCGGTGACCTCGCCGCCGTGTCCGACCCGTTGGTCTGGCCCGCGCACCTGGGCACCCCGGCACACGCTCCCCGGCTTCGGCCGCCCTGTGGCCGCCAGACCTGGCACCGTCGGAGCTGGCAGCTGACCTGGATGGCATGCCCACCGTGAACTAGGAGATGCTGATGAGCGAAACACGACGTGTCGCGATCGTGACCGGGGCGGCCCGGGGGCTTGGCGCTGCCACGGCCCGCCGGCTCGCCACCGACGGCTTCGCCGTCGCCCTGCTTGACCTGGACGAGGCCGGCGCCAAGGAAGTGGCCGACAGCATCGTCGCCGAGGGTGGCCAGGCACTGGCCGCCGTCGCGGACATCAGTGACGCCGCGCAGGTCAGCGCCGTCGTCGCCCGGGTGGCCAGCGAGCTCGGCCCGCCCACCGTGCTGGTGAACAACGCCGGCATCACCCGCGACAACCTCATCTTCAAGATGCCCGAGGCCGAGTGGGACCTGGTACTCGCCGTCCACCTGCGTGGCGCGTTCCTGATGACCCGTGAGGTGCAGAAGTACATGGTCGAGGCCAAGTACGGCCGGATCGTGAACCTGTCCAGCACGTCGGCGCTGGGCAACCGCGGCCAGGCGAACTACGCCGCCGCCAAGGCTGGCATCCAGGGCTTCACCAAGACGATCGCGCTCGAACTGGGCAAGTTCGGCGTCACCGCCAACTCGGTCGCCCCCGGCTTCATCGCGTCCGAGATGACGAAGGCGACCGCCGAGCGCCTCGGCAAGGACTGGGACGAGTACAAGATCGAGCGGGCCAAGTCGATCCCGGTCGCCCGCGTCGGTGTCCCCGACGACATCGCGCACACCGTGTCGTTCCTGGTCAGCGAGGGTGCCGGGTACGTCTCCGGCCAGGTCATCTACGTCGCCGGCGGCCCGCGCAACTGACCCGTCCGGCCAACACCACAGCGGCCAACACCGCAGCAGCTAACGAGGTGGAGTGATGACGGGCACCGAGGTCGTGGTCGTGGATGCCTGCCGGTCGGCGATCGGCAAGCGCAAGGGTTCGCTCAAGGACGTCCAGGCACCGGATCTGCTCGGGGATGTGCTTCGCGGGCTGATCGACCGCACCGGCCTCGACCCGGCGCTCGTCGGGCAGCTCGTCGTCGGTTGCGTCAGCCAGGTCGGCCAGCAGGCGGCGAACATCGCCCGTAACGCCTGGCTCGGTGCCGGCCTGCCACTGGAGGTCGGCGGTTCCACCGTGCAGGCCCAGTGCGGGTCGTCGCACCAGGCGACCACGCTGGCGCACGCGCTGGTCGGCTCGGGACTGATCGACATCGCGGTCGTCGGCGGTATCGAGTCGATGAACCAGGTGCCGATCAACGCCAGTGTCGACGTGCCCTTCGGCACCGGGCGGGGCGAGCGGTTCCGCGAACACTACGAGGTGACCACCCAGTTCGAGGGCGCGGAGCGCATCGCCGAGCAGTGGAACATCACCCGTGACGATCTCGATGCCTACGCGCTGCTCGCCCAGCGGCGCGCGGCCGTCGCCGTCGCCGAAGGACGTTTCACCGGTCAGATCGTCCCCGTCTCGGCGCCGGTCACCGACGACGAGGGCACCGTCGTCGGCCACAAGCCGTTCACCATGGACGAGGCGCTGCGGCCCACCACCCTCGAGGGTCTGGCCAAGCTGAGGACGAACATGCCCGACCGTCCCGGCGGCAGCCGGCACACCGCGGGCACGTCGTCCCAGTTCGCCGACGGCGCCTCGGCGATCCTGCTCACCAGCGCCGACCGCGCGCAGCAACTCGGCCTGCCCGCCCGCGCCCGGCTGGTCCACTCGGTGCTGGTCGGCTGTGACCCGGTGACGATGCTCACCGGGCCGATCCCGTCCACCCGCAAGCTGCTCGCCGAGACTGGTCTGACCATCGACGACATCGACGTGTTCGAGGTCAACGAGGCGTTCGCGTCGGTCGTGCTGGCCTGGCGCAAGGAGCTCGGCGCCGACCTGGACAAGGTCAACCCCAACGGGGGCGCCATCCCCTTCGGCCATCCGCTCGGCGCGTCCGGTGGCATCCTGCTGACCCGTGCCCTGCACGAGCTCGAGCGCACCGGCGGTCGCTACGGCCTGATCACCATGTGCTGCGGCGGCGGCCTGGGCACCGCGTCCCTGATCGAACGTCTCTGATCCCGTCCGGCTGAGACCCCGTTCCACTGACCGCGCCCGACCGGCTCGACAGGCCGCGCGGTCAGTGGGACGAGCCGCGCGGTCAGTGGCAGGACATGCCGCCGTCGACGGCCAGCGTGATGCCGGTGACGTAGGACGAGCCGGGTGCCGCGAGGAAGATCACGGCGGCGTCGAGTTCGTGGGACTCGCCGATCCGGCGCAGGATGCCGGTGTTGGCGATGAACGCGGTCAGGGTGTCGCGGGGGACATCCGCGGTCAGTTCGGTCTCGAAGTAGCCGGGGGCGATCGCGTTGACGCGGATGCCCTTGCGGTCGGACCACTGCTGCGCCAAGTCGCGGGTGAGGCCGATCAGACCGGACTTGCTCGCGCTGTAGGCGGCCTGCGGGGTGTACGACTTGACCAGGCCCAGCACGCTCGCGATGTTGATGATCGACGAGCCGGGGCGCATGTGCCGGGCACAGGCCTGGGCGGCCCAGTAGGCGCCGTTGAGGTTGATGTCGATGACCCGGCGGAACTCCTCGGGCTTCTCCCGCGAGGCGGGGACGGCGGTGCCGATGCCGGCGTTGTTGATCAGGATGTCGATCCGGCCGAACTCGGCGAAGGCCGCGTCGGCGAGGGCCGTGCAGGCATCGGGGTCGGCGATGTCGGTCTCGACGGCGAGGGTGCGCCGTCCGGTGGCCTCGGCGACCGTGGCCGCGACCTCGCGCAGCCGGTCGGCGCGGCGGGCCGCCAGCACCACGTCGGCGCCGGCCTCGGCGAGAATCCGGGCGAACCGGGCGCCGAGCCCGGAGCTCGCGCCGGTGACGACGGCGACCCGGCCGTCGAGCCGAAACAGATCGAGCACGCCGCCGACTCCGGTGGCGGGGCTGTCACCGCTCATGCCGGGACCGCCTTTCCGTCGTAGGTACGGTCCGCCAGGGCCTGCAGGCCGGCGGCGGCGAGCGGGGCGGTGGCCTCACCGACCCGGTCGAAGCCTTCGCCGCGGGTGAGGCCCTGCAGGTGACGGGCGTGAATGCCCTCCGCGATCACCGCGATCTTGAAGTAGGCCAGGCCGAGGTAGAAGGAGAACGCGCCGAGGCTGCGGCCGGTCGCGGCGACGTACCGGTCGATCAGGGCGTCGGCGGCGGGCATCCGCGGGCTGGTGGCGGCGGCGGAGCCGGCGAGTACCGGGGCGAACGCCGGATCGGCGTAGGCCAGGTGCAGACCGAGGTCCGCGAGCGGGTCACCGAGGGCGGCCATCTCCCAGTCGACGACGGCGCGGATGTCGGTCGGGTCGGCCGGATCGAGGATGACGTTGTCGATGCGGAAGTCGCCGTGCACGATCGACGCGCCGGACTCGACCGGGCAGAGCTCGGCGAGCCGGGCGTGCAGCGCGTCCACATCGGGCAGCTCGGCGGTGCGGACCCGCTGCCACTGGTCGTACCACCGGCGGACCTGGCGGGTGAGATACCCCTGCGGGCGGCCGAAGTCGCCCAGGCCCACCGCGGCGGGATCGACGGCGTGCAGCCGGGCGAGCACGTCGACGAGCGCGAACGCGCAGGCGTCCACCTGGGCCTGGTCGAGCGCGGCGAGCTCCTCCTCGGTGCGGATCACCGAACCGTCGACGAACTCGACGACCGCGAACTGCACGCCGAGTGGCCCGGTCGCGTCGCTGGACGCCACCGCCCGGGCCATCGGCACGCCGCTGTCGGCGAGCGCCGAGACGATCCGGTACTCCCGCAGCATGTCGTGGGCGGACGGGGTGAGCCCGCCGAGCGGCGGGCGGCGCAGCACCCAGCGGTACTCGCCCGCGGTGAGCAGGTAGGTCAGGTTGGACCGGCCGCCCGAGAGCAGCCTCGCCGACAGCGGCCCGGTGAAGCCCTCGACCCGCTCGGCGAAATACGCCTCGAGCGCGGGCAGATCAAGTCCCTCGACGGCGCCGCTCACCGACCGGCACCAGACGTGGCGGCGTGGCGGGCGACGCGGCGGGCGATCGCCCAGCGATGGGTCTCGGACGGACCGTCGTAGATGCGGAACGGCCGGACCTCGCGCAGGAAGCGGCTGAGCGGGATGTCGCCGGAGACACCGAGCGCGCCACAGATCTGCAGCGAGCGGTCGACGACCCGGTAGATCGCCTCGGCGCAGAACGTCTTGGCGATCGCGGTCGACTGGGCGCCGGAGCGGCCCTGGTCGAGCTCCCAACAGGCCTGGTTGATCAGCCCACGGGAGGCGGCGATGTCGATCTCGTTGTCGGCGATCATCTGTTGGATCATGCCGAGCTCGACCAGCCGCGAGCCGAACATCTCCCGCTCGTTCGCCCGGCGCACGGCGATGTCGCGGGCGTGCTTGGCGATGCCCAACCAGCGCATGCAGTGCGTCATCCGGGCGGGACCCAGGCGCACCTGGGCGTAGCGGAAGCCCTCGTCCACCTCGCCGAGGACGGCGGAGTCGGGCACCTCGCAGTTGTCGAAGACCAGCTCGCAGTGGCCGCCGAACAGCGTCTCGTCCAGCGTCTCGATATGGCGAATGATCTTCATACCGGGGTTGTCGGCGTCGACCAGGAACATCGTCGCGCCGCCGGTGGCGACCCCGGGCTCACCGGAGGTGCGCGCCATGCAGATCGTGAAGCCCGCGCCGTCCGCACCGGTGATGAACCACTTGCGGCCGTTGATCCGCCAGCCGCCGTCGATCCGCTCCGCCCGGGTGAGCAGCGCCCGCGGGTCGGAGCCGGCACCGGGGGCGGGTTCTGTCATCGCGAAGCAGGAGCGGATCTCCCCGGTGGCCAGTGGCCGCAGGTACCGCTCCTTCTGCTCGTCGGTCGCGACGATCTCGAGCATGTGCATGTTGCCCTCGTCGGGCGCGGCGATGTTCAGCGCGAGCGGGCCGAGCAGCGCGTAGCCGGCCTCCTCGAACACGGTGGCGCGACCGCGCATGTCCAGGCCGTGACCGCCGTACTCGGCGCTGACATGCGGGGCGAACACCCCGGCCGCGCGGGCGGCGTCCTGCAGTTCGCGGCGCCGCTCGGGCGTCGGGGCGACGACGCCGTCGCGGGCCTCCAGCGGCAGCACCACGTCGCGGACGAACGCGGCGGTGCGCTGGGCCAGGTCCGCGACGAGCGGCTCGGGGGCGAGGTCAATGGTCATCGGATCTCCACCGGAGCGGCGTTGCAGGCAGGTGCGGGTGAACAGCTGTCCCGGACAGGCCGTGCCCGGGACGGGCAGCTAACGGTCGTTAGCCAAATCCTAGAAGCGGCTTTCGTAGCTCGCAACTGATCCCCGCTACCATCAGGGCATTCCGACAAGCAGCACGAGCTATCGGCTGTTAGCCGCAGAGGTTCGACGCGCGGCGGCGGTGCGCGATGTCCGACGGTGGGAGGTGATCGAGGAGTGGGACGGACCGGCTCGGCGCGTTCCGGGGAGATCCTGGCCGCCGCTCTCGATCTTTTCACCCGCCTTGGCTATGAGGCGACCACGATGGCGGACATCGGTACCGCGGTCGGGGTACGCGGGCCCAGCCTGTACCGGCATGTGGCGTCCAAGCAGGACATCCTGGCCCAGATCATGACGCGGACGATGGAGGAACTGCTGGCGGCGCACCGGTCGGCGCTGGCCGGCCTGGCCGGTACCGCGCAGGATGATCCGGTCGAACGGCTGCGCCGGGCCACCGAGGCGCATGTGCGCTATCACGCGCGGCACCGGCGGGAGGCGTTCGTCGGCAACCGGGAGATCCGCAGCCTCGTCGCGCCGGGACGGGCCCGGGTGTTGGCACTGCGGGCCGACTACGAGCGCTGTTTCCGGGATCTGATCGATACGGGCATCCAGGCCGGCCGCTTCGACGTGACCTCCGCGCAGTTGGCCTCCTACGCCATCCTTGACCTGGGGATGGGGGTGGCCGTGTGGTTCCGGGAGGAGACCTCACCGGACGAGGACGCGGTGGTCTGGCAGTACGGCCAGTTCGCGCTGCGTCTGGTCGGCGCGCACTGATGCGAGGTGAGGCGCCCTGCCGGGTCAGCTGCTCGTCGCCCCGCCGCTGGCGGCCTTGCTGGCGCGCTGGGCGGCCTCGGCGACCTGGCGGCCAAGCGCGTGCATCTCGCGACTGGTGAGGTCGTAGTTCGGGCCGAGCAGCATCAGGGCGGCGACGACCCGGCCGGCGACGTCGAGCACGGGCGCGGAGACCTGGGTCATCCGCACGCTCACCCCGTCGTCCAGCTCGGGGACCAGGACCAGGTACTCGGTGTGCTGCATCAGGTCGACGAGTTCCTCCTGCTGGCGGCGGGCGGCCCCCATGTCGGGCGCGGACTCCATCAGCGAGAAGGCGGTCGCGAAGTCGGGGATGTTGCCGCGGGCGACCGTGATGCTGTAGCCACGGGCCCGGATGGTCTGCAGGGCCTGTTCCCAGGCCCGCGTCTGGCCGCTCGCCACGGCGTCGTCGGCTCGGGCGAGCCAGGCGGCGGAGTCGGCCTCACTCCAGGCGACCAGCACCGCGCCGAACGGCGGCACCAGCGGCATCGACTGGCCGGGCCGGGGCCGCATGCCCAGCGGCGGACCCCAGTCGGACACCGACATCACCCGGGTCTGCGTCCCGGCCCGGGCCGACACGGCCACGCAGGCGCCGAGCTTCTGGGCCAGCTCCTCCGCTTCCCGGCTCGCGGCGCTCAGCGTCGGGTTGCTCACCCGGGTCACATCACCCAGCGCGATGCAGAACGCACCCAGCTCGTAGCGCAGCCCAGGCTCGCGGCGGACCACGAGGCCATGCTCGGCCAGCGCCTGCAGAATGGAGTCGCAGGTGGCCCGGGGGATGTCCACGGCCCTGGCCAACTCCGAGACCGAATAGGACTCGGAGGGGTGCCGCGCCATGAGCCACAGCAGCTGACCGGCCCGCAGGACGGCCGGGGATGGGTTGATCGGCATGTTCATCCCCAGGGGATGGCGCGGAGCGTAACAAGCTTCGCTAGTATTTCAGACAGGTCGCCCATATACTAGCATCCTGCCTATGGGTAGCCGTCCGCCCGGCTCTCGGTCCGGCTCATGACCAGCCGGTCAGGCCAGGCGGGTTGCGGCCTCGCGCCGAAGTGCGGCCTTGATGATTTTTCCGGTGGAGGTCCGGGGGAAGTCCGGGACGGCCTGGACGTACTCGGGTGTCTTCTGCCGGCCGAGACCCCCCTTGATGAGGCGCTCCCGCAGCACCTCCGGCGTCGGCGCGGTCGCGTTCACGGCCAGCCGCAACACCGCGCAGACCTTTTCCCCGAACCGCTCGTCGGGCACGGCGACCACCGCGACCTCGAGCACCTCCGGAACCACCTTGAGGATGAGCTCCTCGACCTCGGCCGCGCTGATGTTCTCGCCGCCCCGGATGATGATGTCCTTCTTGCGGTCCGTGATGGTCAGGCAGCCCCGGTCGTCCAGGACGCCGACGTCCTCGGTGCGGTACCAGCCCTCGTCGTCGAACACCGTCGCGTTGAGACTGGCGTCGGTGTAGCCGAGACACAGGTCGGGGCCGCGCGACCAGATCTCTCCCGGCACCCCGACCTCGACCGGCCGGCCCTCGTCGTCCAGCAGCCTGATCTCCACGCCGGCCAGCGGTCGGCCGTCGGTGTAGAGCCGGTCGTGCCGGTCGTCCTCGTGCCGGGTACCGGTGATCGACGGATGCTCGGTCGAGCCGTACATGCGGACCACCGACGTGCCGGCCGCGGTCGCCCGGTCGGCGAACGCCTCGGGCACCGCCGCACCGCCCAGGCCCACGTAGGCGAGGTAGCGCATGTGCTCGGGGGTGAGGTCGGGATGATCGAGCAGGCTGGCGAGGAAGTAGGTCGACCCGGCGCCGGTGGCCAGCCCGTAGCGCAGCACGATCTCCAGCACCCGCTTCGGGTCCCAGACATCGATCATGTTGACCTGGGAACCACCCAGCACCGGCATCTGCAGGGCACCCAGCATGCCCATGAAGTGGCCGACGGGTGTGCCGGTGAGATGGTCCACGCCGCCGCCGGAGTTCATGGCCCGCAGCTGGTCCGCTTCGGCACAGATGGTGTTGTGCGAGTGGATGACGCCCTTGGGCTGCGAGGTCGTACCCGAGGTGTAGGCGATGACGGCCGGGGAGTCCGGGTCGGGCCGGGCGATCTCGGCCAGCGGTACGGACGCCTCGAGCTCGGTGAACCGCACCGCGCCGGCCGGCAGTTCCGCACCCTCCGCGCCGACCACGGCCAGGACCCGCAGCGACGGCAGGTCCGTGACGGCCTCGGCGAGGTCGGCCAGGTAGTCGCGCCGGCCGAACCGCGCCGCCGAGACGAACGCGGTGACCCTGGTCCGGCGCAGGATGTACGCGACCTCCTTCGCCCCGTAGAAGTGCACGATCGGGACGACCGCGGCGCCGAGGAAGGAGGTCGCGTAGAACGCGACCGCGGCCTCGGCCCAGTTCGGCAGCTGGAAGGCGACCGCGTCTCCCGCCGCCACCCCGCGGGCCCGCAGACCACCGGCCACCGCCAGGGCCCGCTCCCGCAGCTCGCCGAAGGTGCCCTCCCAGGGCCGTTCCTGGGAGTGGACCCGCAGAATCTGATCACCGTGTTCACGCAGCGCGCTTTCGATCCGTACGCCCATCGGGACGTCGCCCCACAGGCCGTCCGCCCGGTATCGCTGCGCCAGGTGCGCCGGAACCTCACGCGTGACCCATTGCTGGTTCGACCCGGCAGACTTGTCCGACCCGGCAGACTTTTCTGACACGACAGCTTCCTCGTTGACGCGGTGTGCGGATGGGTGAGCGCGGGCCGGAACAGACCACGGGCAGGGACCCGCCGGGCCGAACCGATGGCGTCTGGTTCGGTGACCGGCGGGGTTCATGACCGGCGAAGGTTCAGTGCCGGCGAAGGTTCAGTGATCGGCGATGATGAGAGCGTCGTGGTCCGCCGCGGCCGTGCCCAGACGGCGCAGCAGTTCGGACCGGACCTTCGGCACCACGATCTGGGTGATCCCCCACAGGTAGAAGCCGTGCAGGATGCCGCCGCGCAGCGAACGCCACGCGTCGTCCTGGCCAGGCGGCTCGACCCCGCCGGCGCGCAGGTGCTCGAGGTAGTGGCGCAGCAGGTCCCGCTCGTGGGTCCGGCGGTCCTCGACGGTCAGCGTCGAGGCGATGTGGTAGCCGACATCGAGGTACCAGGGGCCACGCTGGGTGAGCTGCCAGTCCAGCAGCGCAGGCTGGCCGTCCGCCTGGAGGTAGAGGTTGCCGACGTGCGCGTCACCGTGGATCACCGACCAGGGAGTGGCTCTGCTGCTGCGCTCGACCAGGGCCCGGTAGGCCACGGCCAGCCGCTCGGCATCGCGGACCTCGGCAGGGACACCCGCGCCGATCTCGGTCTCGAAGTTGACCGTGCGGATCACCTCCACGCCCCGGACGTCGGCGATGGTGTGCAGCCGCGGCGTCAGCCAGGGCACGTCGGCGAGTTTCGGGCTCAGCCAGGTGGCGGCGTGCAGCCGGGCAAGCTGAGCGAGGCTCTCGGCGACCTGCGCCGGGCCGTACTCACTGGTGGGCTCGAGAAAACGGGCGCCCTGGGCGACGACATCCTCGGTGATGATCACGTTGGCCTGGGTCCGCGGGTCGAGGTCCGCGTACAGGCTGTTCAGGGTGCGCACACCGGTGGTGGCGGCCAGATCCCGGTAGAAGTAGACCTCGAAGGCTCCGGTTGACCGTGCGCCGGCACCGGCCTCGGTGAAGTAGCCCTTGCCGCAGAGATGGGCGGACAGGCCCTCGGGCAACCCATCCTCGGCCTCGATCTCGAAGCGGGCGTTGGTGGAGACCCGGCTGACGATCGGCCCGGGCGTGACCCTGGTGATCCGGACGCCCGGGAAGCGTTCGGCGAGGGCGAGGTTCAGCCACTCCGGCGACTGTAACCGCGCCAGATCGGTGGGAATCGGTACGGCACGGTCGTGGGATAAAGCCATACGCCACCTCGCATTGCTAGCATTATAGCGATATTGATGGAATGTTAGCGTCTTTTCGGCGACCCCGCCAGCGTTCGACATGACCCGAGCCGCAGGTCGACGACGATCCCCACGCGTCGGCACGCAGACGCATCATGATCGATAGCTAGCAGGAATTCAGAGAGGTGTCAATCAGACACGCGCAGCAACTCGGCGATCAATCGGTGCTGCGGCTCACATTATTGCGACTGTTCCACTAGCATCGGCGGCAGCTTGTTGCTACGATTTCCGCAAGCCTGTTGAAATACTAGCATCTACCGACAAGTTGACAGCTAGTTGATCTTACTGTCGCCGGAGGAGAGGTCACCGTGGACCAGGGTGCATTCGAGGGCTTACGCGTCGTCGAGCTGGCGCAGTGGGTCTTCGTTCCCGTGGCCGGCGCGCTGTTGGCGGACTGGGGTGCGGACGTCATCCGGGTCGAGCGCCCCGAGGGCGACCCGTACCGGGCGCTCGCCACGCAGGGCATCGGCACGGACGCCGGCGGGGTGAACATGTCGCTGGCGCTGGCCAACCGGGGCAAGCGCTCCGTCGCCCTCGACCTGCGCAACGAGCGGGGCCGCGCCATCCTCGAGCGGCTCCTCGAGACCGCCGACGTGTTCCTGACCAACTTCCGTCCCGGAGCGCTCAAGCGGCTCGGTCTGGATGCCGAGAGCCTCACCGAGCGCTTCCCCCGGCTGGTCTACGCCCGCGGCAACGGCTACGGCTCCCGCGGGCCCGATGCCGGTCTGCCCGGCTACGACTCCTCGGCGTTCTTCGCCCGGGGCGGGCTCGCCCACGTCCTGACCCCCGCCGACCGCGACCAGCCGATCGGCCAACGCGGCGCGATGGGTGACCGCAACGGGGCGATGGCGCTGGCGTTCGGGATGGCCGCGGCGCTACTGCGCCGCGAGCGCACCGGCAAGGGCTCGGTCGTCGACGTCTCCCTGCTCGGCATGGCGATGTGGACCCTGTCCTCGGACCTGCTCTCGGCGATGCAGGGTCAGCAGCCGCGAGCGATGTCCAGCCGCGAGCAGATGCCCAACCCGCTGGTCAGCAGCTACCGCACCAGCGACGGCCGGCACATCCAGCTGGTGTTCCTGCAGCCTGACCGCTACTGGCCGGACTTCTGCCGCCTGATCGACCGGCCGGACCTGATCGAGGACCCACGGTTCTTCGATCTCGCCGCCCGCGGGAAGAACCGCACGGAGTGCATCGCGGTGCTGGACGAGGAGTTCGCCAAGCGCACCTACGCCGAGTGGAAGGAGCTGCTCGCGGGGATCGACGCCCCGTGGGCGCCGGTCCAGGCCGTCGAGGAGCTGCTGACCGACCCGCAGGTGCTCGCCAACGACTACATCGGCGAGGTCGACGAGGACGGGTTGAAGTACACCCTGCCGACCGTCCCGGTGCAGTTCGACGAGCTGCCACCCGAGCTGCACCGCGCGCCGGAGCACGGCGAGCACACCGAGTCGGTGCTGCTCGAGCTCGGCTACAGCTGGGAGGACATCTCCGACCTCAAGGACGCGGGGGCACTGCCGTGACCGCGGCGGGTACCGCCGGTGCCGGCACGCCCGCCGCGGAGTTCCCGCGGCCGGTACCGGTGCCGGACGAGCGGTCCGCCCCGTTCTGGGCGGCGGCGGCCAGCCATGTGCTCACGGCGGCCCGCTGCGCCCGGTGCCGGTCACTCGCGATCCCGCCGGACCAGGTGTGCCCGCACTGCGACGCCACCGATCCGGAGTTCGTGTTCGAGCCGGTGAGCGGCCGGGGCCGAATCCGGTCCTGGACGGTCGTCCGGCAGTCGTTCCTGCCGGGCTTCAACGCCGAACTGCCATATCTGCTCGTCGACGTCGAGCTGGACGAGCAGCAGGAGCTACGGATGATCGGGCGGTTACTCGACGGCCCGGACAGCCCCGTGCGGCTGGGAACCCCTGTCCGCGTGGCCTTCGAGGACCTCGCGGACGGCGTCTCGGTCCCCGCCTTCGTCCTCGCGGGCGACCCGGACAGCACGGGCGGCTCGGACAGCACGGGCGGCTCGGACAGCACGGGCGGCTCGGACAGCACGGGCGGCTCGGACCCGCGGGAGGGTGCATGAGCGGCAGACTGACCTCCAGTAACAAGGTCGCCGTCGTCGGCTACGCACACAGCGTCGTACAACGGCACAACCCGCGCCCGCTGGGCGCGCTGACCGTCGACATCGTCCGGGAGGCGATCGCCGACGCGGGGCTCACCCCGGCGCAGGTCGACGGGATCGTCGCCGCCACCCTGTTCCCGTCCGCCGGCTCGCACACCGTCGAGGACGGCGTGCACACCGTGACCACCAACTGGCTGGCCGAACGCCTGGGCGCCTCGCCCCGCTATGTGGCCGGTTTCCAGGGTGTCGGGCAGGTGTCCGGCTCGGTGGCGCTGGCGGTCAACGCGATCGTCAGCGGGGCCGCCGACTACGTGGTGCTCTACCGGTCACTGCACAACCCCAGGGGCAGTTACCACGCCAGCTCGACCGACGCCTTCGGCGGCCCGGCCCAGTGGACCGCGCCGACCGGCTACTTCGGTCCGCTGGCGATGATCGCTCTGCCGTACAACGAGTACCTCCAGCGCTACGGCGCGACCCGCGAGGCGATGGCCGCGGTCCTGGTGGAGGCGCGCAAGAACGGCGCGCGGATCCCCTGGTCCTACTGGTACGGCAAGCCGCTGACGGCCGAGCAGTACCTCGCCGCGCCCACCCTCACCGACCCGATCTGCCGCTACGACTGCGACATCCCGGTCGACGGGGTGGCGGCGTTCGTCCTGACCTCGGCGGATCGCGCGGTGGACGGGCCGAACCGGCCGGTGTACGTCTCCGGCTATGCCCACGCCGTACCGAAGACCAACAACCGGCTGCCGTTGCACTGGCCGCTCGACGACATCATGACCGCCGGTCTCGACACGGCCCGACGGCTGTGGGAGAGCGCCGGGGTGAAGCCGGGCGAGGTCGACCTGCCCCAGATGTACGACGGGTTCTCGCCGTTCGTCTGGTTCTGGCTCGAGTCGCTCGGCCTGTGCCCGGTCGGGGAGGCGCACCGGTTCGTCCAGGACGGACGGATCGACAGCGACCGGCCCGACGCCCTGCCGATCCTGTCCGGTGGCGGCGCGCTCGGTAACGGCCGGATGCACGGCATCCCACAGATGCTCGAGTGCTACCTGCAGCTGGCCGGCCGAGCCGGCGACCGGCAGCGGGCCAAGGCCACGCTGGCCGTGGCCTGCCAGTCCTCGCCGCACTACGGCGGGGCGGTCGTCTACAGCGTCGATCCCTTCTGACCCCGCCCGACCGACCCCACCAGGGTCGTCCAGCAGGCACGGTTCACGGCGGGGACGCCGCGATCGTCATCCAGCGAAGGAAAGGGAGAGGCCGGTGGCACTGATACCTCAGACGTCGTCGTACGTCGCCGGGAAGTGGATCGACAGTGGCGATGCCTTCGCCGTGGAGAACCCGGCCGACGAGTCGCGGGTCACCGATGTGGTGAGCGCGCCGGCCGCCGAGTTCGAGCGGGCGATCGTCGCGGCACGCCAGAGCTTCGACTCCGGTGTGTGGGCGGATCTGGCGCCCCGGGAGCGGGCCAGGATCCTCAACGTGTTCCTCGACGCGATCGTGGCGACCCGCGCGGAGCTGGCCGACACGATCATCGCCGAGGCGGGTCTACCGCGGTTCTTCGTCGAAGGAGTCCAGGTCGACGGCAGTGTCGCTCTGGGACGCGAGACGCTCGAGCTGTACCTGTCGCTGCCGGAGGAGGACTTCAACCCGGTTCCGGTCAACCAGCTGGTCGCCGGCGGGGCGAAACTGAGCGTGCGCCGCTACGAGCCGGTCGGCGTGGTGTCCGCGATCACCCCGTACAACGCGGCGATCATCATGGGCATCCAGAAGATCATCCCGGCGCTGGCGGCCGGTAACTCGGTGGTGCTGCGGCCGAGCCCGCTCACCCCGATCTCCTCGCTGGTCTTCGGCGCGGCGGCCGAGGCGGCCGGGCTGCCCCCGGGTGTGCTCAGCGTGCTGATCGAGTCGGGTGCGGCCGGCGCGGAACTCATGACCACCCACCCGGCGGTGGATCTGGTGTCGTTCACCGGCTCGACGGCGATCGGCAAGGCGATCCTCGCTCAGGCCGCGTCCACGGTGAAGCATGTGGCGCTCGAACTCGGCGGCAAGTCCGCGCAGATCTATCTACCGGACGCGGTGGACGCCGCCGCCCGCGGTGGCGCGGCCGTGGTCGCGGCGACCGCCGGGCAGGCCTGTGTGGCCGCGACCCGGATGTTCGTCCCGGCCGACCGCAAGGCCGAGGTCGTCGCCGCGGTCAGCGCGACCTACCAGTACCTCAAGGTCGGCGACCCGGCGGTGGCCGGCACGATGATCGGCCCGGTGATCAGTGCTGGGCAGCGCGAGCGGTGCGAGCGGTTCGTCGCCCTCGCCCAGGAGCACGGCGCCACCGTCGCCACCGGTGGACGTCGTCCCGAGGGCCTGGAGCGTGGCTACTACTTCGAGCCGACCGTGCTGGACCTGCCGGACAACACCAACCCGGCCGCGCAGGAGGAGATCTTCGGCCCGGTACTCGGCATCATCGGCTACACCGATGTCGACGAGGCGGTCCGGATGGCCAACGACAGCATCTACGGGCTGTCCGGCCAGGTCTACGGCGCCGACGTCGCCGCAGCCACCGCGGTGGCCCGCCGCATCCGCGCGGGCGCCGTCAATGTCAACGCCAATGGGGGGCTGAACGCGTACGCCCCCAGCGGTGGGTACAAGCAGAGCGGTCTTGGCCGGGAACGCGGGCCGGACGGCATCCGCGCGTTCCAGGAGATCAAGAACCTCACCGTCGGCTCACTGGGCTGACCAGCTTCGGCCGGCGACCACCCGGGGAACGCTCTGGCCGGCCCGGCCAGAGGCCACACTCCGGCCGGGCGACGGCCGAGAAAACAAGGAAGGGAACAAGGAAATGGCATCAGAACTCAACCTGGACTGGCTGATCTCCGTCGACGACCACGTCCTGGAGCCGCCGACGGTGTGGACCGACCGGGTCGCGGCCAAGGACCGCGACCGGGCGCCGCACATGGAGATCGACGACTCCGGCATGGACTACTGGGTCTATGACGGCAAGAAGTTCCCCAGCTCCGGCCTGTCGGCGGTCGTCGGCAAGTCGAAGGAGGAGTTCAGCCCCGAGCCGCTGCCCTACAGCGAGATGCGGCCCGGCTGTTACGACGCCAAGGCCCGGCTCGAGGACATGGACCGCGCGGGCGTGCTGGCCTCGCTGTGCTTCCCGACCATCACCCGGTTCTGCGGGCAGCTGTTCATGGAGGCCAGCGACCGTACCTTCGGGTTCGAGTGCCTGCAGCACTACAACGACTGGATGATCGACGAGTGGTGCGCCGCGGCGCCCGGCCGCTACATCCCGCTGATCCTCATCCCGATGTGGGACCCGCCCCTGGCCGCCAAGGAGATGGAGCGCTGCGCCGCCAAGGGTGCGACCACCTTCGCCTTCTCGGAGAACACCGAGCCGCTCGGCCTGCCGACGATCCACGACGTGAACCACTACTGGGACCCGGTGATGGCCGCGGCCAACGAGCTCGAGATGGTCGTCTCGATGCACGTCGGCTCGTCCTCGCAGCTGCCGGCGATCGCCAAGGACGCGCCGTTCATGGCGAACCTGACCTGGGGTGCCTCGCGGACCTCCGGCACGATGCTGGCCTGGCTGTTCAGCGGCCTGTTCCAGCGGTTCCCGAAGCTGAAGATCGCCCTGTCCGAGGGTGAAGTCGGCTGGATCCCGTACTTCCTCGAGCGCGCCGAGCAGGTCGTCGACAAGCAGCGTCACTGGGTCAAGCGCGGCGGGCGCTTCGACACCCACGCCGGCGCCGGTGACCTCGACCTGGACACGTTCAACGTCCGGGAGACGTTCGCGAACCACGTGTACGGCTGCTTCATCGACGACGCGCACGGCATCGCGAGCATCGGGGAGATCCCCGAGGACAACCTCATGTGCGAGACGGACTACCCGCACTCGGACACGACCTGGCCGGACAGCATCAAGGTCGTGCAGAGCCGGATCCAGCACCTGCCGGATGCCCTCCAGTACAAGATCCTGCGTGGCAACGCCGAGCGGCTCTACCGGTTCACCCCGGCCGAGCCGCCCGTCGCCGCCACTGTCACGAGCGGAGTCTGAGCCGATGGCGGGCCACGTTGTCATCGACCGAGAGCTGTGTCTCGGCAGTGGCATGTGTCTCGTCTACGCGCCGAACACGTTCGCGCATGACGAGCAGAGCAAGGCCGTCATCGTCGATCCGGCGGGCGACTCGGCCGAGGAGATCGACACCGCGGTCGACGCCTGTCCGGTCGGCGCGCTGAGCTGGGCTCCCGGCGACGACACGGGCGGCGCTACTGGTGACGTGCCGAGCACGGCAGGTCACGGCTCCACCGCGGGATGACCCGGATGCCGCTGGCGGGCACGGCCGACGAACCGACGGTCGTGCCCGCCAGCGGCGATGTCCCGGTCCAGGCAGCGTCGACGCGGCAGGTGACGAGATGACCCCGGCAACCGAGACAACGACCCTGATCACACATACGAGGCGAACGGCGAAGTTACGTGAGTGGCTGTCGCCGGAGGTGAGCAGCTGACATGACCACGGCGATCCTGGACCGCGAGCGGATCAAAGCTCTTTTCGACCTGCGCAGCGCCGCCAACGTGTGGACGGGCGGTGACTTCGAAGCCGACCCGTACCCGATCTGGGCGAAGCTACGGGAAGACGCGCCGGTGCACGAGGGCACTCTGCACAAGCTGACCGGCTACCCTGGCGAGGCGATGTTCCAGGGCCTTCCCGAGCCCGACCGCGCGCATTTCACCGCTTTCAGCTACGCGGCCCTCGACGCGGCCTACCGCGATCCCGAGACGTTCGCCTCGTCGGGATCGGCCATCGACCCGACAACCGCCGGGCTCGAGAACAGCATGATTTACATGGGTGGCACCCAGCACCGCCGGTACCGCGGCCTGGTGCAGCCGTCCTTTGTTCCGGCCAAGGCCCAGTGGTGGCTCATCAACTGGATCCAGGAAGCGGTCCAGGAGCTCATCAACAACTTCGTCAATGACGGCCGGGCCGAACTGAACGTCGACTTCTGCGCGGCGATTCCGGTGCTGACGATCACCGGAAGCTTCGGTATCCCGCCGGAGGAGGCCCTGGATCTGCGGGCCGTGCTGCAGGATTCGGCGGCGGTCATCCAGCGGCTGGTCCCGATCGTCGCCGCGCGCCGCGAGGAGCCGAAGGACGACCTGATCTCCATCCTGGTCCAGGCGACCATGCAGGACGAGGACGGCGTCTCCCACCAGCTTTCCGACGGCGAGATCTACGCGTTCGCGCTGCTGCTGCTGCACGCCGGGTCGGGCACGACCTGGAAGCAGATGGGCATCACGCTGGCGAACCTGCTGGCGCGTCCCGAGGTGCTCGCGCGGGTCCGCGAGGACCGGGCGCTGCTGCGCCCGGCCATCGAGGAGTCGCTGCGCTGGGTGCCCACGGACCCGATGTTCTCCCGGTACGTCACGAAGGACGTCGAGTTCTTCGGCACCGAACTGCCCAAGGGCGCCGTGCTGCACCTGAACGTGGCCTCCGCGAACCGCGACCCGGCCCGCTGGACGAACCCGGACGAGTTCGACATCAGCCGGCAGGCCCGGGCGTCGTTCGCGTTCGGCGGTGGCCCGCACATCTGCCTGGGTATGCACGTGGCGCGCGCCGAGATCCGCGCGGGCGTCTCGGCCCTGCTCGACCGGCTGCCGAACCTGCGCCTTGACCCGGACGCCGAGGCGCCCCGCTTCATCGGTATGTACGAGCGCGGGGTCACCGAGATCCCGGTGCTCTTCGGCTAGGTCCCCGATCAGCCCGCCCACCGACAAGAGGCAGAGATGACGACTGCAGAACCCGGCTACACCGCGCCGGATGCCACCCTGCTGGGCGCCGAGCATGTCGCCCGTTACCGTGAGACGAACGGCGAGGTCGGCTACATCTGGAACGGCGTCACGATCCTGCTGCTCACCACGACGGGCCGCAAGTCGGGTCAGCCCCGGACCACTCCGCTGATCTTCGCCAAGGACGGCGACGACTTCCTGGTGGTGGCCTCCCAGGGCGGCGCACCCACGCACCCGCTGTGGTTCCTGAACCTGGAGGCCGACCCGAAGGCCGAGGTCCAGGTGCTGGACAAGACCATCCCGGTCCTCGGTCGCGCCGCGTCCGAGCAGGAGAAGCCGCGACTGTGGGAGATCGTCTCCGCCGCGTGGCCGAACTACCACGTCTACCAGACGCGCACCACGCGGCCGATTCCGGTTGTGGTCCTGACGCCCCGCGGATAGGACGTCACGTCCGCGTCCCCGCCCTCGTCACGCCCGCCGCTGCTGGGCGTGACGAGGGCGGGTTCCGTTGCGGGGGGCGTCCGGGAACGGCTACCTTGCCAATGTCGACATCGATGTCGATTTCATTTGGCGGCTGTCCAACGGCGGAGATCCGATGGCAGGGATCCGGCAGTGACGAAAGGATTATTTCGGTGACGGTGGGCTACGAGGTTACGGACGGAATCGCCTACCTCTCGTTCAACCGGCCCGAAAAGCACAACGCCCTGCGGGACGAGGATGTCCTGGGCCTGATCAGCGCCCTGGAGCGCCTCGACCAGGACGATGACGCGCAGATCGGCGTCCTGTTCGGCCAGGGGCGGTCGTTCTCCAGCGGCGGGGACGTGAAGGACCGGCTGCAGCGCTCGATGGAGGAGGGCAGCACCGGCGGCCGGGCGCACGAGCGCGAGGCCTTCCTGAACACCGTGAACTGGAAGCCGGTCATCGCCGCGACGCACGGTTACTGCCTGGGTCATGCACTGGGGACCGCGTTGTTCTGCGACGCGATCGTCGCCGCGCGCAACACCCTCTTCCAGGTGGTCGAGATCAAGATCGGTCTACCGATGGCCTCGTTCGTCCCCCGACTCGGCAAGGCGGCGTTCGCCAACGAGGTGTGCCTCACCGGCCGGATGTTCACCGCCGCGGAGGGCCTGGACGCGGGCTTCGTGACCCGTCTGGTCGAGGACGGTGAGCACGTGCGGGAGGCGACGGCGCTGGCCCGCCTGATCCTGGAGAACCCGCAGCCCGCCGTACGCGAGCACGTCCGCGTGCGGCGCCTTGTCGCGGCGCGGGACGTGTCCCGCTTCGGGGATCCGTCCGCCGCCTTCGTCGACAACTGGACGTCGAACACCGCCGCCCAGGCCGCCGTCGCCGCCCGCACCGCCGGTCTGGCAGCGAAGAGCTGACCGGCCCGCCGCGGGGGCCCATCCCGCGGGCCCGCTTGGCACACTGACGGAGGGATCGCTGTGGAGTTCCATCTGTACCTGCCGCAGATGCGGTTGACCCCGGAACGGCTCGCCGAGCGGGCACGGGCCGCGGAGGCCGCGGGCTTCGACGGCATCGCCGGGATGGACCATCTGGCCCCACCCCTGGCCGAGGACCAGCCGATGTTCGGTGCGGCCATCACCAACGCCTGGCTGGCCGCGCAGACCACCCGGCTCACACTCGGCTCGCTGGTGTTGTGTGACGCGTTCCGCCATCCGGTCGTGCTCGCCCAGGAGACCGTCAGCCTCGACCATCTGTCCGCCGGGCGCTACGAACTCGGCATCGGCTGGGGGTCACGCGGCGGCGAGTTCACCACCTACGGGGTGAAGCCGACCGAACCACGGGCCCGGGTACGCCGGCTCCGGGAGACCCTTGAGATCCTGCGCGCCCTGTGGATGGGCGGTCCGGTCGACTACGACGGCGAGTTCTTCCAGCTGCGCGGCGCCCGACAGGCGCCCGCCCCGCTCGGCCACATCCCGATCACCGTCGGCGGCGCCGGCCCGCGGACGATGGAGCTCGTGGCCGAGTACGCCGACTGGTGGAACGTCCACGTCGGCATCCTCGACCGGTTCGACGAGATGCGCCCGCGTGCCGGCAGGGCCCGGGTGTCCCTGCAGCACATGGTCGCCCTGGTGCCCACCGAGGCCGACCGGGAGCGGGTGACCGCGACCGCGACCCGCCGGTTCGGCACCAACGGCGTGGTCGTCGGCTCCCCCGCCGAACTCGTCGACTTCTTCGGTGGCCTGCGTGAGCGGGGTGTCGAACGGGTCTACGCCTGGTTCTGCGACTTCGCCGACCCCGCCACCCTGGCCGCCTTCGGCGCGTCCGTCATCCCCGCGCTGCGCTAGCCGCCCCGCTCCGCGCCAGCCCGCCCACTCTGCGCTGTGCCTGGGCCTGGGCCTGGGTGCACTGCTGTTCGGCCTGCTCCATCGAGGGCAGGGCGACGTCGCTGGCCGTGGCCGTGACCGACAGTCCGGTCGCGTCGGTCTCGGCCATGGTGATGATCAGATTGAACGGAAGATCACCCAGTGGGATGGGCAGGGCCGCCAGGGCGCCGGCGAGGAAGCCGAGCGGGATGGTGAGGTTCACGATCCCCTTCAGCGAGATCTGACTGGGGACCAGTGTCAGCTGGTTGTTGTGCACCGCGAAGGTGACGATTCCGGCGACCTGCTGCGTTCCCAGCAGCGGGACCTCCACCGTCGCCGAGATCTCCAGCCGACTACCGCCGTCCACCGCGGTGATGTGGATCCTGCCGGTCTGGGTGGCCAGGTAGGTGTTCAGGTCGGCGTAGGTCATCCGTACGGCCGCCCGCATCCGGTCGACCGTGATCTCGCCATCCCCGCCGGTGGCCAGCTTGAAGATCGGAACGTGCACACCCTGCAACCGGGCGCTGATCGCCTCTATCCGCGGGCCGGGTGTCGGCATGTCGGTCAGGGTCATGCCGAGATCACTGAAGGTCCCGGTGAGCACCTGGGTGAGGAACGGGAAGCCCCCGATGCTGACGTCCCGCACCGTCGGTGGCCGTGTTCCGCAGGGCATGCCAGCCACTACCCCGGAGCGGATCTGCCGGGCCATCTCATGCTCGGCCAGCTGGACACTGACCCGGTCCACCACCACGAACTGCAGGATCAGCGCGATCGGCAACACGATCG
>NZ_CADCWS010000031.1 GCF_902806475.1 Candidatus Frankia nodulisporulans
TCGCGAGCGGGCTCCGGACGGTGGGGAGGCTCATCACTGACTGCACCTGCTCGGCCGGCGACATCCGGTTGAAAGCGCGGTCGCACGGGCCGCAGCAGTCCGAGACGGGATTCGACCGCGCGGCCCGGGTGCAGCCAGGCGTCACACACTCCCACCGAGTGACCGTGGCGGCGTGCCAGCTCACTGGTCACCCCACGGCGCACGAAAGCCGTCGATCAGATGCGCCGGGGCGTACGACCACCCCGTGTTGTCGTACGCCACACAGCCCCGCGAACGGTGCTCCGATGACGGGCACGGCACGTAGGTCTCCAGGCGACCTGACCGCGACGCGGTGGCCGGGATCGCCAGAGCGCCGGAGGACCGATCGATCTCGCCCCGGCGACCGTTCCGCGTGATGCGACCGGAACCGTCGGAAAGGTCCCAGCCGTTGTCGTCCGGCTGGTTGACGCTGGTGTCGGTCTCGCTGGCCCACTGGCGGCCACCCCTTCATCGACCCCCGGTCCAGCCGAGGGCACGCCAACAAGGCGTGGAAGGCGCCACAGGCTGCACAGACACAGGTACGCTCGAAGAGCGCTTCGCGGCGTGTCTGGCCCGGCGTGGGTTGCCTCCCACTCCGGGCCTTCTTCATGTCCAGAAGGCCCGGTGCCGCCTCAACGGGTTGCCTCCCGCCTCAGCTGCACTACTGTTGTATCACAGTTGCCAGTGTGGTCAAGTGTCGTAGCTACTCTTGTGGCATGGCAGGTGAAGCGCGACGCCCCACGAAGGTCAACCCAAGCGACCCAACCCCGGCCTACCTGCAGATTGCCAACGATCTGCGGTCCGCGATCGAAGCCAACGAGCTACCGCACGGGGCGCTTCTGCCGTCTCTGCGGACGATGGAGCGCGACTACGGTGCGGCCGGGGGGACCGTCCGGCGCGCCCTGGACCAGCTTGTCGCGGAAGGCCTGATCTACGCCCGGCAAGGCCAAGGCATTTTCGTCCGTCGGCCGCGTCGGATCCTGCGAGACGGCTCCCGTCGTCACTTGCAGTCCGTGCGACCGTCGGGCACTGGCCCCATGGAGGCCGAAGCGTCCACGCAAGGCTTCGTACGAGCCCAGACCGGAATCGTCGTCACGACGGAATCCGCAGCAGGTGAGGTAGCCGACCGGCTCGGTGTCGAACACGGCACACCCACGTTGCGTCGAGACATGATCCTGACCTTGGACGATGAGCCGGCCGGACTCGTGTCCTCCTGGTTCCCGACGGTCCTGGTTGCCGGAAGCGTCATCGCCCGACCGGAGCGCGTGCCTGGCGGAGTCCACGCTGAACTTGTGCGGATCATCGGAGCCTTGGGAGACGCAACCGAGGAGCTGGTTGCCCGCATGCCGACCCCGGGGGAATCAACCGCACTGCGACTCCCCGGCGGAACTCCAGTTGTCGAACTCTGGCGAACCATCCCCGCGCAGGACGGGACGCCGGTCGAGATCACGAGATTCATCTACGACGGATCTCGCTACCGGTTCGCCTACACCGTGCCCGTCGACTAGCTACTCGGCATCCTGACCGGGCCACCGACAGTCGCGCGAGCATGATCCCGAGGCCCGGCAAGTTCGGCTGGACATGTGGATCGCATCCTTGCCCAAGCATGCGTCCCCAAGCGTGCACTCGAAGATGTCGTCATCGTGATCGATCTGCACGCCCGTACAGGTCTGCGTAGCCAGCTCAACGAGACCATCAGAGTGTGCCAGGCATCGCGGGCAGGCGTGCCGAGTGCGGATCCCCGGATGCAGGGTGCACGGCTCCACGACGTCGTCACTGTGAAAGATGGCCAGGCCGCCCGGACAACCGGCACCGTGGCATTCGAAAACGCCGGTGGCGTGAACCAGCAACGGCCCTGTGCAGGCAGGCTGTGGCGGCAGGGCCCCCATGGCATCCGCGATCGTCTGCACGGCAACCAGCTCGGCATCGGTGAGGGCACCATGAGCCGGGACGGCCAGGGGAGCCTTGCGTGTCTGCCCGCTTCGCGCCTGAGTGCCCGAACGGGTGGTGTTCGGGCGGCGACGACCGCCCCGACCGCGTGACTTCGGCATGGGCCGCCCGCCTCTCACTCGCCGCGCACTGCCCATGATCGTAACTGGGTTGGGCGATGTCTGTGACGGCATGTACAGGTCCACAAGTCGGTCTAGGCCGAACCGGTGCTCTGTGCCAACTTTCCGTACTTGTTCAAGGGCGACCCTTCGGGCCGCGAAGAGCGAAGAGCAACGGGGCTCTGCCCCGGACCCCGGCCCTCGCTCCGGTGGTGGCCAGAAGATCTTGCGGCATGCGAAAGCGGGGGAAGCCGTGACCGCTGGCCTCCCCCGCCGCCCGGGCACCCGAAGGGTTACCCCGGAACCCCCGACCGCGCAAGGGCCGACGGCGATGATCAAAATGCGTTGGTCTGCGGCCCTTGCCCGGACGGAGAACCCGGGGTAAGGCAAGGCCTGCCCGACCGACGGTGGAGACCAGCTCCACCCGATCTATGTGAAGAGATCTTCACCGGCATGCGTTCGATCGTCACGTGACGATCGGCAAGTGCTTCGGGGCGCCGCGCTCGCCGCACGCGCCACGTCGACCGTGCCGGGCCGGTCCCGCCGCGCGCCGGACGGGGCCCCGCCGGCCAGGGGCCGGCACCCCACCGGGCGTGTCGGCCGGCCTGGCCCGTTCGTCGTGTCGGAGCGTCGGCGCGTCGGCGCGGATCATCGACAGTTGATAGGACTTCGAGCGGTGAGCTACCGGCGGGGTCCGCGACCAGCGCGGGAAACTGCTGGTAGGACGGGGTGTGAGCCGGAGGCGGGGATTGAACCCGCGACCTATCGCTTACGAGGCGATTGCTCTGCCACTGAGCTACTCCGGCGAACGGTCAGGAACTGCTGACCGTGCTCGAGTATGCCAGACGGCGCGGCCGACCGGCGCCGGCGGTGCTCGACGGCCCGCGGTCGGGATGAGGGCGGCGGCGTGGTCGGTGCGGTGCGCGGGTGGTGCGAAGCTGTCGTTCACGTAACGTCATGACCGTGGCCGATGGTGGCCAGAATGTTGCGAAGCGTACCAGTCGTATTAGCTTAATGTTACAAATTCGCACTCTTCGCCTGTCGAACGGTGCAAATCTCCACCCCGGTCGAAGTGGTTCCGGTGAGGATGCGTAGGGTTTCGCTCCATGACCGGGGCTGGGGACGCTGCGCCTGCAGCGACGACGCGAGGAGCTTCTCTCCTCGTCGCCGAGGATGATGAGGCATCGCGGGTGGCGCTCGCGCGTAGCCTGGAGAGATTTGGCTATCGCGTGCTGGAGGCCGCGGACGGGGAGGCCGCCCTCCGACTGTTCCAGACCACGGAGATCGATCTCGTGGTGCTGGACGTCGCAATGCCACGTATGGATGGCTTCGCGGTGCTCAGCCGCCTGCGCCAGACCAGCGAGGTTCCGGTGATCATGCTCACCGGGCGGGCCGAGGAGGTCGACCGGGTGGTCGGCCTAGAGCTTGGCGCCGACGACTACGTGGTGAAGCCGTACTCGCTGCGGGAGCTGGTCGCCCGGGTGCGGGCGCGGCTGCGCCGCCGGCCGGCCGAGCCACCGCCGCAGCGGGCCGGTGATGGCAACGATCCGCTGGTCTACGGCGACGTGTCGATCGATCTGCGGGCCCGTGAGGTCGCCGTCGCCGGCGAGCGCATCGATCTCACCGCCCGCGAGTACGAACTGCTGGCCTTCCTCGCCCGCCATCCGCGGCGGGTGTTCAGCCGGGAGGAACTGCTCGAACAGGTGTGGGGAACCCGGTTCCAGGATCCGGCGACCGTCACCGAGCATGTCCGCCGGGTGCGCACCAAGGTGGAGGGACGGCCACCGCAGCGTCGACTGGTCACCACCCTGCGTGGAATGGGCTACCGCTTCGACCCGTGATCCGGGAGCTGCCGGGGCCGCGGGGATGAACCGTCACGGGTGCCGCGGCCCGGTGGGTGGACGGACGTCCGCCCGTCCCGTGGGCGGGTGGGCGGCGTCGTGTGCCTGCCGGGAGGGGCAGACCGCGGCCCGATCGCAGGCGACCCGACCGCCCTCGTCCAGGGCGACCACGACCTGCTGACGGGGCACGTCGTGCCGCACGACCTGGCCCTCACCCGTCGGGGTGCAGGCCCGCTCGCCGACGGCGGGCACCGCCCGGGTGAACTCCTCGTACAGCGGATGCTCGTAGCGCAGACAGCACATCAGCCGGCCGCACGCACCGGTGATCCGCATCGGGTTGAGCGCGAGGTCCTGCGTGCGGGCCATGCGCAGGCTGACCGGTTCGAAATCGGTCAGGAACGTCGCGCAGCACAGGTCGCGCCCGCACGAGCCGATACCACCCTGGATGCGGGCGCTGTCGCGGGCGGAGAGCTGTTCCAGCCGCACCCGGGCGGCGAGCGTCCGGTTGAGGTCACGGACCAGCGCGCGGAAGTCCACACGGCCTTCCGCGGTGAAGTAGATCGTGTAACCACCGGTCGCCGACACGTGATCGACACCGACGATCTTCATGCGCAGGTCGTGGTCGCGGGCGAGGCGCCGGGCGGCCACCCGGGCCCGCGCCCGCCGACGCCGGGACGTGTCCGCCTGGTGCAGGTCGTCCGGACCGGCGAGCCCGCGCAGCACCGGCAGTTCGCCGATGTCCTGCGACACCCACTGGGCGGCCCACACGCAGGTGGCGACCTCGTCGCCGGCCTCGGTGGGTACCAGGACCCGGTCGCCGACGCGAGGCGAGAGGCTGCCCGGGTCGGCGTAGTACAGCCTGCCCCGGGGTGAGAACGCCACCGCGCACATCATCGGCATCCGCCGTCACCTGACCTGCGATAAGGATGTTGGGCCGGCCATCCGATCACAATAGGCCGGATTCGACGGCCCGGCGCCGGTTCGCCCCGCCCGCCCGAGGCCCGATGGCCAGGGGGTCAGCGGGTCAGGGGGTCAGGCATCGCGCAGGGCGAGGGTGAGGGACTCGACGGCCAGCAGCGGGACGAGCCCGGGGTTGTCGGCCAGTGCCGTGCGGGTGGCCAGGACCGCCTCGAGGCGGCGCAGGGTCTGCTCGGGTGTGGCCGCGGCGGCCAGACTCGCCGTCTCGGCGGCGTGATCGGGATGGATCGCCTCGACGGACGCGCCGAGCTGCTCCGCGAGGACGTCGCGGTAGAGCCCGGCGAGGTCGACCAGGGCCCGGTCCAGGGTGTCGAGCACGGTGCGGCGCCCGCGGCTCTTCTGGTTGCGCTCGAGCTCCTTGAGCGCCCCCGCGGCGCCGCGCACGACCATCGTGCGGCTCTTCGCCCCGGCCTTCGACGCCTTCGCCGAGCGGGATTTCCCGCCGACCGCCGTCGCGCCGACCCCCAGCGCCGTCTTCAGTGACTCCGTCTCCGCCTCGTCCCGCACCGAGTTGGCGGCCTCGGCGTCCGCGTTCGCGACGTCGACCAGGTCCGTGGCCGCCGCCAGACACGCCCCGACCCGGCCGAGCCGGGTGGGAATGCGCAGCACCGCCGCGCGGTGTGTCCGGGTGGCCTCGTCGCCGGCCAGCCGCCGGGCGAGGTCCAGATGCCCCTGGGACGCCTGGGCCGCGACCTGCGCGGATCGTTCGTCGGCACCCTCGCGGATCAGCATCGCCCGGACGTCGGCGGCGGCGGGCAGCCGCAGCGAGACCGTCCGGCAGCGGGACCGGATCGTGGGCAGCACATCCTCCACCGATGGTGCGCACAGCAGGAACACCGCCCGCTCCGCCGGCTCCTCCAACGCCTTGAGCAGCGCGTTCGCCGCCGCCTCGGTGAGCCGGTCAGCGTCGGTGAGCAGCAGGATGCGCCACCGCCCGGCGCTCGGCGCGCTCGCGGCGTCGCGGACCAGCGCCCGGATGTCCTTCACCCCGAGGGAAAGCCCCTCCGGGGTGACGGTTCGCAGGTCGGTGGCGGTGTCGGTGAGAACGGTGTGGCAACCGGCGCACTCGCCGCACCCCGGTGGCTCGCGCTCGCAGGTCAGGCTTGCCGCGAACGCCCGCGCGGCCTGCTCCCGCCCGACCCCGGGCGGCCCGGTGAACAACCACGAGTGCGTCATCCCCGACCGGGACGACCTACCCGCACCCGGTGGTGTGGTGTCGGTGGAGGACTCGGTGCCAGGCCCCGGACCGGTGGGGTCCGGCACCGCGTCCGCCTCGGCGGCGCTGTCGTACGGAGAAGACGCCGGACGTAGCGCGATGGTTGCGGCGCCCGCGGCCGCGCGCAGGGTGGCGACGACGGAATCCTGGCCCACCAGGGCATCCCAGACGCTCACCAGACCATCATCCCCCGTCAGCCGCCGTCAGCCGCCGTCAGCCGCCGTCAGCCGCCGTCAGCCGCCGTCAGCCGCCGTCAGCCGCCGTCAGCCGCCGTCAGCCGCCGTCAGCCGCCGTCAGCCGCCGTCAGCCGCCGTCGGGTGAACGCGCCATCGCCGCCGGCTGTTCCCGTCCGCTCAGACCGGGACGGACGCCGTCTCGCGGACGAACCGTCGGGAGACCGCTGCCCTGATCTCGGCCTGGATCTCCTCGGCCGGTCGGTTCGCGTTCACGACCAGGTACCGCGAGGACGCCTGCTGGGCCCGTTGGCGCAGAACCGCCCGAATCCGCTGATGCTGCGCCAGGTCGACACGGTCGACACGGTCGACACGGTCGGCGTCGGCGCGGCCGGCCTCGGCCTCGGCGGGGGTGCCCTGGCGGGGGACGCTGGGATGGGCGGCGGTGTGGGCGGCCGGGGTGGCGTCGCGGGCGACGGCGACGTCGGCGGGCAGGTCGAGCAGGACAGTCAGGTCGGGGATGAGGGCCCGGGTCGCCCACTGGGCGAGCAGGGCCAGTTCCGCGGCCTCGACACCGCGGTCCGGGTCGGCGAAGGCGATCGAGGCGTCGACGTACTGGTCGGTGAGGACCACCGCGCCCCGGGCCAGTGCCGGCTCGATGACCCGGGCTACCTGCTCGGCGCGGTCAGCGGCGGCCAGCAGCGCCTCGGTGCGGGCGTGCAGGCGATGGGCCGGGTCGAACAGCAGGGCGCGCAGGCCCGCGCCGGTCTCGGTCGCGCCGGTGCCGGTGGTCGCGACGACCTCGCGGCCGTGCTCGCCCAGCCATGAGCGCAGCAGTGCGATCTGGGTGGTCCGCCCGGCGCCCTCGATGCCCTCGACGGAGATGAACAGCCCACTGTGCCGGGGCCGGACGGGCACCGGTCGCCGTCCCCGTAGCGCGTCCCACAGTTCGGGCCAGACGGCGACGCCGGCTCGGTCGTCCATCTGCCGGTAGGCGAACAGGCCGACAGTCACGGCGAGCAGACCCCCGCCGAGCAGAACGACGGTCACACCATCCGCACGCACAGTGACCTTGCCGAACAGGTGGATGCCGTGCGAGCCGATCAGCCCGACCAGCCCGGGGGCGGCGGCGAGCACCAGCAGCAGGTCGATCCGTACCAGGGACTGGACCAGGGCGAACGTCCGTCCACGCAGTTCGTCGGAGACCTCCGCCTGCAACAGCGTGTAGCCGGTGACCCAGGCGACCCCGGCGAACGCGCCGACCGCGACCACCAGGATGCAGGCGATCACCAGGTTGGGAATGACCGCGACGACGATCAGGGTGATCCCGGCGCCGGTCACGCAGACGCCGAACAGCCTGGTCCGGCTGTAGTCACCGAGAAGTTTCGGACCGGCCGCCATCCCACCGGCGAGGCCGATGAACACCGCGCCGAACAGCACGCCGTACGCCGAGTCGCCGCCACCGAGGATCTCGACGTACAGGCGGCCCAGCGCGATCACACAGCCGGCGCCGGCGAAGCCGCCGAGGATGCCGACGACCAGGCCGCGGACCAGCCGGTCATGGCCGACGAAGCGCCAGCCCTCGGTGATCGAGGCGAGGAAACCGACTTCGGCGCCGGGGGTCTCGGGGCGCTCGGCCCGGCTGATCCCGGGCAGCCCCCAGATCACGATGGCCGAACCGAGGAAGGTCGCGGCGTTGAAGTACAGCGCGAGATCGACGGACGAGTCGCGGAAGAACGACACGCTCGGGCCGAGGGTGCGTGAGATCGTCGCCAGCAGCGTGAAGATCGCGGCCGCCAGCGGCGCCGTGCCATACGTCATGATCAGACTGAGCGTGTTCGCGGCGGCGAGCCGTTCACGTGGCACCAGATGCGGCACGCTCGCGTCCTTGGCCGGCGCCCAGACCAGCGTCACCGCCTCGACCAGGAACGAGGCGATGAGCAGCCATTGGAGGGTGCCGATGATCGGGATGGACGCGAACAGACCGAAGCGGATCACATCGGTGACGACCATGGTCAGTCGCCGGTCCAGCCGGTCGGCGAGCGCGCCGGCGAGCGGACCGAGAACCATCGCCGGCATCAGCCGGACGATCAGCAGCGAGCCGACCGCGTAGGCCTGCCCGGAGAAGCTCTGCTGGAGCTGGGTGACCAGCGCCGTGGTGGCGAGCAGACCCATCCAGTCGCCGAGACTGGACAGGCTGAGCTGAATCCACATCCGACGAAACGCCGGGATGCGCAGCACCGCGCGAATGTCACCGTCGTCGCCACCCCGCAGCGGCGGTGGACTCGGCACCGTGGTGACCGGATGCCGGTTGGGTGTGCGCCCCGTCCACAGCCGCCACCGTCCCCACCGAGGACCCCGGCCGCTGTCGCTGGCGTTGCTGGCGACGGCCGGGCCGGGGTCGGCTGGTTCGGGGTCAGACGGCTCGGCGTCCGCCGTGTCGGCCGGTTCCCGGAACCGGCCGAGCGGCGGGACCATCAGCGGTCCTGGCCGGTGTCACCGGCGGCCGCCGCCGGTGCGCCACCCCCATCGTCACCGCTGGCGGAGGGCTGGGCGGCGGGTGTCGCGTCGGTGCTGGCCTTGCGGGAGCGCGACGCCGCCGTCTTCGCCGTGGTGGACTTCGCGGCGGTCGACTTCGTCGCCCGGGGCTTGGTGACCTTGGCCGCCGACGCCGACGCCGACGATGTGGTCTCGGTCTCGGTCTCGGCGCCGGCGGCCGGGTCGCTCTTCGCCGCGCTGGCCTTCGTGGTTCTGGTGGTCTTGGCCGTCGTCGACTTCGTGGTCTTCGCGGTCTTCGCCTTGGCGGTCGTGCTCTTCGCCGTGGCCGTGGCCGTGGACTTGGTGGTGCGGGTGGTGCGGGTGGTGCGCTTGGGGGTGGCCGGACCGCGGGCCCGCCGGTCCGCGAGCAGTTCGGCGGCCCGGGCGTCGGTGATCGTCTCGACCGCGTCGCCCTTGCGCAGGCTCGCGTTGGTCTCACCGTCGGTGACGTACGGGCCGAACCGTCCCTCGCGGACGACCATCGGCTTGCCGCTGGCCGGGTCGGCGCCCAGCTCCCGCAACGGCGGTGTGGTCGCGGCCTGACGCCGTCCACGGGCCTTGGGCTGCGCGATCAGCGCCAGCGCCTCCGCCAGCGTGACGGTGAACATCTGCTCCTCGGACTCGAGCGAGCGGCTCTCCGCACCCTTCTTGACATACGGCCCGTACCGGCCGTTCTGCGCGGTGACCTCCTCGCCGTCCTCGGCGTTGCCGAGGCTGCGGGGCAGGGAGAGCAGCCGGATCGCGTCCTCGAGGGTCAGCGTCTCCAACGACATGGAGCGCAGCAGACTGGACGTGCGCGGCGGGTCGGTGTCGGTGGTGACGTAGGGGCCGAACCGGCCGGCCTTGGCGGTGATGGTCGTGCCGGTGGCCGCGTCGACACCGAGCACCCGGTCGCCGCTGGGCGCGGCCAGCAGTTCGAGTGCGTGCTCGACGGTGAGCTCGTCGGGAGCGAGATCCTCCGGGACGCTGGCGCGGTCCTCCCCGTGCTGCACGTAGGGGCCGTAGCGCCCGACCCGGACGACGACGGTCGCACCGTCCTCGGCCTGCCCGAGCGGGATCGAGTTCACCTCACGGGCGTCGATCTCGCCGAGTCGCTCGCTGACCAGCGTCTTGAGGCCCGCGTCCGAGACGGGGGTGGCACCCTTGGCGCTGGGGGCGGCGCCGTTGGTGCTGGTGCTGGTGCCGGTGCCGAAGTAGAACCGGGTGAGCCAGTCGGTGGACGCGGCGGTGCCGGCGGCGATCTCGTCGAGGTCGTCCTCCATCGTCGCGGTGAAGCGGTAGTCGACCAGCCCGCCGAAGTGATCCTCCAGCAGGCCGACGACGGCGAACGCGACGAAGCTCGGGACGAGCGCCGAGCCCTTCTTCCACACGTAGCCGCGGTCCTGGATGGTGCCGATGATCGAGGCGTAGGTGGAGGGCCGGCCGATGCCGAGTTCCTCGAGCGTCTTGACCAGGCTCGCCTCGGTGAACCGGGCCGGCGGGCTGGTGGCGTGCCCGCGCGGGGTCAGCGACCGGACGGCGAGCGCGTCCCCCTGCCGGACGTCGGGCAGTCGCCGCTCGCGGTCCTCGAGTTCGGCGTCCGGGTCGTCCGCGCCCTCGACGTAGGCACGCAGGAAACCGGGGAAGGTGATGACCTTGCCGGACGCGGAGAACTCGGCGTTCTCCCCGGTCGACGAGGTCGCGCCGAGGCGGATCGTGGCGGAGGTGCCGCGGGCGTCGGCCATCTGGCTGGCCACCGTGCGCTGCCAGATCAGCTCGTACAACCGGTAGGAGTCGGTGTCCAGTTCACCCCGCACCTCCCCGGGCGTCCGGAAGTGATCTCCGGCGGGACGGATCGCCTCGTGCGCCTCCTGGGCGTTCTTGACCTTCTTGGTGTAGGTCCTGGGCTGGGCCGGGACGTACTCGGCGCCGTAGAGCGACTCGGCCTGCGCGCGGGCGGCGGTCAGCGCCGTCTCCGACAGGTTCGTCGAGTCGGTACGCATGTAGGTGATGTAGCCGTTCTCGTACAGCCGCTGCGCGATCTGCATCGTGCGCTGGCTGGAGTAGCGCAGCTTGCGCCCGGCCTCCTGCTGCAGCGTCGAGGTCATGAACGGCGGGTACGGCGAGCGGCGGTACGGCTTGGTCTCCACCGAGCGGACGGCGAACGCGGCGTCCGCCAGACGCTCGGCGAGCGCCTGCGCGCCCGGCTCGTCCAGCCGGGTGACGTTGGACGTGGTCAGCTCGCCGGTGGGGGCGAAGTCGCGGCCGGTCGCGACCCGGGCGCCGTCCAGGGCGACCAGGGTCGCCGGCAGCGGTGTGCGTTCCGGTTCCGCGCCGGGGGCGCGGGCCACGCTCGCGGCGAAGACGCCCTCGATGTTCCAGTACTCGGCCGAACGGAACCGCATCCGGGCCCGCTCCCGCTCCACCAGCACCCGGGTGGCCACGCTCTGCACCCGGCCGGCCGAGAGCTTCGGCATGACCTTCTTCCACAGCACGGGGGAGACCTCGTAGCCGTAGAGCCGGTCCAGGATGCGCCGGGTCTCCTGCGCGTTGACCAGGTTCTCGTTGATCTCCCGCGGGTTGTCGACCGCGCGGCGGATCGCCTGCGGGGTGATCTCGTGGAAGACCATCCGCTTCACCGGCACCGTCGGCTTCAACGTCTGCAGCAGGTGCCAGGCGATGGCCTCGCCCTCGCGGTCCTCGTCTGTCGCGAGGTAGAGCTCGCTCGCCTCCTTCACCAGCGCCTTGAGCTTGCTGACCTGGAGCTTCTTATCCGGGGAGACGACGTACAGCGGTTCGAAGTCGTTGTCGACGTCGACGCCGAGGCGGGCCCAGGGCTTGCCCCGGTGCGCGGCCGGGACATCGGCGGCGCTACGTGGAAGGTCCCGGATGTGCCCGATGCTCGACTCGACCTGCCAACCCGGTCCGAGGTAACCGGCGATCGTCTTCGCCTTCGCCGGCGACTCCACGATCACCAGCCGGGTGCCGGTGCCGGGCGTGGGCGCGCCAGCACCCGCGCTGCCGGCCGCGCCGCTCGTCCCGGTGTCGGAACGGTCGTTCGCTGCGGGCTCGCTGGGCTCGGGGACAGAGGCGGAGGACCGGGTGGTCGTCCGGGGCGTCCGTGTCGTCGTGTTCGTGCGCGGTGGCACTTCTCTCCTCGGTGCGGCGTACGCATGCTCATGCGGCGTGCTCGTCTGACGTGCTCGTCCGGCGAGCTGGTCGGCTGGCAACGGGCTCGGCTGGCAAACGGAGCGTAGGTCGCCCCAGTAGACTGTAGGTCCCGGATATGGCGGATGTTGCTCGTGCGGCGCGCGGTGCTGGGTCGGGCCTGGGTTGCGGGCGGGCGTCCAGCGGCTGCTGATCGAGCGCGACCCCGCCGGAGTGGAAGCGGTGCCACGCTGCACCGTACGCCGCTGCCAGGGTCCACGGAGCTTCCTGTCCGGGTATGGGCCTCGTGGTTCGACGCCCTACCCATCGCAGTCACGCTCACGCCTCGACAGCCCGTCAGGGCCCGCACGACGGTGTAACACGTCGGCGCCGGAGGGCCGGCACTCGGGGCAGCTTGATTACTCCATGTAGCCGCATCTGGCCAATGGTTGGAGGTCTCGGTGCGGCGTGTCGGAGCGAACATCCATCAGCGCAGCGCCCCGTCCCCAGGTCGGTAACCGACCCGGTGGACGGGGCGCACGCCGCTCAGACGTTGACCGCGGCGGGATCGCGCGGCGTCGGGTGCTCGACCGGCGGGTCGCCGTCGTCCACCGTCCGGCCGCGTCGCCGGGACAGGACGATCGCGGCCGCGATCACGGCCACCGCGGCCAAAGCCAGGCTGACCCGTAGCGCGGTGTTGCGGTCATCGCCCACGGAGTACTTCACCACCGCGGGTGCGATCAGCAGGCTGACCAGGTTCATGACCTTGAGCAACGGGTTGATCGACGGGCCCGCGGTGTCCTTGAAGGGATCGCCGACTGTGTCTCCGATCACAGTCGCGGCGTGGACCGGGGAACCCTTGCCGCCGTAGTTTCCGTCCTCGACCAGCTTCTTCGCGTTGTCCCAGGCACCACCGGAGTTCGCCAGGAACACGGCCATCAGCACGCCGCCGGCGATCGCACCACCAAGGAACGCCCCCAACGGGGGGTATCCGAGGCCGAAACCGACCGCGATCGGGGCCAGCACCGCCAGAGTGCCGGGAGTGATCAGCTCCCGTAGCGAGTCGCGGGTGCAGATGTCGACGACCGCGCCGTAGTCCGGTAGCTCGGTGCCGGTCATGATCCCGGGCCTGGTCCGGAACTGGTTGCGTACCTCCAGGACGACCCGCCCCGCCGCCCGTCCGACCGCATTGATCGCAAGACCGGAGAACAGGAAGACCACACTCGCGCCGATGATCATCCCGACCAGGGCGTCGGGATAGGCGATGTTCAACCCGCCGACCAGGCCACGGCCGTCCTCGGCCCGCGCCCCCGCGTCGACCAGGGCGGACGAGACGGTGTCGGTGAACGAGCCGAACAGGGCCGTCGCGGCCAGCACCGCCGTCGCGATCGCGATGCCCTTGGTGATGGCCTTGGTGGTGTTACCGACCGCGTCCAGCGAGGTCAGGATCGCCGCACCGGCGGCGTCCAGGTCGCCGGACATCTCCGCGATGCCCTGGGCGTTGTCGCTGACCGGGCCGAACGTGTCCATCGAGATGATCACCCCGACCGTGGTGAGCAGCCCCGTACCGGCCAGCGCCACGGCGAACAGCGCCATCGTCACGCTGCCCGAACCCAGCAGATAGGCCCCGAACACGGCCGCGCTGATGAGCAGGGCCGAGTACACCGCGGACTCCAGGCCCACCCCGATGCCCGCCAGGATGTTCGTCGCCGGGCCCGTGGTGGACGCCCTGGCGATGTCGCGCACCGGCCGCCGGTTCGTCGCGGTGAAGTAACCCGTCAGTATCTGGATGGCGGCCGCGAGCGCGATACCGATCAGAACCGCGCTGGCGGCGATAACCCGGGGATCACCCGACTGGGTGCTGCCCGCCATCCCCGGCAGTTCGGCGACACTGCCCGGCAGATAGGTCACCGCCACGACGACCGAACCGATCGCCGACACCACGGCCGACACGAAGAACCCCCGGTTGATCGCGGCCATGCCATCGCGGTCCCGTGGCCGTGGCGACACCGCGAAGATCCCGATGACCGCGGTCACCACACCGACGGCGGGAATCAGCAGCGGGAACACCAGCCCGCGCTCCCCGAAGGCGCTCACCCCGAGGATCAACGCGGCCACCAGGGTCACCGCGTAGGACTCGAACAGGTCCGCCGCCATACCCGCGCAGTCACCGACGTTGTCACCGACATTGTCCGCGATCGTCGCGGCGTTACGCGGATCGTCCTCGGGGATACCCTGCTCCACCTTGCCGACCAGGTCGGCGCCGACATCGGCGGCCTTCGTGAAGATTCCCCCGCCCACCCGCATGAACATCGCCAGCAGAGCCGCACCGAACCCGAAACCCTCGAGGACCTGCGGTGCGGAGTCCCGGAACACCAGTACCACCACGGCCGCGCCGAGCAGCCCCAGCCCGACCGTGAACATACCGACGACACCACCCGTGCGAAACGCGATCCGCACCGCCGCCCGTTCACCATGGGTCATCGCCGCCGCCGCCGTCCGGGTGTTGGCCCGGGTCGCCAGCGACATACCGACGAATCCCACCAACGCCGAGAAAACCGCGCCGATCACGAAGAAGACCGAACGCCCGACACGGGCCCCGGTATCCTCGGCCGGAAGCAGAAGAAGGACGAAGGGGATGACGACGACAAAGCCGGCGAGGGTGCGAAACTGTCGGCGCAGGTAGGCCGCCGCACCCTCCTGCACCGCGCGGCCGACCTCCCTCATCCTCGGCGTGCCGGCATCGGCCTTCAACACCTCGCGGACCAGATAGCCAGCCACGACCAGAGCCAGCACCCCGATGATCGCCACACCACTGACCAGGCCGACCGATTCACCGCCGAAATCTGTGCCCGTACCCTCGGCCGCAATCACCTTCGCCGCACTCCTGACGGCCTGGCCAGGCACGGAATCGCCAGTCGTCAGCCCGTTCACGCCGCTCAGCCCGTTCACTGTCGCCTCGGTGGCCTGGCCGTGCGCCGCGACCTCGGCCGCCAGGCTGTGGATCGGGGACATGGCTCCTCCCGGTCTGCTTCTGTGCGCCCTCCACCGGTTGGAAAAGCCCGCCAATGCCCGCTGTCAACGGCCTCGGTGGGACGGGATGCCGGCGGCCGGGCATCGCATCTGGCGACGTCCGGGTAAAACCGTCAGAACTACCCTGCTTCGGGAAATTTCGGCGGGTTGATCGGGGAGCACAACGGCATCTCGCGGCGGTCCGGATCAACCGCCGTCGGATGCGGGAAGTGTAGCCACCCAGTGTGATGTGCGCTGCATTTTCGCCGATCGCGCTGCGCGTCGACCTTCGATTTCGCACCGGCCGGTATCCGGCTTTGCACCATCCGGTATCCATGGCCGGCGCCTTGGGCGTCGTATCGCGGGCAGCCGGCCGCGCGACCCGGACAATTCACTCTTTTCGCGCAAATGATGCCCGATGTCTGCTTCCGTTCGCCACCTTGAGGGGCAGGACGGCGAGATGCCGAGGGTTGTTCGGGGATTGCTGCCCCGATTTTCCAAACAACCCTCGGCGTGCCATCGAATATCCCTCGGCATCGTGCCGATTCGCTCCCGTGCCCCACCGCGCCGCACTGCTGCGCCAGCGTATTGTTACCATTTGCGTGCGGACAGGTGCGAGCATCGTGGCGACGGGGTCGGACGGCCATGGCGCCGAGGTGATCCGCTGATCCGGCATCCTGTCGAGGTCCGAGGACGGACTCGGATCTCGTTTTCTGGCCAGGTCTCGACATGATTCGACCACGGCCTTCGTTCACCCGATATATGCAGAAATAGCCGACTGCCGACTGCCGGGGTGCGGTGGCCGGTGGGTGGGGCGCCAAGCGCTCCGGCCCGCCGGATTCACAGCCACGCTCATGGCATGCCGAGACAGGCTCGGCCTCGGCACACCGAACCCTCTCCGCATGTGGCCTCAGCCGGGTGCCGGGTGCCACCGGGGCGCCGGGCGCACCGGAACACACCGGGGCACCGGTACGCCGAGGTGCTGAGCGAGGCCCGGAGGGCCAGGCGAGGCATCGGTATACCGGGCGCGGCGTCTGGCCGTGCGGCCGTCGCGCGGTGCGGCGTGGGGGGTTAGAGGATGGAGTCGGACGGGGCGACGGCGGGGCCGGTGTGCCAGGTCATGGCGACGATGGTGCCGACCCCGTCGGCTCCGCGGCTGATCTGTACCTCGTCGACCAGACCCTCGATCAGGGCGAGTCCGAGGCCGGGGGGGAATCCGCCGTCGGCCTCGGACTCCTCTTCGGCTGGTTCGGACCACCAGGGCGGTGCGGCCGAATCCGGTTCGAGGTCGAGCAGGGTGGAGGCGGTGACAAGGCCGCCGTCCGGACCGGGGGCCACCTCGTCCCCGCTCTGACCGCGATCGGCGACGGTGATGGTGAAGGAGTCCGGTGTCTCGGTCAGTGCGACGTGCACTGGGGACTGCGGCGCGTGCCGACGGTTGACCCGCACCGCCCGGGCGCATGCCTCCGTGACTGCCAGCTTGATCTCGTCGGCAGCGCCAGCAGGTACTCCGGCGCACCGACTGACCGCCGTGGCGATCATTCGAGCGGTGCGGACGTGCCCGTTCAGGGCGGCGAACCGCAGCTCAACGGTGGGCATACGGTATGCCTGCCTTTCCGAAGGCGTGATGTCCGAGTGGAGTCACTCGTGCGCGGCGAGAGCGTCCTCGACGGACGAGTGGATCGGGAACACCTTCGTCAGGCCGGTGATCCGGAAGATCTTGAGGATGCGCTCCTGGGTGCAGACCAGGTGCAGCGAACCGTCGTGCGCGCGGACTCGCTTGAGCCCGCCGACGAGAACTCCGAGACCCGTCGAGTCGAGGAACTCCACGCCCTCCATGTCCACGACGAGGTGGTATGACCCGCCGGAAACCAGGTCGATCAGCTGCTCACGCAGCTTCGGGGCGGTGTAGACGTCGATCTCGCCGCCCACCACCACGACCGTGTGGTTGCCTTCCTGGCGAGTCGTGAGGGACAGGTCCACGGATCCTCCTCGGTGCCTCAGTGGTTCTACTGTGATCAGCGGTTCTACCGTGATCAGTGTCTCAACGGTGGTCACCGTCTTGGTGGTGCCTCGGTGTTGCGGTGGTGTCGCGATGCTGCGCTAGCTCGGTGTGACGGTGTCTCCCGGGCATCGGGAGACCGACATCACGGCGCCATTACCCTCCCATGAGGAGGATCAATCCGGTGGCCCACGACTCGGGTCGCAGATCTCCGCGCCGCCGTGGTCTCACCGGTGCCGTCTGCTCGAAATCTATCCCCGATCTTGGCTGTCAGGGGGGCGGTCCGCTGTCCTGGCTCCTCGCGGGGGTCGGATTGTCCCGCGGATGATGTTCTGTCGTCCATTACCGCCGTGCCGGTGGTGGCGACGGCGCATATTCTTGGCCATCGTGGATTCTCCGGTCGCCGTGGAGGGCGGAAACAGTCGCCCGACGGGTGGGGCGTCCGGCGGTGCGGGGGCGCTCGGTGCCGCGGTGGCGCTCGGCGAGTCAGCGGTGCTCGCTGATCTGCGGGCGGATGTGCGCCGGGCCCGGTGCGTGACCCATGTGGAGCCGGTCGCCGCCCGCGTAGGGCAGCGTTCACCCTGGCCGGACTGGGTTGATCCGGTGTTGCGTGGGCGGTGGGTGGCCGCGGGTATCCACGAGCCGTGGACGCATCAGGCGGCCGCGGCCGAGGCCGCGCACGCGGGGCACAGCGTTGTGTTGGCGACGGGCACCGCGTCGGGTAAGTCGTTGGGGTACCTGATGCCGGTGCTGTCGCGGTTGCTCGCGGAGCCGTCCGCCCGGGCGATCTATCTGGCGCCGACGAAGGCACTCGCGCATGACCAGCTGCGCGCGGTGCGGGCGCTGCGGCTGTCCGTGCGGGCGGCGACCTTCGACGGGGACACGCCGCCCGCCGAACGCGACTGGGTGCGCGCGCACGCCGGTCTCGTCCTGACGAACCCCGACATGCTGCACCGCGGGATTCTGCCGAGGCACCGGCAGTGGGCCCAGTTCCTGCGCGGCCTACGGTTCGTGATCATCGATGAGTGCCACGGGTACCGAGGAGTCTTCGGCGCGCATGTGGCGGCCGTGATCCGGCGGTTGCGGCGGATCTGCGCTCGTTACGGTGCGGAACCGGTGTTCCTGCTCGCGTCGGCGACCGTGTCGGACCCGGGCACCTCGGCCGGTCGGCTCACCGGGCTCGACGTCCAGGTCGTGGATGTCGACGGTGCCCCACGCGGCCCGATGGACTTCGTGCTCTACGAACCTCCGCTGCTGTGGACGGGACCACCTCGAACGAACACCCCCACCTCGGACGACGACACCCATCGCGGTGACGGCGGCACCCAGGGGGAGGGGGAGGGGGAGAACGGTGCGCCGGTGCGGCGATCGGCCACCGCGGAGGCGGCCGATCTGCTGGCGGATCTTGTCGCCCAGGGCGTGCGCACCCTGGTGTTCGTGCGCTCGCGCCGGTCGGCCGAGGTGGTGGCGGTGGGGGCTCGCCGGGCGCTCGGCCTGGTCGAGGCCGATCTCGCCGATCGGATCGCCGCCTACCGGGCCGGTTACCTGCCGGAGGAGCGCCGCGAGCTGGAGCGGGCGCTGCGCGCGGGGGAGCTGCTGGGGGTCGCGGCCACCTCGGCGCTCGAGCTCGGGGTGGACATCAGCGGCCTGGACGCGACGGTCACCGCGGGGTTCCCCGGGACGCTCGCCTCGCTGTGGCAGCAGGCGGGCCGCGCGGGCCGCGACGGACGGCGATCTCTGGCGGTGCTCGTCGCCCGGGATGATCCGCTGGACACCTACCTCGTCCACCATCCGGAGGCCGTGTTCGGTCGGCCGGTGGAGGCCAGCGTGTTCGACCCGGACAATCCCTACGTCCTGGGTCCGCACCTGGAGTGTGCGGCTGCTGAGCTGCCGTTGGCCGATGGCGATCTTGAACTTTTCGGTCCGGCGGCGCCGCGGGTCGTGGACGACCTGGTCCGCCGCGGCCGGCTGCGACGGCGTCCCACCGGCTGGTACTGGACGCAGCGCACCCGCCCGGACGTCGACATCCGCGGCACCGGCGGTCCACCGGTACGGATCGTGGAGGCGTCCACGGGCCGGCTTCTCGGCACCGTGGACGCCGCCGCCTCGCACAGCTCCGTGCATCACGGCGCGGTCTACCTGCATCAGGGGTCGAGCTACGTGGTGGACGAGCTCGACCTCGACGAGTCGGTCGCGTTCGTGCACGAGGAGTCGCCGGCCTGGACGACGATCGCCCGCGAGCACACCGACATCCGCATCGTGGCGTCCACCCGGGAGCGGATTCTGCCGGCGGTGGCCGTGCACCTGGGTGTGGTCGAGGTGACCAGCCAGGTGGTCGGCTTCCAGCGGCGGATCGTCGCGACCGGCGAGGTCCTCGGCCAGGAGCCGTTGGACCTGCCGCCGCGCCAGCTGCGGACCCGCGGTGTCTGGTACACCGTCACGGACGAACTGCTCGCCGACGCCGCGGTGACCCCCACCGAGGTGCCGGGGGCGGTGCACGCCGCCAAACACGCGGCGATCGGGCTGCTGCCGTTGTTCGCGACCTGCGACCGCTGGGACATCGGCGGTGTCTCGACCGACCTGCATCCCGACACCGGACGCACCAGCGTGTTCGTGTACGACGGCCATGCCGGCGGCGCGGGATTCGCCGAACGGGGATTCCTGCGTTTCGGGGAGTGGCTGGCCGCGACCCGGGACGCGGTGCGTGCGTGTGAATGCCCGGCGGGCTGCCCGTCCTGCGTGCAGTCGCCCAAATGCGGTAACGGAAACGAGCCATTGGACAAGGCGGCGGCGGGCCGGCTGCTCACGGCGATCACCGGCCTGATCAGCTGAAACGCGGATCACCCTGAGCCTTCGGCGGTTGCCGTGGCTCTTCGTGGTTGCGCGGTGGGGTGACCGGGGTACGCCGAGATCGTCGGCTTGGCGCAGCGGGACCCCTCCCGCGGACGGTCTGGAGGTCTCGGTGGTAACCATCGGTGTTGTGGTGTTGCTGGTGGCAGGCGTCTTCACCGCGGATCTCGTGTTGGAGAACAGCGGCCACACCGAAGTCATGATCATGGGCCAGACATTGTCGTTCGATATCTGGGGGCTGTTCGTGCTCGGCCTCTGCGCCGGCGTACTCGTGATCTCCGGCGTGCAGCTGCTGCTGCACGGCATGGCCCGCGACCGTGACCGTCGGCGGGTCCAGCGCCAGCGGGAGCGCGACCTCGCCGCGCTGACCCGCGCGGTACCTCCCCCCGCCGCGACCACCCCGCGTCCGGCTCCCACCGCGCCGCGTCCGACGACCCCTGCCGAGCCTCGTCCGGCTGCCACCGCGCCGCGTCCGGCCCCTGCCGAGCCGCGTCCGGCCACCGCTGTCGTGTCGCGGCCCGCGACGGCCGCCGCGTCCCGACCCGACCCGGTGGCCGCGTCCAGCAGCGGCCCCGCCTCCTCCTCCGCGCGTCCGGCTGGACGCATCGAGCCGCGTCCCGCTGGACGTACCGAACAGGCTGTGGCCGGGGGTGCGGCGTCGGCCGCCGGTGGTCGTCGCGACGGCGCGTCGGTGGACGGCCAGCCAGCCGCCAGCCGGGCCGCGGAGCGGATGCCCACCCCGTCGCGGTCCACGGCGTCGCCGGCGCCCACGGACTCCGGTGACGCGGCCCCGGCGGCTCAGCCGCAGCCGGTCACGCCTGCGCGTCGTGGTGACCGCCTCGTCGCCCGGGTCGCCGACCTGGCTCGCGGCAATCGCACGTCGTCCGCCGAGTCCACCGCACGCGACACGGCCACCCCTGCCAACGTCCGGTCCTGAGCGGGCCGTCCGTCGCCGGGACGGCTCACCGGCTGGTACACCCCGGGGGCACGGGCCCATGGTCCGGCGCGGGCTGTGCTGGTGACGCTGGCCCGAAGGCCGAACATCAGGGGCAGCGGCACGCGGACGGTGACCTCCACCGCGTCGGCGACGATGCGACATCCGACCAGGTGGGCCCCGTCCAGTTCGCTGACCCGCGCGGCCTGCGCACAGGCGGTCTCGGCGTCGGCCGGTGGCGGACCGGCCGCGGCCAGCGCCGCGAGATCGGCCGCGGTGGCCGCCCGGGTGCGCACCGCACCGATCGTGGTCAGCGTGAAGGCGACCCCGGCCAGCCACATCAGAAGGAAGAGCATCGCGAGCAGCCAGACCGTCGCCGAGCCGTCATCGGAACGGCCGCGGGTGCCGCGGCCCGCGCCTGGACCGTGCGCGGGAGACCCGGCCCGGGTGGGCGACGGAAATCCGCTCATGTGCCGCCGCCGTCGCCACGGTGGATCTCCTCGCCGTCAGGGCTGTCGCCACCGGGGGCAGGTTCGGCTCGGCCGGGATGACGGCGTGGGCGGACACGACCTGCCGCAGCCCGTTCTGCCCCAGGGCCGCCATCCCGATGCTCGCCGACACCTCGACGTCGATGAGACCGTCGTGGCGGGACAGCCGCACGGTGGCGTGCGGGGGCGCCGCCGCGGCGGCCGCGGCGGTGACGATCGCGTCCGATTCGCCGCGGGCGGCGAGCCGGGCACCGATACCGGCCGCGTTGCCGCAGCGTCCCTGGCCGAACAGGACGGCGAGCATCCATACGGCGAGCAGGAACACCGCTACCAGGGATGGGAGCCCGACCGCGAGCTCCGCGGTGGCCTGACCACGATCGTCGTCGTCATCGCGGCCGGCGGGCCGTGGCTGTCGGCCGGGTTCGCCGACGTCACGGTCACCGCCGCTCAGAACGTCCCCGCCAGGGCGCGCTGCACCAGACCGGCTACCGCGGCCTTGGCCGCCGAGCTGGTCACGGCCGCGTAGAGCACGCCGGCGAACGCGACGGCGGCGAGGGTTCCCACCGCGTATTCGGCCGTGGACATGCCCCGGTCGCGCCAGTCGCGAGGACGGCGGCACCAGGCGACCAGCGCGCGCCCGAGCACCCGGCCAGCGGAGCTGGAACGGCCAACCGGAACAGGACGATCAGCTTGCATGCGGCGACCAGCTGGGGTGCGGCGGCGGGCCGGGGCCGAGCGCCGCCCCGAGAAGGTGATGCGGCGGGACGTTCTGGGCGAAGGCGACGGCATGGGAGTCCTCCGGGCAGGGGCAGGGGCAGGGCGGGACGACGGGTGGGTGCAGGTCAGGTGCCAGCCAGGGCCTGGGCCGGTAGCAGCGCCGGCAGGGTGCCGAGCACCAGGGGAACGACGCTGATCAGAAGAAAGGCGGGGAGAAAGCACAGCCCGAGAGGCGCCCCGGCGAGCACACCGGCTCGCCGGGCCGCGGCGATGGTCTCCGCGTGGCTCTCGGCGCGGGCTCGTTCGGCCAGGCGGGTCAGGGCCGCCGCCGGCCGAGCCCCGGAACGGTGCGCCCGGTCGAAGGCGGTGACCGCCGTCTGGGCCAGCGCCGGCCATCGGGAGCTCGGCGAGCCCCGCGGGCCACGCCACTTCCACCGGCCGAACAGGTCGAGCCTGTGCCGCGGCTGGGTGGCGGCGACCAGGTCGGCGCAGGCCGAGGGCACGTCCGCGCCCGCGGCCAACGCACGCGCCGCGGCCCGCAGCTGTTCCCCCAGCTCCCCGCCGGTGGCGGAACCGACCGCCACGAAGGCGGCGCCGAGTGTCGCGCCGCTGCGCAGCGCCGCCGCGATCAGGTCGAGGGCAAGCGGAAGATCAGCGAGCAGGCGCGCGCGCCGAGCCCCGGCGTCGGGCCGTGCCCTGGCCCGACGCTGATTGTCACCTTCCGTGACATCCAGGCGGTGGGCATCGACGGCCAGCGGGCCGGCGCGCCGTTGCACCCCGTCCGCGAAGGCCCGTAACCAGCGCAGGCCGACGAGATCGGCGAGCCCGCCGATCAGCAGGCAGGCGACACCGGCCGGGGTGGCCAGCAGGGTGTGCAGCACCGCGGTGCCGGTGAGCGAGCCCAAGGCGATCCCGGCGATCGGCAGGGCGGCAACCAGCCGGCCGGAGGCCCGCGGCCCGGCCAGCGCCGCGGACAGTTCCGCGGCGCGCACGGCATCGGAGCGGGCGAGCGCGGCGAGCATCTCGGCGACGGGTGCCAGCCGGGCGCCGGCCCGGGTGCAGACCCGGTAGGCGATGCCGAGCTGACGGACCGACCCCGCCTCGGACGCGCACAGCACATCGCCCGGGTCGTCCGCCGCCGCGAGCGCGGCCGCCAGCCGGTCGAGCGGAATCCACCCTGATCCGGGTCGTCCGCCGCCGCCCGGGATGGCCACGGCGCGCCGCGCGGTCGCCAGCACACCGCTCGCCGCCGCGTGGAGTGCGACCGCGGGTGGTCCGCCGGCGTCGAGCTCGGCGGCGACGGCGGCGAGGAGATCCTCAGCCCGTGCCCGCACCCGCGCCTGATGGTGGCGGCGCCGGGCGTGGCCGCCGGCGCGATACAGACAGCCGGCGGTAACGGCCACCACCACCGCCGCCACCGGGCCGGCGAACAGCCAGGCCAGAAGGCCGCTGGCCACCAGCGCGACGGCGGCCGGCGCCCGGCCGGTCACGCTGGCCCCCGGATCAGACCGGGGAGCTCGGCCAGCGCCGGCAGAGCGACCCCTCGGGCACTCAGCAGGCCACGCAGCAGCGGCAGGCCGGGCGCGGCCACCGGACCGGTGCCCCGCCGCTCGCCCGCCGCGGGCGGGGTGGCCAGCGCCGGCACGACCCGGACCAGGCCGTCCGCGGTGCGGTGGAACACCCCGATCGCGTGGACCCGCCGGTGCCCCTGGGCATCACGGCGCAGGTGCACGGCGGCGTGCAGGGCCGCCGCGATGTGACTGTGCACGGCCGCTCGCGACAGCCCGGCGAGGGCGGCGAGCGCCTCCAGTCGGGTGGGCAGCGAGGCGGTGTCGTTCGCGTGCACCGTGCTCAACCCGCCCTCGTGCCCGGTGTTCAGGGCGACCAGCAGGTCAAGGACCTCCGGCCCGCGAACCTCACCGACGACAAGCCGGTCCGGGCGCATCCGCAGCGCCTGCCGGACCAGATCACGCTGGGTGATCTCACCGGCACCCTCGATGTTGGGTGGTCGCGCCTCCAACCGCACCAGGCCGGGTCTTTGCACGACGAGTTCGGCCGTGTCCTCCACCAGGACGATGCGTTCGCCCGGGCGCACCGCGCCCAGCAGCGTGGCGAGCAGGGTGCTCTTGCCGGTACCGGTGCCGCCGGTCACGACGATCGCGAGCCGGGCGGTCAGGACCGCGTGCAGGACGGCGGCCACCGCCGGGCTGATCGTCCCGGCGAGCAGCAGCTCGTCAAAGGTGAACGGATGCCGCCGCGGCCGCCGCAGCGACAGGCAGGTGCCGCGCAGGGCGGTCGGCGCGAGCACGGCGTGCATGCGGGTGCCGTCCCGAAGCAGGACATCGGCGAAGGGCATGGCCAGGTCCAGCCGCCGGCCCGCCGCGGCCGCCAGCCGGATGGCCAGGCGCCGCACGGCTTCCTCGTCGGTGAATCTGACCGACGTTCGGGTCAGCCGGCCGCGCCGCTCCACCCAGACCTCATCGGGGCTGTTGACCAGGACATCGGTGACATGCGGGTCGGTGAGGAACTCCTCGAGCGGACCGGCCCCGACCCCACCCACGCCTGCGTCCCCACCGCGGAGCCCGTCCCCATCCCGCGGGCCGTCCCCGGGACAGTCCCCGAGCCTTCGCCGGTTTCCAGGCCTCGCCCCGCCGCCGAATCCGGCGCTGGCGGTGCGCGCCTCGTCGGTGCCGCGGGCCGTCGTCCTGCGGGCCGCGGCGGTGGGTGCGGGCCGGCCGGCCGGCCGGCCCGGATGGCCGGCGAGGCTGCGATGTTCGGGGCGACTGGAGCGTCATGGCCGGGCTCCCGAGCCGCTGCCACCGGCGGACCGGACGTCGAGCAGCCCCAGAGCGGTCAGCAACTGGTCGTCGAACGCGGACGGCACGCCGGCCAGCACCCCGGCGACGGGCACGCCCAGGGCGTGGCCGACCTGCTCCGGGGTCTGCGGCTGCGCGGGTGGACGGCCCGACGCCGACGCGTGCGACCCGGCATCCGACGGCGCGGCATCCGACGACCCGGCGCCGGGTGGCGGGGTGCCGTCCAGACGGATCACGGCGCGCACGTCGGCGCAGTGCCGGGAGATGGCCGTGGCGACCCGTCGCGCCGTCATCACCGACTGCGGGTTCGCCCGCACCAGGAGCAGGACAGTGCGGCAGGCTGCGACGGCGACGGCGGCCGCGTCATCCGGCTGCCACGGCAGGTCCACCACGGCCAGGTCGGACGTGGCGTGGGCGGTGGCCAGCAGGTCGGTCATGGCCAGGGACGAGAGTTCGGGACCGGCCTGCTCGTCCCAGGTGATCACCGAGAGTTCGCCCCGGCGTTCCCCGCCCGCGGGGAGCCCGGCCCCGGGATCGATGCCGAGCTTCCCACCGCCATCCCTGACCGCGGGAATCAGACAGGTGAAACCGGGCTCGAGCCCACCGCCCCGCGGATCGGCATCGATGAGCATGGTGCGCAGGTCGTTGCGCAGCGCGGCGAGTGCGAGCGCCACGGACAGCGTCGAGGAGCCGCTGCCCCGCCGGCCGGCGACCACCCCGATCGTGGCGCAGGGGGTTCGGTCGGCATCGCAGAACTCGGCGAAGGCCGCCGTGAGCCAGCCCGCCGCCGCCGGCAGGAAAAGCACATGGTCGGCGCCAAGGTCGGCGCCGTACTCCCACACCCGCTTGTTGGCGGTTCTGTCACCGATGAGCACGAGCCGCGGTCGCGGTGGCAGGCCGGCGGCCAGGCACGCCGCGGCCCGGTCCATGCCCACGACCACGAGGGGCGCGGACACCCAGCCCTGGCGCACGGTGGACGGATCGAGCGCGACGGTCGGCTCCACCGCGGCGGCGTCGGTCAGCCGGAGCAGCCTTTCCAGCAGCTCTGGCTGGCCGGTCACCAGCAGCGGCCGGTGCGGCTGCCCGCCTGCGCCGTGATCGGAGGGCGCGGGGCCCGTCGGCGGGGGAGTTCTGGCCGGCGGCGGCGTGGCGGTCGGCGGGGGCAGCGCGGGGGACATGGCGCCTCGATTCCCGGTCGGATACGAGCGGACCGGACCACCATGCGCCATCGAAGGCCCTGTGGATGACGGTCATCCACAGGGCGCCAAATCGGTAAACTGGTTGTTTGCCCGTAAGGCGAAGAGCTTGCGTGGCCAGGGGCTTCGGCCGTTCACCGTCCGCTGGGTCGGATGTCGCGTCGACCGCACACGCGGCCCTGACCGCACACCGACCGGCACTCCCGGCATCGGGGCGGATCAGTAGGGCGCGGGGACTAGGGCAGCAGCGTGAAGGCCGGCACGTGGACAGGCCGAACAACGTGGAAATGTTTCCGGTCGGTAGTGGCCACCTGAGTTGTCCTCAGCTGTTCGGCCAGCGCGACAACACTCGCATCCGTGCCTCCCAGCGGGAGGTCCTTGTACCGATCGGCCAGCTCCCGGATACGTGCCCAGGTCGCGGCCTTCAACTCCGCCATGATCAGATCGCCCTGCACTATCGAGTCGAACAGGCTGATCTCGGCCGCGGGGCCCAGCTTTCTACAGAGCAGATAGGCTGCTTCGGCGATCACGAGCGGCGAGGTGATGAGCGGCCCCTCGGACTGCTCGAGCAGGTCCAGACAGGCGGCGTGATGGTGATCGCTGCGATCGGCCGCGGCGATGATCGGCCCCGTGTCGACGAGAAGCACCCAGGTCAGTCCTGGCCGAAGCCTGCTGCCAGCAGATCATCCATCTGATCGGTGATACCGGTACCGCTTGCGCCCACGGCGCCGAACGCCAGTCGTCTGCGGCGGACAGGTGCCGCGGGTTGCCGCAGCTGGTTCGCGACAGCCCCAGCAGCGGTCGCGAACTGCCCGCTCCAGGCTGACGACACCGAGACGTGGGTCAGCGAGCCTGTCGTCGCCGTCGCGAGGTTGACCGTCGCGGCGGAGGTTGTTGACTGCTCAAGCGTGAAGATGGTCATGGTTGCTGCGCGCCTCCCTCGTTGTCGATCCTCGCGACCATCTCGGAGAGCACGTGTATCAGGGCCTTCGCCCTCGCTGGTGACAGGCTCAACCGAGCGAGCGGCTTGACTGGTAGCGACTTGATCTCTCCGGCAACGGCCCGATTCTCCTCGGGGGTTCCCAGGAGAAGCGGCGGGGTGGCGTGCCCAACAGCAAGGATGATGTTCTCGGGCACGCCGTCCGGGCCGTCGATCTGCACGGCGAACTGGTTGGCAGCCAGGACAGCGACGTCCTCAAGGCCTGTCCAGACAACTGACACCTGGAAAAGGTCGGGGCGCTGCGACTGCGACCCTTCGGCTTCCGTCACCCCTGGATGATGACATGGCCCGGCAACGTCAGCGCGCCGTTGCCGACGCGGGTCCGCCGGCCAGCCGCTCAGGCGCGGGAGAGGGCCTCGCAGATGGCCAGGGAGTCCCGGGCGGCCAGCTCCAGCGCCCGGGCGCTGTGACGCAGCCAGGCGATCACACCGGCGGCGCCACCGTGCACATAGGCGTCGGCCGCGGCGCGGTAGTCGAGCACGGGCGCGGCTGGTGATTCGTCCGTCGGCTGGTCCGATTCGGGGCCGCCGGCCTCGAGATGCCCGACGTCCGTCGCGGTGAGGGCCTTCGGGTCGAGCCCACGGCTGACGAGTACCAGCCGGGCGGCCGCGCGGGCGATCACACCGTCCAGGACGCCGAAGGGGCGTAGCGCCAGCAGTTCGCCGTGCACGACCCCGGCGACGACGATCGCCGGCGCGGTGGTCGGGGCGACGAGGAGCCTGGTCAGGCCGTCGAGACGGACCGAGGCCTCCATGGTGCTCGGCGGCGGTCCCAACCGCAGCGGGTCCATCAGGTCCGGTCCGCCGGCGTCCGGCCGGGGGCGGCCGAGGAGTTCGTCGGGCAGGACTCCGCGTCCGAGCAGGACGTGCATGCGGGCCAGCGCCTGCCGGGGTGCGCGCTCCCAGGCCGGGGCGAGGATGCCGAGTTCGCCGTAGAGGCGGACCGTCCCCAGCACGACCGGCAGCGCCGGGTCGATGCCGCTGGTGGGCACCGGGCCGCTGGTGAACGCCGGGTCGCCGGGGATGTCGTTGTTGGCGTCCTGGAGATGCTGGCGGAGCAGGTCCAGGCTGACGTCGTGGCCCTCAAGGCTGGCCGAGGCGCGCGCGGCACGCAGCGACGCCTCGGTGGTGACCTCGGCGCTCTGGCGGCGCAGGACACGGTGGCGCAGCAGCGTGTCCACCGCCGCGCGGGCGGAGTCCGCCGCTTCGCGGACGCCGGGCAGGGCAGCGACGCGGGCCAGCGGATCGTCGGTGAGCACTGGTCCGGACGGGCGGGAGTTCACAGTGAGCACGCTACCGGTATGGGCCACCCGCAGGAGGCGAGCACCGTTCGGTGCGACCGGGCCGGCGGGCCTGTCACAGCCACCGCGGACCCTCGGTTCGACCTGCCCGTGGACGCGCCGCGGGGCGGTCGGGTCGGCGGGGTCACAGGATCACAGCCGCGTCGTTTGGCCCCGACCACCGGTCAGGCGGGGCAGACTGC
>NZ_CADCWS010000032.1 GCF_902806475.1 Candidatus Frankia nodulisporulans
CACGCGGAAAAGTCGGCGGACCGAAACCGAACGGCGCCATGCGATGCCGGCCCCAGCCCTCATCGTGAATGCGCCCCGCGACCTGGGGCTCCACCCGCCGAAGCAGATCATAACACACGCCGCGCCCCGGACCGAGCACATCGCGCCAGTCCAGCTCACGCGCCCTCGTGTATACCGCCACTCTGAGGCGCACCAGAGCCCCCCGGATGTAGTCGCGTACCGAAACCAACCTGATGCCGTAGAAGACGACGGCGACCGCGCCATCATGCACCACAGGTACGACATCCCCGCACACCCCCGGGCGAGCAGGCCCACATCTAGGAGCGACTGCCCGTCGTCTCCGGCTACCAGCCGGAGACGACGGGTTCCCTCGCAGGGAGAATGAACCGCCTCCTGGTCTCCGGTATCCCCGCTCTCGCCTCCGCTCTCCCCGACCGACGCTGAGCCCCCTGATCAATGGTCTCGGCTGCGCGACGTCGGGGTCTGCTGGAGCGTGATACGAGGTGCCGATTCCTCCTTGATCGCTTCGCGGGTTAACGGTCGAGGAAGGAGGGACGCATGGGAGCACCGGACGCGTCGAGGGCGGCTGGCTCGTGGGTGTCGGTGTAGTAGGTGAGCAGGTCGGTGGCGTTGGCGATCTGAAGGAGGTCCTCGACGATCGGATCTCCGGGGGGCACGGGTTCAGCGCTGATCGAGTCCAGAATCGTGTCCAACGCCGCGGCCGAGAGCCCGGCGGCGGCCAGCCCTCGCAGGAAGTCGCGGTAGCGAAGCCGGTGTTCAGGCCGCAGTCGGGCCGCGATGTCGTCCCCGCCGTCGTGCTCGGGCCTCTCGCCGGATGGGTCAGGCCATGACGGGGTGAGGACTCCCGTGTACTCCCGCAGCGAGGGATCGGTCAGGGCGGAGCGGATCTCCGTGAGAGATCCCTGGCCCAGTCCCCGTAGCTCCAGAAGGGCCTCGTCGGGAACCGCGGCGACTTCCTCTACCGACAGGAACGGAACCAGCCGCAAGAGGTTGGCCGATCGGACGGACAGGAGCGCGTACAGAGCGTGAACGGGCGTCTGCTTTCTCGGGAGTTCGTGCAGGCGCCAGGCTGGTATCTGGTTTCCGCGTAGGAGGTCTCGCATCTGGTCGGCGAGCCGGTTCTGGCCGATCACGTGGATCTCCCGGGACTCAGCCAGGCCATACAGCGTCACTTCCAGGCCGGCGCGGTCCGCGTACTGCTCGCGGACCGTTGACGAGCGCTCTCGGCCCCCGATGAACTGCGGCGTAACGACCGTCAGCGCCTCGTGGGCGGACTTGCCGGCGTAGCCGGACGCGGTGCCGGTGACGTGGACCAGTCGAGGAGCAGTTCTGACGGTTTCCTGGCCCATGCGGGACGCCTCCAGACCTTCACGGCGAACGCCAGTGTCCACCGGTTCGCCCGACCCGCGATCGCGGCATTTGCGACACCCGGCCAGATTGTCGCACCAGAACCCGCCAGCGGCTCGTCACCCTGACCCGTGCACTACATATCGGGGTCACCGGCGGACCCTGGACGACCGCCCGGGGTTTTCACGCGTCGACGACAGGGCTGATCTACGTCAGAACGGCCCTGGCTCGCACCGTTCGACAGCGCTCGTCATCGCGATGGCCGTGAGTGCCGCACTTGATCGATGGGGGCGGGCACGTCGGTGCAAGATTCACCGGTGGTGCTGGTGAGTCATGCGGCCTCCGACCGACGATGGGCCGAATGGCTGGCTTGAAGGATGCAGGCGTGAGATTCCTTGCACGGGGCGTGGTCTTGTAGTCAGCCGCCACTGGTGGTGGACACCCTGACCCGGCGCCGCCGCGCCCTCGGGGAAGAGTACCTGTCGACCCATATGACGGTCCAAGCGCTGGCCGGGTTGCCCGTCGGTCCCCCACGCGACGAGTGATCGGCTCCCACGAGAGGCTGTTACGACGGGGGCGGTGCCGAATTCGGGGATGAGCGTCGGGAGCCGCCGGCGATGGCCTTGGTCGGCGGAGTCGACGATCTGTGCGATGGGCCTTCCAGGTCGCTACCTCCTGCACGAGAGCGGAGGAGTGCCCGCACCCCGTCCCGAAACGTCTGGGAGGTGCGCGGGCGGTGGCGCATCAAGGCTGGCGACCGAACCGCCAACCGCGCTTGTGCGATCGCGCGGACGTCTCTAGATCGATCCAGCGCAGCATCTGCCCGCTGATCAGGGCGTGGTTGCTCCCGCCGGCTAGCCAGCTTGCACGCCCTGCATCGCTGCGCCCCTGTCCGCGTGCCGGAGGGGCCTATACGTCCGAGGTTGGAAGTACCCGGGTGCGAACCCACGCGGCCGGAAGATAGTTTTGTCCGATTCGAGTAGCTGGGCCAGGATCTCAGGGTTCAACGGAGAGTCGCAGAGCGCTCTCGCGAAGAGGCGGCGTCGTAAGTCGGGCATTCAGTGAAAGTGAATTGTAGTCGTAAGACTACTCTACGTGTACCCCGGGTGGGATTCGAACCCACACTGTCGGTGGTTTGAGCACCGTCTCTCTGCCGTTGGAGTACCGGGGCCTGCGGATGGATCGTGGTGCGGTCTGCGGGTGGTGCGGGCCGGGCGGGCGAGGCGGCCGGCTCGGCTGTCGTCCAGGGCTGGCGCGGTAGGGCCATCCTGGTCGATCCGGACCGGAACGTCTCGCTGAAGACTCTATCCGGGTAGGGTGCGTTTCGACCTCCCGCCCTCCCATGTCCGGGCGGATGTCGACCACCGCCCTGCCACACTGGTTGTCTTACCTGAACGAGACCGGGAGTACGCCTCGATGAGCCAGCCCTCCTCGAACCCGCGCCGGGTCCTGATCGCCGAGGACGAAGCGCTGATCCGGCTCGACCTGCGGGAAATGCTGCAGGAGGAGGGGTACGAGGTCGTCGGGGAGGCCGGTGACGGCGAGGTGGCGGTCAGCCTCGCCGGCAAGCTGCGGCCCGACCTGTGCATCCTCGACGTCAAGATGCCCCGGATGGACGGCATCGAGGCCGGTGCGCTGATCGCCAAGGACCGCATCGCCCCGGTGGTCATCCTCACCGCGTTCAGCCAGCGTGAGCTGGTCGAACGGGCCCGCGAGGCCGGCGCGATGGCGTATGTCGTCAAGCCGTTCCAGAAGAAGGACCTGCTGCCCACGATCGAGATGGCGATGAGCCGTTTCACCGAGATCGTGAGCCTCGAGGTCGAGGTCGAGGACCTCCAGGGTCGCCTGGAGGCCCGGAAGATCATCGAACGGGCGAAGGGCGTGCTGCAGACCGAGCACGGCATGACCGAGCCGGACGCGTTCCGCTGGATCCAGCGGACGTCGATGAACCAGCGGCGCACCATGCGGGCCGTCGCCGAGGCCGTGCTGTCGGGTGAGGCGTTGCCGACCTCGTGACGTCGCCCGTCCAGCCGCGGGCGGTGTCCCGGGCGGCGGTCGCGGTGCGGGCGGCGTTCGGGGCGCTGGCAGGCGGGCTTGGGCGGTGGGTACGGGCGCGGGCAGGCAGCGGTCGGGGCCGGGTGTTCCTCGCGCTGCTCGCGGTCGTCGTGTTGGCGGTGCCGTCGTTGCTCGGGCTCACCCTGGCGTCGGCGCTGGACGGCTCCGACGGTCATGGTGGGGCCGGCACGCGGGTGGCCACGATCGGTGTGATGGCGCCGCTGTCGGGTGACCTGTCGGCCGACGGTGCGGCCGTGCGCAACGCGGTGGCCCTGGCCGTCGAGGAGGCCAACGAGTCCGGTGCGATCGCGGGCTGGCGCCTGGAGCTGTCCAGCCGTGACGACCTGGCCCGGGTGGACGGTGGGGCGCAGGCCGCTGACGCGTTCACCGCGAACGAGCGGCTCATCGGCGTGGTCGGACCGGCCAGTTCCCTGGTCGCTCGGGTCGCGGTGCCGACGCTCGCCGCGGCCGGGGTGCCGGTCGTCTCGCCGTCCAACGCCGACCCGGTCCTCACCGGCGTCGGCAGCGGGCCGCGGACCCGGCCCTACCCGAGCTACTTCCGCCTGACCGGCACGGACGAGCTGCAGGCGCAGGTGGCGGCCGAGTACGCCGTGCGCACACTCGGTCGTCGGCACATCGCGGTCGTCGACGGCGAACCCCGCTACGGCACGACACTCGCCGATCGGTTCACGGCTCGGGCCACCGCGCTGGGCGCCTCGGTGACGTCGACGTACCCGGTGCGTTCCGGTGACGGCGACGACCCGCCGGTCGACGAGGTGGCGGCGTCCCTCGAGCAGGAGGCGCCCGATCTGATCTACCTGGACGCCGACGCGTCGTTCGCCGGCAAGCTGCGCGCCCGCCTCGCCGAGGGAGGGCTGTCCGTCCAGGTGTTGGGTTCGGACGCGTTGCTGCGCCCGCGCTACCTGGACGAGGCGAAGAGCGCGGCCGACGGGGACCTGATCACCAGCCTGCTGACCGCACCGACCCGGCTGCCGGCGGCCGGGGCGTTCGTCGCCGCCTACGCGCAGCGCTTCGGTGGGGTGCCCGGCCCGGGGCAGGCCGACGAGACCCGCGCGTCGCGCACGGGCGGCACCGCCTCGGCGGCCGCGTCCGCGACACCGGCGGCGGACCCGGCCGAGGCCGACACCGCGACACCGGCCGCGGCGCCCAGTCGCAGCGCCGATGAGCAGGCCGACCACGATGCGACCGTGAAACTCGCCCAGCGTCGGGCCGAGGCGCTCCCGGCCGTCGCCGCCTACGCCTACGACGCCGCCCGGGCGATCATCCGGGCCGCCGCGACCGTGCTGCCCGGGCGTCCCGGCGTGGACGCCACCGTCCGGCACGATCTCGTCGCCGCGATCGGACGTGCCTCCTTCGTCGGTGTCAGCGTAACGGTCGGCTTCGACCGTTACGGCGACACCCGCTCCCCGTCGGTCGCGCTCTACACCGTTCTCGCCGGACGGTTCGTCGCCCTGAGCACCCGGACCCGCTGACACCACCCGTCCGCTGGGCGGCACCGAGCCTCCGCCATCCCGGTAAAGCTACGAATGGTGACGACACGCTTACCTAAAGTGTCCATAGGATGTGCTTGCTCGGCTAGGTTTCGTCACAACAGGTTATCTGTCGGATACCTGTAGTCATCGATGATGGCGGCGAAGCTACGGAGGGCGTGGCATGAGGGTGGCAGGACGGCGTGTGGGAGCACTCGCGATCGCGGCCACGATGGTGGCCGGAGCCATCCTCGCCGGCTGTGGTGGATCGGACGGCGAGCGGGGCAAGAAGGAGTACCTGCTCGGCTTCCAGGGGCCGCTGTCCGGCGACAACCAGCAGCTCGGGCTGAACGCCTACGGGGGGATGCTCACCGCCGTCGACCTCGCCAACCAGCGTCCCGACCTGCCGTTCCGGCTGCGGATCGTCGCCTCCGACGACCAGGGACTCGCGGACCAGGGGGCGACCGCGGCGCAGAAGCTCGTCGACAACCCGAACATCCTCGCGGTCGTGGGACCGGTGTTCTCCGGGCCGACGAAGGCGAGCGAGCCGCTGTACAGCGCGGCCGGGCTGCTCTCGGTCAGCCCGTCGGCCACGGCACCAGGCCTGACCGACCTCGGCTTCACCACGTTCTTCCGGGTGATCGCCCCCGACACCGTGCAGGGCGCCGCCGCCGCGGAGTACCTGTCCAAGGTGCTGAAGGCCCGTACGGTCTTCTCCCTGGACGATCGCAGCGAATACGGCATCGGCCTGTCCGGCGCGCTGGAACGGTCACTGAGCGCGCACGGCCTCAACGTCACCCACGACGGGATCAACCCGACGAAGGACTACGGCTCGGAGGCCTCGAAAATCATCGCCGCGGACCCGGACGTCCTCTACTACTCGGGGTACTACTCCGAGCTGGCGCTGCTGGTGCGGGCCCTGCGGGGCAAGGGCTTCACCGGAAGGATCGTCTCCGGGGACGGGTCGAACGACGACCAGCTGATCCGCCAGGCCGGCACCGGTAACGCCGAGGGCGTCCTGCTGACCTGCGCCTGTGGGGATCCGAACAGCGACCCGGCCGCCGCCGGGTTCGTCGGGAAGTTCCGTTCGGTCAACAGCGGCATCCGCCCGGGGACCTACTCCGGCGAGGCCTACGACGCCACCAACGCCATCATCGACACGGTGCGCCGCCTCGGGGACGCGGCGAACCGCTCGGCGCTGGTGGCCGCCTTCGGCTCGGTGAACATCCCCGGTGTCACCAAGCAGATCACCTTCCGCAAGGACGGCAACGTGGACGGCTCGACCGTGTACGTCTACCAGATCCGTGACGGCCGACGGACGGTGCTCGGCCCCGTCGACACCCTGGCGAAGCCATGACCCACGGCGCTGTGGACGCCCCCGCGGGTCGCCGCGCGGGGGGCTCTGGATGCGGCACCCGGGACCGGCTTTGGTGCCGTCCGGACCTTCCCCGCGTCCGCACGTTGTCTACTCGCACGACCCGGGTGCCACGGGCGATGAGGCTAAGCCCCTCGCCGCATCCGGTCAATGTACCGGTCTCCGCCTGGTGTGTCCGTTCGGATTACCACCGGCTACCGCGAGCCGGGACGGATCATGCAGGTGAGTCGGCAGGTGCACACCGCACGTCCGGTCTCGTCGGTGATCCGGATGTCGTAGGTGGCCAGTGTGCGCCCGCCGTGCAGGCGGGTGGCGACGGCGGTGATCGTCCCCGCGGTGGCGGACCGGTGATGGGTCGCGTTGATCTCGATACCCACGGCGAGCGAGCCCGCGGGGGCGCCAAGGGTGGCGCCGATAGACCCCACCGTCTCGGCCAGTGCCACCGACGCACCGCCGTGCAGCAGCCCGTACGGCTGCCGGTTGCCCTCGACCGGCATCGTCGCGACCACGCGCTCGGCCGCCGCCTCCGTCAACACGATGCCCATGTGCCGTTCGAGTTCGCCGCGGACCCCGTTGAGGTAGGCGACCAGCTCCGCCTCGGGCGTTCCGGGCGTTCCGGGGGTTCCGGGCGTTCCGGGCGTCTCGGGGGCGCCGGGATCACCGCCAGGCGTGGGTCCCTTCCCGGGGGTACCAGCCGAGCTCGGAGGATCCGTGTCCGTCGTCGTCATCTCGCCGAGCCTAATCATGACCGCTGCCCGCCACTGTCGGGTTCGTGTCCACACGGTGCCCGTCGGACGCCCGCTCCGCCGGTGTCCCGAACTGTCGGACCCACCGCCTAGACTCGCCGCGTGCCCGTGACCTCGTCGACATCGTCCTCCGGCCGGGCGAGCGCCGCTCGGTCCGCCAGCCGCGCCCGCACCGCCGGTGCCACCGCCGGTGCCACCGCCACTGACGCCGCCGCCCCGCGTCTGCTGCTGCTGGATGGGCACTCGCTGGCCTACCGGGCCTTCTACGCGCTCCCGGTGGAGAACTTCTCCACCACGACGGGCCAGCCGACGAACGCCGTCTACGGGTTCACCTCGATGCTGATCAACGTCCTGCGTGACGAGCGGCCCACGCACGTCGCCGTCGCGTGGGATCTGCCGACGCCCACGTTCCGGCACACCCAGTACGCCGAGTACAAGGCCGGCCGGGCCGAGACGCCGTCCGATTTCGTCGGGCAGGTCAGTCTCATCCACCAGGTGTGCGAGGCGCTCGCGGTGGTGGGGGTCAGCGCCGCCGGTTTCGAGGCCGACGACGTGATCGCCACCCTCGCCACGGCCGGGAGCGCGGCCGGCATGCAGGTGCTCGTCGTCACCGGCGACCGGGATGCGCTTCAGCTCGTCAACGACCAGGTCACGGTCCTGATGACCCGCAAGGGCATTTCGGACATGACCCGCTTCACCCCGGCCGAGGTGGAAGCGAAGTACGGCCTGTCCCCGACGCAGTACCCGGATTTCGCGGCGCTGCGCGGCGACCCGTCCGACAACCTGCCCTCGGTGCCCGGCGTGGGGGAGAAGACCGCCACCAAGTGGATCCAGCAGTTCGGTTCCCTCGCGGAACTGGTCGACCGCGCCGACGAGATCGGCGGGAAGACCGGGGCGTCCCTGCGGGCGCACCTGGCGTCGGTGATACGTAACCGTTCCCTGACCGAGCTCGCGCGCGACGTGCCCCTGCCGGTGGGGCCGGACGACCTGCGCCAGCGCCCGTGGGACCGGGAGGCCGTCCATCAGCTGTTCGACACCCTGCAGTTCCGGGTGCTGCGCGAACGCCTCTACGCGGCGCTGGCGACCACGCCGCCGCCGGTGGAGGAGGGGTTCGACATCGAGGTCACCACCCTCGGTCCGGACGAGGTCACCGACTGGCTGGCGGCGCACGCGCGCGGCACCGGGCGCACCGGTCTGCAGGTCCGGGGTACCTGGGGGCGGGGCACGGGCCTGCTGTCGGGGCTGGCCCTGGCCACCGCCGACGGTGCCGCCGCCTGGATCGACCCGACCACCCTCACCCCGGCCGATCTCGATGCGCTCGGTACCTGGCTGGCCGACCCGACCCGGCCCAAGGCCGGCCACGACGTCAAGGGTCCGATGCTCGCGCTCGCCGAGCTCGGCCTCACCCTCGCCGGTGTCACCAGCGACACGGCGCTGGCCGCCTACCTGGCCCTGCCCGGCCAGCGCACGTTCGACCTCGGCGATCTGGTCGCCCGTTACCTGCACCGGGACCTGTCCGCCGAACCCGCGGGCGACGGCCAGCTCACCCTGGACGGGTCCGGCGAGGCCGAACAGTCCCAGGCCGACGCGGTGCGGGCCCGGGCCTGTCTGGAGCTCGCCGACGAGCTCGACGCCGACCTCGAGCGCCGCAGCGCCGCCACCCTGCTGCGGGACATGGAGCTGCCGCTGGTCACGGTGCTCGCCGGGATGGAACGCGCCGGCATCGCCGCGGATCAGGACCATCTGCTCGAGCTCGCCAAGCACTACGGCGCCGAGGTCACCGCCGTCGCGGACCAGGCCCATGAGCTCGTCGGGCGCTCGTTCAACCTCGGCTCACCCAAACAGCTCCAGCAGATCCTGTTCGACGAGCTCGGTCTGCCCAAGACCAAGAAGATCAAGACCGGTTACACCACCGACGCCGACGCGCTGGCCTGGCTGGCCGTGCAGTCCGACCACCCGTTGCTGCCGGTCCTGCTGCGCCACCGGGACGTGGCCCGACTCAGGACGGTCATCGACTCGCTGCTGCCGATGATCGACGATGCCGGGCGCATCCACACCACGTTCAACCAGACCATCGCCGCGACCGGCCGGCTGTCCTCCACCGACCCGAACCTGCAGAACATTCCGATCCGCACCGCCGAGGGCCGCCAGATCAGGCAGGGCTTCGTCGTCGGCGCCGGCTACGAGGAACTGCTCACCGCCGACTACTCGCAGATCGAGATGCGGATCATGGCGCATCTGTCCGGCGACGAAGGTCTCATCGAGGCTTTCGGCTCCGGCGAGGATCTGCACACCTTCGTCGCCGCCGAGGCGTTCGGCCTGCCCGTGGCCGAGGTCGACCCGGAGCTGCGCCGACGGATCAAGGCGATGTCCTACGGTCTGGCCTACGGCCTGTCCGCGTTCGGGCTGGCCTCCCAGCTCGGCATCGCCCCCGACGAGGCACGCGAGCACATGGACGCCTACTTCGCCCGTTTCGGCGGCGTCCGGGACTTCCTGCGAGGTGTCGTGGAACGCGCCCGCCGCGACGGCTACACCGAGACCATTCTCGGTCGCCGCCGCTACCTGCCCGACCTCACCAGTGACAACTCCCAGCGCCGGCAGATGGCCGAACGGATGGCCCTGAACGCCCCGATCCAGGGTTCCGCCGCCGACATCATCAAGATCGCCATGCTGGGTGTGGACCGGGCGCTGCGAGAAGGCGCCTTCACCTCCCGCCTGCTGCTCCAGGTGCACGACGAACTCGTCCTCGAGATCGCCTCCGGCGAGCGTGCGCAGGTCGAGGAGCTCGTCCGCACGGAAATGTCCGCCGCCTACACCATGTCGGTACCCCTCGACGTCAGCGTCGGTTCCGGTCGCACCTGGGACGAAGCCGCGCACTAGCCGCACCGCGAGGTCACCGGGGTAAGTCGACTCCCCACCTCTGCGCACATGCGCACACGCGTGCATCTGCGGTGTTGTGGTGTTATGTCCGTAATGCGGATTTCTGGCATCCGTGTGCCGCCGGTGTGCTCGCCGAGGCAGGGCTGACAACGGTCGCCGAACCGTGGATCAACATCCCGCCGGCTTTGACCGTTGATTTGTCTTGTCCTGCGTCAATCGTCTGGCTCGTGGCCGTCTGTCGTGCGCGGATTCGCTTGCGCCGTATACCTTCTGATAAGGCACTCAGGTTTAGGTGATATGGGGTTCCTGGGTGGCTTCTACGTAGGGTGAAGGTGCTGTCTGCGAGGTTAGACGGCGGGCCGCGCCGGACATGGTAAAGAAAGCCTGACCCTCGCCTCGGCGGCGGCGCGGCATCTCGGGACCATCCTGCGCGTCCGCCCGTACAGCCCGTCGAGCGCGGGCGCATCCAACGTGCAGATAGGCCCCGCCAGGTCGCACGGACGCCCTCGTCTGGCCGGGCGTCGCTCCAGTTCGTGACCGGACGCGTCGAGGACTCGTGGGTGTGACGGCCCGGGGTGTACCGACCCTGACGGACCTGGGTCGGCGGGGAGGGAATCATTTCGTGGGCACCGAGTGGAGACGTTCCGAGCAGAGGCGGGTCCTGGTTCTCCTCGGCATAGCCGCGGTATTCCTGCTCGCGGTGGTTCTTCCGGGGTCGGCCCTGCAGCCCTGGTGGATCGGCTGGTTCGTCTGTGCGGCCGCGGCGGCCAGCCTTGTCGTCCGTTGGACGACCCGGTCATGGTCGGTGTGGGTGCCCTCGGTGGTCGCGGCGGCGTCCGCCGTGGTGCTCGGGATCGGGCTGGCTCGGGCGTCGTCGTCGGACGAGGCGTCGGCCTACCTGCTGTGGTTCGTGGCGCTTGCGATCTATGTGGCCTGGGCGCGTCTCCCCGCGGCGCTGGCGATCCTCGGCCTCGCCGTGGCCATGCTCGCCCTCGGTGCCTGCGTGGGCGATGATCTGCCGACCGTCGGCGGGCCGGTGATGGCCGCCGTGCTGTGCGTCGTCGCCGCCGGCACGTTGCGCCTGCGTTCGGGACCGCGCCAGGACGAGATCGACGCCCTGACCCGGCTCCCCAACCGCAGCGGAACCCTCCACCACGGCGAACGCGTGGTCGCCTCGATCGTGGCGCAGGGCGACGAGGCGGTCCTCGTCCTGGTCGACATCACCAGGTTCCACGAGATCAACGACGCGTTCGGTTACGCCGGCGGCGACCAGCTCCTCCAGGACGTCGCCCGCCGCCTGCGGACGATGACCCCCTCTCCCGCCATCGTCGGACGCGCCGGCGGCGACGAGTTCATCCTGGTCTTTCCCCGCCCCACCGCACCGTCCACCGTCTCCGCACCGTCCACCGTCGCGGCATCAGCGGCATCAGCGGCATCAGCGCCAGCGGCAGCGGTGGGCGCGGCGCCGTCGACGACGGACAGCGATCCGCGGGCGGAGTTCGCCCGCCAGGTCCTGCGCCGGGTACAGGGGCCCTTCCGGGTCTGCGCCGTCGATGTCGCCATGGACGCCTCGGTCGGGATCGCCGTCGCACCCCGCGATGACCTGACGATGGCGGGCCTGCTGACCTGCGCGGACGTGGCGCTTGCCCGGGCCCGGCACGAGGGGGAGAGCATCGGTGTCTGGGCTCCGGGCCTGATCGGGGTGCAGCCCGCGCAGATCGCGCTGTACGCGCAGTTGCGCGCCGCGATCGACCGTCAGGAACTGGTGCTCTTCTACCAGCCGTTGCAGTCCGCGCACTCCGGCGCGATCGTGGCCGCCGAGGCCCTGCTGCGGTGGAACCATCCCACCCGCGGCCTGCTGGCCCCCGGTGACTTTCTGTCCCTGGTCGAACGATCGCCCATGATCGCGGACGTGACCCACTGGGTGCTCGGCGAGGCCGCCCGCCAGTGCGCCGCCTGGAACGCCGCGGGTCTGCACCTGGCGGTGTCGGTGAACCTCTCCCCGCGGATGTTCGTGCTGGACGACCTGCCGCGGGCGGTGGTCGGCGCGCTGAACGCCCATGGTCTGCCCAGCGACGCGCTGACCCTGGAGATCACCGAAAGCGCCGTGCTGACCCAGCCGGAGCGGGCCGCCGAGATGCTGAGCCAGCTGTGCGCCCAGGGCGTCGAGGTCTCCCTGGACGACTTCGGCACCGGCTACAACTCGATGGAGATCCTCAAGGCCCTGCCCTTCGACGAGGTCAAGATCGATCGTGGTTTCGTGACGGACGCGAGTGGCAGCGCGCCGGACGCGGCGATCGTGCGTTCCGTCATCGAACTCGGCCATCGCCTCGGCCTGCGCGTGGTCGGCGAGGGCATCGAGGACGAACGCACCCAGAAGATGATGATCGATCTTGGCTGTGACCTGCTGCAGGGAACGGTGATCTCCCCGCCTCTGCCAGCCATGCGGATGACCGCGTTGCTGCAGGCCCAGGCGACCGACAGCCACCCGATGGGCGCCAGAGGTCGTCCGGCGGCCCCACGCCGCGCCGCCACCGCCTCACCCATCGCCACCTTCACCCCGAACGGCTCTGCCACCTCCAACGGCTCTGCCACCTCCAACGGCTCTGCCACCTCCAACGGCTCTGCCACCTCCAACGGCTCTGCCACCTCCAACGGCTCTGCCACCTCCAACGGGAACGGCGCCGCGTCGAACGGCGCGCGTCCGAGTGAGAAGGAGAGCCCCCGACTGGCGGACCGGGCGATCCTCGACGATCTGCACATCCTGCGGAGGTCCCCGGAGCCTCCCTTCGAGGCCCTTGCGGCGATCGCCGTGGAGACGACCGGCTGCGCCGCGGCCGCGATCATCTTCCGGGACGGTGACCGTGAATGGTCCAAGACGCATGTCGGGACCGGCTCCTCGATCCTGGCCCAGGAGTGCGGGATCGCGACGCGGGTGATCGCCGAGCGGGCCTTCGTGGAGTTGCAGGACCTGACCGTCGACGCCGACGCGTCCCGCCGGCGGTATGCCGCCGGAGAACAGATCAGGTTTGCCGCCGGAGCGCCGATCCTTGCCGCGTCGGGAGCGGTGCTCGGCGCGCTGGTCGTGGTCGACCGGTGCCCGCGGCGCCTCACCGCGGGCCATCGACGCGCGCTGACAGCCCTGGCCGGGCAGGTCATGGCGCTGCTCGAGGCACGCCGCGAAGCCAATGCCCTGTCGCTGGTCAACGGTGCCCTGGCCGACCTGGACCGGCTCTGGTTCGCCCAGGACCTCGACCATGCCGTGCGGGTGATCACCGACGTGGCGCAGGCCCTCGTCGGCGCCGACGACCTGGTCCTGCTGCTGTCCGAGGTGCCCGGTTCGACGATCTACCGGGTGTTCGGTTCGCGGACCCGTTCCGGCGGGCCGCCGGTGATTCCGCTCGGGGAGGCCCGCCAGCCCGAGGCCGGTCGGATGTTGCAGGCCGCGCTGCGCTCCCAGGGACCGCTGTTCCTCGCGGACGCCCGCGAATCGCCACTGATCAACAGTGAGATGGCGACCCGGTTCATGCTGGGCTCGGTGTTCCTGGTGCCGCTGTCGGGCGAGGGTGGTCTGCTCGGCGCGATCGCCGCCCGGTGGTCGAAGAACCGCAGCGCGGTCGATCCGGTGGTGGTCAGCGCGCTCACTCTGCTGGCCCGCCAGTCGGCACACACCCTCGTCCGGCTACGCGCGGGGGAGGACAGGCTGGGCGGGGCGGTCCTGCTCGACCCGTCACCGGAACCCGCCGCCGCCCGCGGCGGGTTCAGCGGATGACCTCCACCTCCCGCCAGGCCTCGCTGACCACACGCCGTTCCTCGGCGCCGAAGAGCTCCTCCGCCTGGCGAGCGGTGATGGCGGCGAACGTCCGAAACGACACGTTCTCCTGGATGCGGGTGGCACGCAGGCTGGCGTACCAGATCGGCCCGGCCTTCTCCCAGGCGTGACCGCCCAGGGCGAGCGCCGCCAGATAGAACGCCCGGTTCGGGATACCCGAGTTGATGTGCACGCCGCCGTTGTCGGTGGCCGTGTGGACGTAGTCGGACATCCGCGCCGGCTGCGGGTCCGCCCCGAGCACCGGGTCGTCGTAGGCGGTGCCGGGCGCCTTCATCGAACGCAGCGCGACGCCCTGCACCGAATCGGCGAGCAGCTCTTGGCCGATGAGCCAGTCAGCCTGCTGCGCGCTCTGGCGCCGGCCGTACTGCCGAATGAGCGAACCGAACACATCACTGATGGATTCGTTGAGTGCGCCGGACTGCTGGACATACGCCAGCGACGCCTCATGCTCGGTCACGCCGTGGGTCAGCTCGTGGCCGATGACATCCAGCGACAGTGTGAAACGGTTGAACAGCTCACCGTCGCCGTCGCCGAAGACCATCTGCTCGCCGTCCCAGAAGGCATTGTCGTAATGGTCGCCGTAATGAACCCTGGCGACCAGGGACATACCCGCGTCATCGATCGAGTCGCGGCCGAGAACCGTCGCGTAGAAGTCGTAGGTGGCGCCGAGCCCCTCGTAGGCCTCGTTGACGGCGGGGTCCTCGACGGGCCCGTTGCCCTCGCTGCGTACCGTGACACCGGGCAGTTTCTCCAGACCGGCGGCGTCGGCGACGGTCCGGCGCGGCCGGGGGGCTTCGGCCGGCGCGGTCGGCTCGTCCCCGTCACCGAGAGCACGCAGCAGCGAGTCATGGGCGCGGATCGCACGGTGTGAACTGTCGCGCATCAACGTGGCCAACGCCCAGGTGCGCTGCGGCTCGCTGCCGCGGCGCGCGATGCGTTCCAGGATGTGCGGCGGGACGGCGCAGGCCACCGGGAAATCGCCGGACGGGAAACTGCCGAATGGGGAGGGGCGCGCGGGGGACATGGCGGGCTCCGAAGACGGGAACGGGACCGGGCCGGATTCGGCACCGGACGAACGGACCATGAAAAGGTGCGGTCCGTCACCGTTTCGAGGTTCCTACTCTCGTCCCGGTCTGTCCACGGATTGACTGTTTGTTCGCGGCCGGTGGATGTCGGAGGTCGGCGTGTCGCGACCGTTTCCGCGAGCGTCTCGCGCCGCACGCCGTACCGATCGCAGTGCGATGCGGACGAGCGCCAGCGCGAGCCCTCCGACGACGAACCAGGTCATGTGCGCGTCCAGCCAGTCCACCGCCTGCCGCATACCGGGGGAGGCCGCGCGCGCCGCCGCCAGGTACACGGCGGTCTGCAGCAACGAGCCGACCGCCAGGAACCGCAGGAAGCGACGCATCGGCACATCACCGGCGCCCAGAGCCGCGTCCACCGCGACGTTCGTGTTCACCAGACAGAACCACAGCAGCGGCGTGCGGGTGTTCGGGCGTGTCAGTGCCGCGACGAGTCGGCTGCCGCCCAGCGAACGCAGCAGCACCGAACGGATGTTGTTACGGGCCAGGGCGAAGTAGCCGACATCGAGCAGACCCCGCAGCAGCGCCGCGAGCAGCAGCGTCGGGACGAACGGCACCGTGCCCCCGACCAGCACCAGCACCCCCCAGGTCGGGCGCAACGCGACCAGCAGCAGCGGTGCCCGCCGGCTGAGCACCGGCAGCAGCACGAGGCCAAGGACACCGAGACCGATCAGTGTCGCGGTCAGCAGCACGGGCCACAGATGATGGGACAGGCGAAGCCGGCCCCGCGGCCGATCGGGAGCAGGCATCCCGGTCATGTCCGTCGCGTCGGCCTCCACCTGGCACAGTGTGCCAACCATCCGGACGGCGTCGCCGGGCCGGTGCGGGCCGGCGGGTCGAGACGCCGGGTCGGGCCGCCACGCCGAGGCACCGAGGCACCGAGGCACCGAGGCGTCGAGGCGGTGTGGCTGGCAGACTCGGCAGGGTGCTCAGGGTGGGACTTACCGGAGGCATCGGCTCGGGCAAGAGCGCGGTGTCAGCGCGACTGGTGGCACGGGGCGCGGTGCTCATCGACGCCGACCAGATCGCCCGCGATGTGGTGGCACCGGGCACCGCCGGTCTGGCCGCGGTGCTGGCCGCGTTCGGCCCCGAGGTCGCCGCCGCCGACGGCAGCCTGGACCGGCCGGCGCTGGGGCGGATCGTCTTCGCCGACGAGGCTGCCCGCCGCCGCCTGGAGGCCATCGTGCATCCGCTGATTCAGGCGGAGACCGCGCGTCGGATCGCGGGTGCGGCGGCCGGGGACATCGTCGTGCATGACATTCCGCTGCTCGTCGAGGTGGGCGCCGCGGGTGCCTACGACCTGGTGGTCGTCGTCGAGGCGCCCGCGGCACTGCGGCTGGCCCGGCTCGAGGCCCGCGGCCTGCCCCGGGAGCAAGCGCAGGCCCGGATGGCGGCGCAGGCCGACGACGCGCGGCGCCGCGCGGCCGCGGACCTGATCGTCGACAACGGCGGCACCCTGGCCAATCTCGATGCCCAGGTCCACGAGGTCTGGCAGGCGCTGCTCGCCCGCCGCGACGCCACCGCGACGTGACCGTGAGCGGACGGCGCCGGGGGCGGCGACCTGCCCGCTCCCACCTCCACGGCCGCACCGGCCGCACCGGGCGCCGCGGATCACGAGACGCCGGCGGCGCCCATGCCGCGCAGCTCCTTCTTCAGTTCGGAGATCTCGTCCCGTAGCCGGGCGGCCAGCTCGAACTGCAACTCCCGGGCCGCCTCGTGCATCTGGTCGTCGAGCTGGCGGATGAGCTGGGACAGCTCATGGGAGGGCATCCCGGCGAGTTCGGCGGCGTGGCGGCCGACGGCGTCGCTACGCCCGGAGCGTGACTTCATGCCGGGCACGGGCGCCTTGCCGCGGGACTGGGCCCGCCCGCCGCCGCCGATCAGCTCACCGTCAGTGGATTCACGGACCATGTCGTCGAGAATGTCCATGACCTTCTTGCGCAGCGGCTGCGGGTCGAGCCCACGCTCGGTGTTGTAGGCCATCTGCCTGGCCCGGCGGCGGTTCGTCTCGTCGATGGCGTAGCGCATCGAGGGTGTGATCTTGTCGGCGTACATGTGCACCTGGCCGGAGACGTTACGTGCGGCCCGACCGATGGTCTGGATGAGCGACCGCTCGGAACGCAGAAAGCCCTCCTTGTCGGCATCGAGGATGCTGACCAGCGACACCTCGGGCAGGTCAAGACCCTCGCGCAGCAGGTTGATGCCGATCAGCACGTCGAACTCGCCGCGGCGCAGCTCGGTGAGCAGCTCCACCCGGCGCAGCGTGTCGACCTCGCTGTGCAGGTAGCGCACCCGGATGCCGAGTTCGAGCAGGTAGTCGGTGAGGTCCTCGGACATCTTCTTGGTCAGGGTGGTGACCAGGACGCGCTCGTCGCGTTCGGCGCGGGCGCGGATCTCGCCGACGAGATCGTCGATCTGGCCCTTGGTCGGCTTGAGCACGACCTCCGGGTCGAGCAGACCGGTCGGGCGGATGATCTGTTCGACCACCCCGTCGGCCCGGCCCATCTCGTAGGAGCCGGGGGTGGCCGAGAGGTAGACCGTCTGGCCGATGCGCTGGAGGAACTCCTCGAACCGCAACGGGCGGTTGTCCATGGCGCTCGGCAGCCGGAAGCCGTGATCGACCAGGTTGCGCTTGCGGGACATGTCACCCTCGTACATGCCGCCGATCTGCGGCACCGTCACGTGCGACTCGTCGATGACCAGGAGGAAGTCGTCGGGGAAGTAGTCGAGCAGGGTGTGCGGGGCGGTACCGGCGCCGCGCCCGTCGATGTGGCGGGAGTAGTTCTCGATACCCGAGCAGAACCCGACCTGACGCATCATCTCGATGTCGTAGGTGGTGCGCATCCGCAGCCGCTGGGCCTCGAGCAGCTTGCCCTGCGCCTCCATCGTCTCGAGGCGCAGGGCAAGCTCCCCCTCGATACCGGCGATCGCCCGTTCCATCCGCTCCGGGCCGGCGACATAGTGGGTGGCGGGGAAGACGAAGATCTCCTGCGACTCGCGGACGATCTCACCGGTGAGCGGATGCAGGTAGGTGAGCCGCTCGATCTCGTCACCGAACATCTCGATGCGCACGGCGAGCTCCTCGTACACGGGGAACACCTCCACCGTGTCACCGCGCACCCGGAACGTGCCTCGGGTGAACGCCAGGTCGTTGCGCGCGTACTGGACATCGACCAGCCGGCGCAGCAACGCGTCGCGCTCGACTTCCTCGCCGACGCGCAGGCGGACCATCCGGTCGATGTACTCCTGCGGAGTGCCAAGGCCGTAGATGCAGCTCACGGACGCCACGACGATGACATCGCGGCGGGTGAGCAGGTTCATCGTGGCCGAGTGCCGCAGCCGCTCGACCTCCTCGTTGATCGAGGAGTCCTTCTCGATGTAGGTGTCGGTCTGCGCGATGTACGCCTCGGGCTGGTAGTAGTCGTAGTACGAGACGAAGTACTCGACGGCGTTGTTCGGCAGCAGCTCGCGGAACTCGTTGGCCAGCTGGGCGGCGAGGGTCTTGTTCGGCGCCATCACCAGCGTCGGGCGTTGCAGCCGCTCGATCAGCCAGGCCGTCGTCGCGGACTTACCGGTACCGGTCGCGCCGAGCAGGACGATGTTGGATTCGCCGGCCTCGATCCGCCGGGTCAGATCCTCGATCGCGGCCGGCTGGTCACCGGCCGGGGAGTAGTCGGACACGACCTCGAACGGGGCGCGCGTCCGCTCGAGATCGGTGGTGGGCCGTTCGAACGCTGTGCTCACGTTCTCCAGAACACCACAGCCCTCCGACAGTTTCCGCCCGGCCGGTCGACGACGGTCCGCCGCGCCGCCACTCGGGCTGCCCGGCCCGCCCGTCCGGTCCCGACCGGCCGGCCCGTCATCCTGCGGGGATGGACGGATCCCAGCCGATGAGCCGCGCGCCGAGCACCGCTGTCTGCAGCACGTACCGGTCGGTGGGCGAGGTCGGGTTGTGGCGGGTGAGGGTGTGGATGCGATCGAGGCGGTAGGTCAGCGCCCGCACCGACAGGTGCAGCCGGCGGGCCGCGGCCAGCGCCACCGCACCGGTGGAGAAGTACGCGTCGAGGGTTTCCAGTAGCGGCTCGGCGCCGCCGCGCGCCGCCCGCAGCGGGGACAGCACCGCCTCCACGAGTTCGGCCAGCGCCTCCCGGTCACGCAGCAGCACCTTGTAGATGAGCAGGTCATCGGTGTGTACCACGGTGCCCGCGAGACCCAGACGGCCCGCGAGGTCGGCTGCCGAACGGGCCTCCTCGAAACCGATGCGCACTCCGGCGACACCACTGCGGGCGCGGCTCGCCCCCATCCGCCAGATCAGTCCGGGCTCGTCGCGTAGCCGTTCGGCCAGGGCCGCCACGGCGGTACCCGACTCCGGCGGCGAGGCGAACGCCGGCAGCGGGGAGAACCCGAGACCACGATCGGACGGCCCGATCTCATCGGCGGGACGACGTCCGGTCGGGCGAGGTGGCCGACCCGGGCGCGCCGCGGAACCGGAGCCCGCGGAACCGGTGTTGGCCGAACCGGAGCCCGCGGAACCCGTGCTGGCGGATCCGGTGCTGGCTGATCTCGTGTCCGCTGATCCGGTGTCCGCCGGGAGGGCGGGCTGGGTCAGCTGGCTGTGGGCTGGCAGCACGCAGACGAGCAGGCCGTCGCGGGTCGCGACGAGCGGCTCGGTGAGACTGTGCGCGCGCAGCAGGTCCTGTGCCGATCGGGTCAGCGCACGTCCGTCCAGGAAACGGCGGTTGCCGGTGATGACCAGAACCGTGTGCGGCGCCTCGAGTCGCAGCCCGAACGCGATGGCCCGCTCGAGCAGCTGACCGACGGCGGACGTCCCGGTGAGCAGGTCGTCGACGAGTTCGCGGCGCAGCGCCTCCTCGGAGCGGGCCCGGGCCATCCGGGCCGCCTCGAACCCCTCACAGACCGCGGCGACGGCGTCGTCGCTGGCCCGCAGCACCGCGGAGGCGGCCGCCCGGGTGCGCGAGACCGCGCCACTCGGTCCGCCCGACCCGCCTGGCGTCCCGTCCCGGTGCTCTCGGCCGCCCCGGTCGGCGCGGGCATCCCGGTCGGCGGCGCGCACCGCGGGCAGGGACGGCCACACGCGCCACGTCGCCGAGAGGTAGAGGTCGACCAGCGCGGGCAGTGGCGCGCCGGACTCGGCGGCGACCTGCCCGAGGGCCCGGAACTGGTCGCGTTCGGCCCGGGTGAGCCGTCGGCCGCTGTCCGCCGCGGCGGCGAGCACGGCGAGGTAGTCCCCCAGCAGCCCGGCATGCAGTCGGGAGTCCGCGGCGGCGAGCACCGCGGCCCGCGGCAGACGGGTGAGGCTCGTCTCCGGGAGGCCGCCCGGCGCGTCGTCGTCGGTCATCGGCAGCGGGGCCGGAGGTGCCGACCGTTCGCCCGGGAGCCGTTCGCCTGAGGTGCGTTCGCCCGCGTTTCTGGACATCCTGCCCCTCCACTTCTGCCGAGTCTCGGCAACGAAATCATAGGCGAACTCGTCCACTTCGGGCGGTGTCTGCCGGGACCACGCGGGAAGGACAGACGTTGAGTGTGTAAGGAGCCCGCCCGTCGTACCAGTCGCCGTGCCATCGACGATCGGCGGCGGGTGGGACCAGCACCGGAAGGAGTCCGAACGGCCATGAGTACCCACGACGCCACCCGACGGGGAGGTCTCCCGCCGATCACGGTGCGTCCGGGATTTGCTGTCAGCGCGGCGCTCGTCACCGTCCTGCTTGGTGCCCTGACGCTGCCCACCACTGTCGCGGACCGTCCTACGTCCGCGTACCTGTGTGGCGGTCTGATCGGCGCGGTCCTGCTCGCCGGCATCCTGCTGGGTGCCGATCTGATGCGGGCGCGCGCCGCCCGTCGGGCCGGGCTGAACGTCCTTGGCATCATCCTGGGCTCCACCGGCAGCCGGCTGGTCGTCGCGCCCGGCGCATCACGTGCCGGTGCCGGTGCCGGTGAAGCGGACGGTGCGGTCGGGAGCGTCCGGCTCGCCGCGACGGGCGCGGGGCGGCGCGCCGGTGGTGACGCCACCGAAGCCGCCGGCTCGAACGGTGGGCGTGGGGTTGGCCTGGTCGATCCGGCGGCCGCCGAGGGCGACGCCGACGCCGAGGCGATCCGGGTGGAGGCGAGGCTCGCCCGGGCGGGACTGAGCACCACCGCACTGGCCGGTGCGCTGCTGGTGGTACTCGGGGTGTTCCTGCCGGGTGGGACGACGGCGCTCGCCGCCCAGGTGGCGCTGTGGGTCGGTACCTTCGCGTTGCTGCTGACCTTCGTCGAGGTGCTGCCGAGCCCGCGCAGCGCGGGGGGACGGCTTGTCGCCGACCGGGTGCTGCGCCGCACCGGCAGCCGGGCGAACGCGGAGCGCGCCGCCGCGCGGGCCGGGGTGCTCAGTGGCTGGGCCCTCATCGCCGCCGGCACGGCCGGTGTCTTCCTGGTCGGGTTCGTCGCGCTGTGGGCGGTGCTGCTGGGCTGGCTGGCCCTCGGCGCGTCCCGTCTCGCCCAGGCGCAGCAGCGCACCGCCGCGGCGCTCGTCGGGCTGACCGCACGCGATGTCATGGCGCCGGCCGCGCCGACCCTGTCCGCCTGGACGTCGGTGGACGACGCGCTGCGGGAGGTCGTGCTGCCCTCACGCCAGGGTGTGTTCGGCGTCGCCGACTTCGCGGGTGGGCTCTCCGGGGTGGCGCTGCTACGCGATCTCGCCGGCGTGCCCATGGACGACCGTGGCCTCACCCGGGTCAACCGGGTGCTGGTGCCGCTGTCCGCGGTGGCCACGGCAGCCCCGGCTGACGACCTGGCCACGCTGCCCGCCCGGCTGGCCGAGCGGCCGGCCGCCGGCTGCGTCATCGTGATCGAGCCGGCCGCGGACGGCAGCGTCCACATGGTCGGCACCGTCGGTCCGTCCGAGTTCGGCCGGGCCCTGGAGACGGCGCCGCTTCGCGGGCAGGGCGGCGGTCTTGGTCGGGCCCGTCCGGGCAACCTCTGGCGCTGACGCCTCCTGGTCCCGAACCACTGACGCCTTCCTGGCTCCTGGCCTCTGACTCCTGGCTCCTGGCCCTTCCCTCCCTGACCGCGGGCCCCTGTCTCCTGGCCGCGGCGGGCCGCTGATGGTCGTGACGTGACGTCGGTGATGAGCGTGCCCCGGGTGGCTGCCGGCAACGAAGCCCATCCGTCCGGGGCGACATCACCGCCATATCCGCCTGACTCCCCTCTTTTAACCCCGGGCATTCCTATGCCATTTTTCCGGAACTGGAGACACATCCGTGCACGTCCCGCTATGGGCCTGGCTCGCCTTCATGGGTGGTCTGCTCGCTCTGCTTGCCATCGACCTGCTGGCACACCGTCGTGCCCACGTCATCGCCTTCAAGGAAGCCGCTTGGTGGAGCGTGCTGTGGGTGTCCCTGGGCCTCGGGTTCGCCGGGGTGATCTGGGCCTGTTATGGACCGGGCGCGGCCGGTGAGTACACCGCTGCCTACCTGCTCGAGAAGAGCCTTTCCGTCGACAACCTGTTCGTCTTCGCGCTGATCTTCTCGTATTTCAAGGTGCCTCGCGCCTACCAGCACCGGGTGCTGTTCTACGGAGTTCTCGGCGCGCTGGTACTGAGATTTCTGTTCATCGCGGCCGGCATCGCGGTCCTCGAGCGGTTCAGCTTCGTCATCTATCTCTTCGGCGCCTTCCTGATCTACACCGCGGTCCGGATGGTGCGTGACGACGGCGTGGACATGGACCCTGGTAACAGCCGGGCGACCCGTCTGCTGCGGCGGATCATGCCCGTCACCGACGAGTACCACGGCCAGCGCTTCGTGCTGCGCCGCGCGGGCCGGCTGGTCGCCACTCCGCTGCTCGCCGTCCTCGTGGTGGTCGAGACCGCCGACGTCCTGTTCGCGTTCGACTCGGTCCCGGCGGCGCTGGGCGTCACCGACCAGATCTTTCTCGTCTACACCGCCAACGCGCTGGCCATCCTGGGCCTGCGATCGCTGTTCTTCCTGCTGTCCGGCCTGATGGAACGCTTCCACAAGCTGGCGACGGGGCTGGCCGTGATCCTCGCCTTCATCGGTATCAAGATGCTGCTCACGGACGTGTGGCACATGCCGATCGCGCTGTCCCTCGGCTTCATCGCCGTCGTTCTGACGGCCTCGGTGGTGTGGTCCCTACGCACCGAGCCCCCGGCGCGGGACGCCGACCCGGACGAGACCCATCCCGAGGTCGCTACCCGGGACACCGCCACCCTCGGTGCGGCCGATCCCGACACGGCTGATCCCGACGCCGACGCGCGGGCGGCCGAGGAGCGCGGCGCCGGCGCGGATCATGGCCAGCAGGTGGGGCGGGTCCGGTAGGTGGGGCGGGTCCGGTAGGCACCGCCGTCCCGGGCAGGGTTCGCGGGTGATGGACCCTGCCCGGTCAGGTCGGCGCGACCGAGCCGGCCGGGCTGGCCGAACCGTCTCGGCTGACCGCTCTGATCGATTCCACGGTGCCGGCCGGCGGCTCACCCTGGCCGACGCCGACGCCGACGCCGGCAGCGGCGCCGGCACTGTTGCCGGGCTGCGGCGATCGTGGCCGTCGGACGCTCGGTGGTGGCGCGGTGAAGTAGGCGAACGGGTCGCGTTCCTGGACCGGACGGCCGGTGTTCACCGCCCGGGAGATGCGGTCCCAGCGAAACCAGCGCGGTCCCCGCCGCTCGAGGCACCAGGCCAGCAGGTACCACTGGCCGCCGGTCAGCGCCACCATGGCCGGCTCGATCGGCCGGCCCACGGTCCGGCTACCGGCGGCATCCTGGTAGTCGATGAGGAGGACCTGTCCGGTGCGCAGCGCCTCCTCGACCGTGACGGCCAGCGGGGTGCGCATCAGTACCGGTGAACCGGTGGCCGAGCCGGCTGCCCGCTCGGCGACCTGCTGCTGTTGTGCCGGTGGCAGGCTGTCGAGCAGCTTCTCCAACGCCGCCGCGCCGTCGCGGGTGAACGGCCCGCCGCCGACGGCCAGCGCCACGGCGGCGGCACCCGCCTGGCCCTGGGTGAAGGTGACAGGAGGCACCGTCGCATGCTGGGCGAGCACGTAACCCCCGCCCGGTCCCGACACCCCGCCTACCGAGACGCCCGCCTTCTGCAGGTCCAACAGGTCTCGCCGAATGGTGCGGACACTCACATCCAGCCGGGCTGCCAGGCTGGCTGCGGTGCGCCCGGCGGGTCCGGCCCGGCGCAACTCCTCGACGATTGCGGTCAGTCGATCTGGGTGCGGCATGTTCTTACGTTGACAGGATGGTGTCCTGGGTGGTGGCGAAACGGCAGGACTCCTGCGATCTCCTCGCCCCGTCCCGGTCGACCCGACGGATCGACGATGGACGGACGACGGACGACGGACGACGGACTCGACGCGTGCGGCGAGGTCGTCCCGCCTGGCTGGGCGAGCGGCGGCGCGCCGGGGAGTACCGTGACGTGTGTGATTCTTGTCCGTACGGAGTCCGCGGATGTGTCCAGGGCGTCCGGCCGTGGTGGGAGACCGGCCGCTGTCGCCAGTTTCGAAGTTGCTTTCGTGGGCCGTTCACTGGTATTTAGTGGTCTGCCAAGTCCAATCTGAACCGGATGTTGTCCAGGCGGCTGCTGCGGCTTTAATCCACCTTTTTCAGGCATGGCGCAGAATGGGGCGCGACTCGCCGTGCGCGCAACATGGAACATCTCCAGGGCGTCGCTATTCTGGTGGCGATCAGTGCCCCGGCACTTTTTCTTTCTATGAAGGCGGATGATGCACAGTCTGTGCTCGGTTGTCGTGTCCCACGGCGGCTCGTCCCATCTGTACGAACTGCTCACGAGTCTGCTCTCCATCAAGGGTGGCCGAGTCGTCCTGGTGGAGAACGGTCCACTCGACCAGACCGCGGTTCCGGACGGCGTGCGCATCGTGGAGGGGCAGGGCAACGTCGGTTACGGCACCGCTGTCAACATCGCCGTCCGCCACGTCCTCGCGGAGGCCGCGGGGGCGGGGGAGAGGCTGGAAGCCGGGGAGGGCCTGGGTGCGCGGCCGGCCGGCTCGGCTGGGGACGGTGCGCCCGAATGGGTGCTGGTGGTCAACAGCGACGTGACGATACCGGCCCGGACCGCAGCCGTGCTGCCCGAACTGCTGGCCTGGTATCCACCGTCGGTCGACGCGGTGGGCTTTCCGTTTCTCGACACCCCCGACGGCCCGCCGGGACGTTCGCGGGCGGTGCTCCCGACGCCACGGACCAACGCGTTCACCACCGTTCGTGGCGAGGTCGCGGCCGTCGCCCGCTGGCCGCATCTGCGCTATCCGGTCGGGGCGTTCTTCGCGATCCGGACGCAGACCTTCCTCGAGCTCGGCGGATTCGATCCGTCCTTCTGGATGTACTACGAGGAAACCGATCTGTTCGCCCGGCTGTATGCCAGCGGCGGTCGGATCGCCTGGGCCGACGACGAATGGCCAGTGGTGCATGTCGGCGGCGAGACCGTCGGACGCTCACCGATGTTGCACACCGAACTCGGTCGCGCCGCGGCCGTGTACGCCCGTCGCCACCGCGTCACGATCGGTCGCAGCTGGCCCGCCGTGCACGCCGCGCAGCTGGGCCTGCTCACCGCGCGCAAGATCGCCACCGGCCGGCCGCACGACGCCCGCCGCGCGGCCCGCATGCTGGTCGGTCTGCTGGGTGGCCTGGCCCGACCATCCTGGGAACCCGCCGTCACGTCCCGCTGGCAGGCGATCCCGGCGGAGACCCGGCTGCGCCTCGGTCACCTCCCGCGCCCCCACCACCAGCCCGACGAGCAGCCCGACGAGGCCGGGTTGGAAGCCGCGATCAGCCCCGTGCCCGCCGTGGTCACGCCGCCGCCTCGATCCATCCCGGCGATACCCGCTCCGGCGCGGGTGACCGACCCGATCCGAGGCGCCGGTCCGGACCTTGAGGCGCTCCTGCGCCGGACGCCACGCGGCTGAGCGGACGGCCCCGGCCAGACATGGCCCGCCTCGCCTCCTGGCTCGGCACCGCGCGGATCGGCGGGCACCGTAGGCGCATCACCGTCTGAGCTGCCGGTCATGGGGAGTCCGGTCCGCCCCTGACCACGTCGCCGTTTCCGCCGCTTCCGGCCCCTGCGATCATGACCATCTGCATGCGGCCGGACACTACTTGCCGGCTCGCTGTCTGCCGATGTGCGGGAAAACCCTGCCAGGGAACATGATCCATGGTTCAGGCCGGCTCGCCGTCGGCCGATGCCTGCCACTGTGCCTGGTCGATTGTGTAGATCGAGTACTCACCGCCCTGGATCGTCTCGGTGTGGTCGTAGGTGAGGCTGAGCCGGGTGGCGACTTTGATGGAGGCGGTGTGGTCGGCGGTCATGATGGAGATCAGGTCATCGCGGTTGAGCTCGTCGAAGGCGAACTCGATGGCGGCGCGTCCTGCTTCGGTGGCGAGGCCCTGGCCCCAGCGTTCGCGGCGGATGGTCCAGGCGACTTCGCAGCCGGGCCAGCCGAGCGCCTCGTACAGCCCTGCCCGGCCGAGGAGCTGTCCGGTGGTTCGGTCTTCGACGGCCCACATGCCGTAGCCGCGTAGGGCCCAGTGTCCGATCTGGAAGGCGGTCTGGGACCAGGCGGCGGCTTCGGTTTTGGGCTGGGGGGTGTGGTCGTCCATGCCGGGTGCGGACACGATGGCGAAGTAGTCGGGGACGTCGCTGGCCTGCCAGCCGCGTAACACCAGTCGTGGTGTGAGCAGGGTCGGGACGCCGTGGGGGTCGGGCTGGCCGTGGTCGAGGGTCATGCGCTGCTGCTTCCTGCGGGGAGGGCGCGCCGGTGGGCTTGGAGTTGTTCGCCGAGGTCGAGGACGGCGCGTTGGTTTTCCCAGCGTGCGCCGAGTTCCTGCCAGATCTGCCCGGATCGTTGGATGACGGTGCGGGTGGGCCGGCCGTCGAGCACGGCCAGGGCGCGGGAGGCGGCGTCGGCGGCCTGTTCGGGGTCTGGGTGGGTGCGGCGGAGGAAGGCTTGGGCGAGGGCGTTGTAGGTGCCGCCGATGTCCTCGTAGCCGCCGCCGGTGGTCTGGAGGATCGCGAGGGAGCGGTGGGCGTGGGGTTCGGCGTGTTCGCCGTCGCCGAGCCGGCCGGAGACGACGGCGAGGAAGCAGTGGATGAGTTCTTCGCCGAACGTTTCGGTGCCGACCATCGGCTCGCCGAGCCACACCGTGTCCTGCATGTCGCGTAGGGCCTGGCGGGCTTGGTCGTGTTGGCCGGCGGCGGCGCGGGCGCGTGCTTCGTAGGCGGCGAGGCGGGCGCGGAGGTAGGGGTGGGCGCCGGCGCGGGCTTGTCCGGCGATGTCGGCGGCGGCGGCGTGGCGGCCGGTGTAGTAGGCGATCGAGGTCTTCAGGGTGGCGACCGAGCCGGAGAGCAGGGGGTCGTCGACGTCGCGGGAGTACAACTCGGCCAGGGAGGCGAAGCGGCGGGCGGCGGTGTCGTCGCCGAGGTTGAACGCGAGCCGGCCGCCGTAGAACGCGAACAGGCCGGCCATGGTGGTGACCCGGGTGCGGACCCGGGCGGACAGTCGGCGCTCGAGGAGGCGTTCGGCGTCGCGCCAGCCGCCGACGATCAGCGGTGTCAACGCGGCGTGGGGGGTGCTGGTGTAGCTGGCGCCGATCTGGTCGAGGCGTTCGTCGAGTTCGTCGAGGGTGAGTGGGTCCGGGTCGGCCGAGGCGACTCGGCGGGACACCTCCCCGGCCAGCCCCGCGGCGATGGTGAGCGCACCGAGCTCGACGAACTCCCGCCGGTCCGCCCCGGCGGCCTCCGCTTCGGGTGGGGTGGGGGTGTTGGGGCCGGCGGCGCGGGCGGACAGGCCGCGTAGGCGTTCGGCCTGGTCTGCGGCGCGGATCCGGTCGCCGAGGTCGGTGAGTTCGCTGCCGCAGCCGAACAGCGTGTCGTAGGCGGCCAGGACGTGGCGGGCGGGAAGCCGGCCGCTGTTGCGCACGGCGGAGACGTTCTTGCGGTCGTAGTGGGTGCGGGCCTCGATCTGCTTACCGGACAGGCCGTGGGCCCGTTGCAGTTCGCGGAACCGGGCGGCGAGGCGCTGGCGGAGGTCGTCCACAGGGTCAGCGTGCACAGCGGTTCCCCTCGGCCAGCGGAACACGACGGGTGGGACATCACGGCCCACCCCTGGGCACGACGATCGCACCCTTACCGGGACCTGTCACGCGCTGTGTCATGAGTCGTGCACGGCGGGAAACACGCCGGCCACGCCCCCAGTGCCGGCGCCCGCCGCATTCGGGTCCTTCGCGACCCGGGGTGGGAGAGGCCCAAGCCCAACACCGGCAGCCTCTCCCCACCGCCACCCCTCACACCGGCTCCCGCACCTGTTCGGCCACAACCCACGTCGCTGGAGGCATCCGATGAACCACGAGAACGCAGGTCCAACGTCGACCGTCACAGTCGACCTGCCCAGCCCGCACACTGCCGGTGAGCGGGCCGCGGTCATCCTCGACTCGATCGAGGCGCACCCCCTGTTCGACCGGCTGCGCACGAGTACCCTGACCTACCCCGAGTGCTGGGCGACGTTCACGGGATATCCGTTGATCGCCGAGTTTGACCTCGACGCCGATGGG
>NZ_CADCWS010000033.1 GCF_902806475.1 Candidatus Frankia nodulisporulans
TGCGGAGTCCGCCGGCCAGCCCGCCCGCTCGCGAGGAGCCGCTGCTCATGCCGATCAGCCCACGCGCGGGCCAGCCCGCCGCCGCCGAGGATCTCGTCGACGTCGACGCCCTGCTCACCGCCTACCATGATCGTCATCCCGATCTGGCCGATCCGGCCCAACGGGTCTCGTTCGGGACGTCGGGGCATCGCGGGTCGGCGCTGCGCGGCTCGTTCAACGCCGACCACATCCTCGCGACCACCCAGGCGATCTGCGAGTACCGCGCGTCCACCGGGGTCGACGGGCCGCTGTTCCTCGGGATCGACACGCACGCGCTGTCCGCGCCGGCGCTGGCCACCGCCCTGCGGGTGCTGGTGGCCCACGGCGTCGCCGTGCGCATCGCGCCGGACGGCGAGGCCACGCCCACTCCGGTGATCTCGCACGCGATCCTCGGTCACAACCGCGAGCGTGCCGCCTCCGGGCGCGGCCTCGCCGACGGGATCGTCATCACCCCGTCGCACAATCCGCCGGCCGACGGCGGGTTCAAGTACAACCCGACGCACGGCGGCCCGGCCGACACCAGCGTGACAAAGGTCATCCAGGACCGGGCGAACGCCCTGCTCGACGCGGGTCTCGTCGGCGTCTCACAGGTCTCGTACGCCGACGCCCGGGCCGCGGCGGTGGTGCACGACTACGTCGGCGCCTACGTCGAGGACCTGGCCGACATCATCGACCTCGACGCGATCCGGTCCGCCGGGGTGCGTATCGGCGTCGATCCGCTGGGCGGTGCCAGCCTGGTCTACTGGCAGGCCATCGCCGAGCGTTACAAGCTTGACCTGAACGTCGTGAACACCACGGTCGACCCGACGTTCGCCTTCATGACCACCGACTGGGACGGGAAGATCCGGATGGATCCGTCGTCCCCGTACGCGATGGCCTCGTTGCTGCGGCTCGCCGGCTCCTTCGACGTGGCGCTCGCCAACGACGCCGACGCCGACCGGCACGGCGTGGTCACACCGGGTGTGGGGCTGCTGAACCCGAACCACTTCCTGTCGGTGGCGATCGACTACCTGTTCGGCCACCGGGTCGACTGGCCGGCCGGCACCGCGATCGGGAAGACTCTGGTCAGCTCCAGCATGATCGACCGGGTCGGTGCGGGTCTGGGCCGCGGTGTCGTCGAGGTGCCGGTGGGCTTCAAGTGGTTCGTCGACGGTCTGATCGGCGGCACCCTGGGGTTCGGTGGTGAGGAGAGCGCCGGCGCGTCGTTCCTGCGCCGCGGCGGCGGGGTCTGGACCACCGACAAGGACGGGCTGATCGCCTGCCTGCTCGCCGCGGAGATCACCGCGGTGACCGGTCGTGACCCGGGCCGCGCCTACGCGGAGCTGACCGAACGCTACGGCGCCCCGGCCTACCGGCGTGTCGACGCCCCGGCCACACCCGCGCAGAAGAAGGTCCTCGCGGCGCTCACCCCGGAAAGCCTCGGCGCGTCCCGGCTGGCCGGGGCGCCGGTGACGGCCGCGCTGTCGCACGCACCCGGTAACGGCGCGGCGATCGGCGGGGTGAAGGTCGTCACCGACGACGCCTGGTTCGCCGCCCGCCCGTCCGGCACCGAGGATGTCTACAAGATCTACGCGGAGAGCTTCCGCGGCGCCGACCACCTCGACACCGTGCTCGCCGAGGCCCAGACCCTCGTCGACGCGGCCCTGACCCGCGGCTGAGCGGAAGCCTGACCGACCAGAGCACGCCGGCCGGCGGGTCTTGCGGGGCCGGCCCGGCGGCGGGGCTGCCTGGCCGATGTCAGGAGGGCAGGATGCGTTCGATGAACTGCTCGAGCTGGGCGATGTTGCGGCACTCGACCATCTCGTCGACAAGGTCGGCGTAGACGTCGGTGGCCGAGTCACCGGAGCCCCAGTAGCTGCGTGGCTCGGGGTTGAGCCAGTAGGCGTGCCGGGCCTGGCCGCACAGCCGGCGAAAGACGTGCGCGGAGGTCGGCCGGTAGTTGTTGCGGGCGTCGCCGAGGATGAGCAGCGAGGTCCGGGGGCCGACGGCATCGCCGTACCGTTCGGCGAACGCGTCGATGGCGTGGCCGTAGTCGCTGTGGCCGTCGTACCAGACGAGATCCGCCTCGGCGGAGATCCGCGCCATCATGTCGCCGAGGTCGAGTCCCCGCAGGAAACGGGTGACCTCGTCGGTGGTGTCGATGAACGCGAACGCGCGGACCTTGGAGAACTGCTCCCGCAGCGCATGGGTGAGCATCAGGGTGAAGTGCGCGAAGGACGCCACCGACCCGCTGACATCGCACAGCACGACCAGTTCGGGCTTGTGCGGCTTACGGGGCCGGTACTTGGTGTCGACGGGCACCCCGCCGGTGGCCAGGGACGCGCGCACGGTGCGGCGGAAGTCCAGGCGACCGGTGCGTCCGAGGCTGCGGCGCGCGGTGAGCTGGGTGGCCAGGCGACGGGCCAGCGGGTAGACCTGCCGGCGCAGTTCGACAAGGTCACGCTGGGAGGCGCGCAGGAACTCGACCTGGTCGTCGAGGGGGCCGACCGCGCTGCGTTCGACGGCCTCGAGGCCACGTTCCTCCGCCATCCGGCGGCGAACCTCGGCGGCGACCATCTCCTCGAACGCCCGAATCCGATCGCTGATGGTCTGCCGGGCGACCCGTTCGGCGAGGCCGCCGCGTGCGGTGTCACCCATCAGCGCGCCGAGCAGGTCCGCGACGAGGGTCTCGGCGGACATGGCGCGCAACGCCCGGTAGAGGTACCAGGAGCGACCGGAGCTGCCCCCCGTGCCCCCGCCGAAGGACGTCACCGCGTCGCGGGCGAGCGAACGCAGCGCCTCGTCGTCGCCGTCCCGCAACGCGCCGAGCAGCTGGTCACGCAGCGCCCGCCGCAGGCCCTCGAGTTCCTCGGGGCTGAGTTCCTCCGGCGGCGGCATCTTCTCGGTCGGCTCGCCGTCGCCGGCACCGTCGCCGCTGTTGGCCGCGGCGCGCGGGTCGAGGCTCACACCGTCACCGATGCGGGGCGGGAAGTACAGGTCGAACAGGGTGTCGAAGGCCGGCCGGTACAGCGGCCGCTTGACCAGGGTGGCGGCGAAGGCCGCCCGCACGCCGTCGCGATCGGCCCAGCCCATGGCGCCGATGGCGGTGGCCGCGTCGACCGTCTCGGCGCTGCTGACCGGCACCCCGGCGCGGCGCAGCGCGGCGATGAAGTCGATGGTGCGGTCCAGCAGGTTCATGCCGGCGCTCCCCTGGTTCGTCGGCGGACGCGTCGTCCGGCCGGGCTCTCGGGCGGTCTGCCGGTCAGTTCGCGGTGAGCTTGAGGTGGCTGATGGCCCGGGCCTGGTCGCTGGCGTGCTTGAGCACCACGCCAAGGGTGGACGCGACGGCCTCCTCGTCGAAGGTGTCGAACCCGAGCGCGAGCACGGTGTGTGCCCAGTCGATCGTCTCGGCGATCGACGGCGCCTTCTTCAGCTCCATCGCCCGCAGCGCCCGCACGACCCGCACCAGCGACTCGGCCAGCTTCTCCGGCAGGTCGGGAACGCGGGAGAGCACGATCTCCTTCTCCCGCTCGGCCGAGGGGTACTCGAGGTTGAGGTAGAGGCAGCGTCGTTTGAGCGCCTCGGACAGTTCCCGGGTCGCGTTCGAGGTGAGGACGACGAACGGCCGGCGGACCGCGGTGATCGTGCCGAGCTCGGGGATCGTCACCTGGAAGTCGGAGAGCACCTCGAGCAGCAGACCCTCGACCTCGACATCGGCCTTGTCGGTCTCGTCCACGAGCAGCACCGTCGGCTCCTCGCGGCGGATCGCCGTGAGCAGCGGCCGCGAAAGCAGGAACTCCTCGCTGAAGATGTCGTCGTGGGCCTGCTGCCAGCCCTCCGAGTCGGACGACCCCGAACCCGCCTGAATCCGCAGCAGCTGCTTCTTGTAGTTCCATTCGTAGAGGGCGCGGGCCTCGTCGAGCCCCTCGTAGCACTGCAGCCGGATCAGTTCGGCGCCGACGCTGGTCGCCAGGGCCTTGGCGAGCTCGGTCTTGCCGACGCCGGCCGGACCCTCGACCAGCAGCGGTTTACGCAGCCGATCGGCGAGGAAGACAGTGGTGGCGATCGCCTCGTCCGCGAGATATCCGGTTGCGCGCAGGCGTTCCCGCACGTCCGCGACATCGGCGAATGCGTGCTCCTGAAGCGACATGGCCACCTTCCGTCCCCGAGTCAAGCACCGCACCGTCCATGATGCCCGCACCCTCCATAGTGCCAGGCACACGGGTCACAGGGGTACTTCACCATCCGTTCCCGGACCGATACGCACAGGTCGGGCAGCGCGGCGCCGCACAGCCAGGGTCAGCTACCCGGGAGGTGAGACGGCCCGGGAGGTGAGCCGGCCCGGGCCGGACGGCCAGGCGACCCCGCTCAGTCGATGCGTTCGTACGCCGGCAGGGTCAGGAACTCGACGAACCGCTCGCCCAGCGCGGTCTCCTCGAACACGGCGGCCGCGTCCTTCCACCGCCCGCCGTCGTAGGTCCGCTCCCCCACCGTGGCGCGGATCTCGTCGAGCACCTCGGTGAGGGTGGCGCGGACCAGCTCGGCGGTGACCGACCTGCCGTCGTCGAGGGTGACACCGGCGGCGATCCACTGGAAGATCTGGCTGCGGGAGATCTCCGCGGTGGCCGCGTCCTCCATCAGGTTGTCGATGCCGACCGCGCCCGTGCCGCGTAGCCAGCTCTCCAGGTAGCGCACCCCGACGCTGATGTTGCCGCGCAGGCCGGCGGCGGTGATCGCACCGGGGGTGTCCCGCACCGCGAGCAGGTCGGCGGCGGTGACGTGGACGTCGTCGCGCTGGCGGCCAAGCTGGTTGGGGGCCGCGCCGAGCACACCGTCGAACACCTCGGTGCACACCGGGACGAGGTCGGGATGGGCCACCCAGCTGCCGTCGAACCCGTCACCGGACTCGCGTTCCTTGTCGGCGCGGACCTTCGCCAGCGCCACCGTGTTGACCTCCGGGTCACGCCGGGACGGGATGAACGCGGCCATACCACCGATGGCATGTGCGCCGTGCCGGTGGCAGGTGGCGACCAGCAGCTCGCTGTAGGCGCGCAGGAACGGCACGGTCATCGTCATGCTGTTGCGGTCGGGCAGCAGGAACTCGGCCGGGCGGGAGGCGAACGTCTTGATGGTGGAGAACATGTAGTCCCAGCGGCCAGCGTTCAGCCCGGCGGAGTGTTCGCGCAGCTCGTAGAGGATCTCGGCCATCTCGAACGCGGCCGGCAACGTCTCGATGAGCACGGTGGCCCGCACGGTGCCGACCGGCAGACCCAGCTCCGCCTGCGCGGCGGTGAACACGTCGTTCCACAGCCGGGCCTCGAGATGGCTTTCCATCTTCGGCAGGTAGAAGTACGGCCCGCGCCCCGCCGCGCGCAGCGCCAGCGCGTTGCGGAACAGGTAGAGGCCGGCGTCGAAGAGGGCCGCGACGATCGGCTGGCCATCGACGAGGACGTGCCGCTCGGGCAGATGCCAGCCTCGGGGACGTGGCACCAGGGTCGCGGTGGTCTCGTTCAGCGTGTAGCGCCGGCCGTCGGGGTTGACGAACCCCAGGGTGCCGGCGATGGCCTCGCTCAGGTTGTGCTGGCCGACGACCATGTTCGACCAGGTCGGAACGTTGGCGTCCTCGAAGTCGGCCATGAAGACCTTCGCGCCGCTGTTGAGCGCGTTGATCAGCATCTTCGCGTCGGTCGGTCCGGTGATCTCGGCGCGCCGGTCGACGAGGCCCGGTGCCGGCGGCGCGACCTGCCAGTCCCCGTCGCGGATGTGCGCGGTGTCGGGCAGGAAGTCCAGGCTTCCCCCGGCGGCGATCGCCGCACGGCGCACGGCGCGGGCGGCGAGCAGTTCGTCCCGGCGGGCACCGAACGTCCGGTGCAGGCCGGCGACGAACGCGAGGGCGTCCTCGGACAGGACCGCGTCCACCTGCGCCGGGGTCAGCCCCGGCACGTCCCGCACCACCGACACACCCCGCGTGGTCACACCGGTCAGACCGCCCATGCCGTCCCTCACCCTCTCCGCCGAACACTCCTGCCAGTATCGGGCGTGCGGCCCTCGCCCGCGCCCTGCCGCACCCCGCCGGGCGGTGCCGTGAGCGGGCTCACGCCCCCGGCGCCTCGCCGCCGGCGCCCGTCAGGAGACGAGGTGACCGTCCCCGATACCCACCCAGGTGGTCGAGGTCAGCTCGGGCAGCCCCATCGGGCCGCGGGCGTGCAGCTTCTGCGTGGAGATGCCGATCTCGGCACCCATGCCGAACCGCTCACCGTCGGTGAACCGGGTGGACGCGTTGACCATGATCGCCGCGCTGTCGCAGGTCGCGACGAACCGGCGGGACGCCCCCAGCGAGCGGGTGACGATCGCCTCGGTGTGCCCGCTGCCCCAGCGGCGGATGTGCGTGACGGCGTCGTCGAGGGAGTCGACGACGCGCACGGCGAGGTCGAGCGAGAGGTATTCGGCGGCCCAGTCATCGTCGGTGGCGGGCACGACCCGGTCGTCGTGGGCGCGCACGGTCTCGTCGCCGTGCACGGTGACCCCGGCCTCGGCGAGCGCGGTGAGTGCCCGCGGGAGGAAGGCGTCCGCGACCGCGCGGTGCACCAGCAGCGTCTCGGTGGAGTTGCACACCGAGACCCGGTGGGTCTTCGCGTTCAGAATGATCGCCAGCGCCTGATCGAGATCGGCGTCGACATCGACGTAGACATGGCAGTTGCCGGCGCCGGTCTCGATGACCGGGACGGTCGACTCCTCGACCACCGCGCGGATCAGGCCGGCGCCACCACGCGGAATCAGCACGTCGACCAGCCCCCGCAGCCGCATCAGGTGCTTCACCGACTCATGGTCGACACCGGGGACGAGCTGGATGGCATCGGCTGGCAGGCCCACCGCCTGGGCCGCGTCCCGCAGGACACCGACCAGCGCGGTGTTCGACCGCACGGCCGAGGCGCTGCCCCGCAGCAGCGCCGCGTTGCCGCTTTTGAGGCACAGCCCGGCGGCGTCGACGGTGACGTTCGGCCGGGCCTCATAGATGATGCCGACGACCCCCAGGGGAACCCGGACCTGGCGCAGCTCCAGACCGTTGGGCAGCACCCGGCCACGCACGACCTCGCCGACCGGATCGTCGAGCCCCGCGACCTGCCGCAGCCCGCCGGCCATGGCCTCGAGCCGCGCCGGAGTGAGGGTCAGCCGGTCGACCATGGCCTCGGCCGTACCCGCCGCCCGGGCGGCCTCGACGTCGCGGGCGTTGGCCTCGATCAGCTCGGCCGACCGGGCGCCGAGCGCCTCGGCCATCGCGAGCAACGCGCGGTCCTTCGCGGCCCGGTTGAGTGTGGCCAGCGCCGCCGCCGCGGTCCGGGCGCGCACGGCCGTGTCGCGGACGTCCTCCGCTGAGGTGTTCATCTGCTGGGATCCTCCAGTGCCGCGGGTGCCGCCGCGCACCTCGCCCTCACGAGGCTACCGGCACACCCCGGTTCGGGACGCCGTCCGCCCGCCGTCACGACCCGTCCGCCAAGACGGTCGACGCGGGTCGGTCACGCGGCCGGGTGGGGCGACCCCCCGTGCCGGCCACGTCCAGCCGGCTGCCTACCGTGATCCGCATGCTGGCCCTGCACACCTCCGACTGGCACCTCGGCCGCGCGCTGCACGGCCATGACCTGCTTCCCGCCCAGGGCGCGTTCGTCGACCACCTCGTGGACGTCGTCCGCGGCGAGCGGGTCGAACTCGTCCTCGTCGCCGGTGATGTGCATGACCGGGCGATCCCTCCGGTGCGGGCCCTGGAGCTGTTCGACGACGCGCTCTCGCGGCTGCGCGACGCCGGCGCCCGGGTCGTGGTGATCAGCGGCAACCATGACGCCGCCCGGCGCCTCGGGGACAAGTCCGGCCTGCTCGATCCGCGGATCAGCATCCGCACCGACCCGGCCGCGGTGGCCCGCCCCCTCGTCGTCGAGGACGCGCACGGCCCGGTACGCGTCTATCCCGTCCCGTATCTGGAACCCACCAGCGCCGCCGGCCAGCTGCCCGCCGCTGCCGACATCGACCAGCCGGCTCCCACCGGAGCCGACACCCCGGGCGATGGTGCGGGCGGTGCGGGCGGGCGTGGCGTCGGGCCGGCGGCGCTGATGCGCCGGGCCCTCGGCGTGATCCGAGCCGATCTCGAGCGGCATCCGGGTAGCCGCGCGGTGGTGCTCGGGCACGCCTGGGTGACCGGCGGGGCTGCCAGCGCGACATCTCCGTCGGCGGGCTCGGCAACGTGCCGGCGAGCCTGTTCGACGGCATCACCTACACGGCGCTCGGCCATCTGCACCGTCCGCAGGCGATCGCCCCGGCCATCCGGTACAGCGGTTCGCCGCTGGCGTACTCGTTCTCCGAGGCCGCCGAGGGCAAGGCGTCCCTGCTGGTCGAACTCGGTCCGTCCGGGCTCGGGGCGGTGCACGCGGTGCCCGTGCCGGTCGGGCGCCGGCTCACCGTGCTGCGCGGCACCCTGGCCGACCTGCTCGCCTCCCCCGTCCACACCCCGCACGAGAACGACATCGTGGCGGCGGTTCTCACCGACCTGATCCGTCCGTTGGACGCGATGGTCACGCTGCAACGGCGCTTCCCGTTCGCGGTGCGCCTGACCCACGAGCCGCCCACCAGCGAGTCCGACCAGCGCAGTTTCGCCGCGCGTACCCGCGGTCGCACCGACCTGGAGATCGCCCTGGCCTTCGTCACCCATGTACGCACCGATCCGTCGCCGGGCGAACGGGAACTGCTCACCGCGGCGCTGGCGGCGGCCCGCGCCGTCGAGGACGCCGCCTGATGCGCCCGCACCACCTCAGCCTGGAAGCCTTCGGCGCTTTCCCCGGCCGGGTCGATCTCGACCTGGACCACGTCGGCGGCGGCGGCCTGGTGCTGCTGTGCGGGGAGACCGGCGGGGGCAAGACGACCCTGCTCGACGCGCTCGGCTTCGCCCTGTTCGGCGAGGTCCCGGGGCTGCGCGGCAAGCTCACCGGTGGCCCGGACCTGCGCTCGCACCACGCGCCGGCATCGGTGCGGCCCTGGGTGTGCCTGGAGTTCAGCGTGGCCGACGACCGGTACCGCATCACCCGCTCACCCGGTTGGGACCGCCCGCGCCGCGGCGGCGCCACCACCCGTACACATCCCAGCGCGACCCTCGAACGCCGACCGCGTTCCACCGGCGCACCCGACGACGGGGGGCCGTCCACCGGCGCCGACGCGGGCCGCGGCGGCATGGCCGGTGCTGCCGCGGCCCAGGGGTGGGAGACGATCGCGGGCCGCCCGCAGGATGTCGGCCACGAGATCGGTCTGCTGCTCGGGATGACCGCCGATCAGTTCTTCCAGGTCGTGATGCTGCCCCAGGGCCGGTTCGCGGACTTCCTGCATGCCGAGCACGACGAGCGGGAGAAGCTGCTCAAGCGGCTGTTCCGGGTCAGCCGGTTCGAGTTCACCGAGCAGTGGCTGCATGACCGCGCCAAGACCCGCCGCGCCGACCTGGACGAGGCCATCACCACGCTCGGCCGGGCCGCCGCCCGCATCGCCCAGGCCGCCGGCGTCGACGAACCCGCGAACCCACCCGACGACCCGTCCTGGTCCGCCGCTCTCGCCGACACGGCCGCCGTGTCGGCGCGGTCCGCGGCGTCGGATCTGCTCGTCTCCCGGCGGACCCTCGACACCGCCGAGTCGACCCTGGCCGCCACCCGCGACCTCACCGACCGGATCCGGCGCCGACGCGAGCTGACCGCCCGCCACCTCGAGCTCACCGCCGACCAGGTACGCGTCGAGGCCCTCGCCGCCCGCGTCGACGCCGCCCGCCGCGCCGCGGTCGTCGCCCCCGCCCTGACCGAACTACGCCGGCTGACCAGCGCCGCGACGACGACCCGCGCCACCGCTGACGAGGCCCACCAGACCCTCACCGCGCACCCCACCGACCTTCTCCCGCCCCTCGCCCCGGACACGGACACGGACATGGACACGACCGCGACCGCGGCGACCAAGGCGACCGGGGCCGCGCTGATCGCCCGGCTCACGGCCACCGCGCGCGGCGCCCATGTCGAGCTCGGACGGCTGACCGGGCTCGCCCGTGCGCTCACCACCGCCGAGCAGGACACCCGCGACGCCGTCGAGGCCGATGCGCAGGCCGCCGCCCAGCACGAGGAGGCGGCCGGTCTGGAGGTTCGACTGTGCGACGAGCTGCCCACCCGCTGCGGGGACGCCATCGCCCGGGTCGAGGCGGCCCGCAGGGCCAGCGCCGTCCTGCCCGGCCTGACCGAACGCGCCCGCTGGGCCCAGCAGCTCAGCAGCGCCGTGGACGCGCACCGCGCGGCCGTCGCCGCCGCCCAGGACGCCCGCACGAGCGCCGACAGGGCGCGCGAGCATGCCGACGACCTGCGCCAGGAGCGGGTCGACGCGATGACCGCCGAGCTCGCGGCGGCCCTCGTCGACGACACCCCCTGCCCCGTCTGCGGCGCCTTGGCGCATCCGGACCCCGCCGAGGTCCGGGCCCGTCCGATCAGCAGGCAGCAGGAGACCGACGCCACCAGGAAGGCCGATCAGGCGGCGACCGCCGCCGCCGAGGCCGACGGCACCGTCCGCGCCCTCGACGAACGCATCCGCACCCTGCACGCGGAACTGACCCGCGCGCCCTCCCCCGACCTGCCGGCCGACCTCGACGAGACGCCCGACGGCCACCCGTGGGCCACCGAAACCTCCTGGCTGCCCAGCGTGGACGCCCTGATCAGTGCCCGTGGCGGGGCCGCGGACGTCACCTACGACGGCCCGGACCGGAACGTGCCGCCGGGGGTGTCCCTGCCGATGATCGCCGACATCCTGGCCGGCTCCGTCGACGGGATCCGACGCGCCGCGGGCGACCTGCCCGCGGCGTTGGAGGCGCAGCGGCAGGCCGAGTCGGTGCTCAACGACGCGACGGTCCGGGTGGCGGCGCTGCGCGCGGCGGTGGCCGCGGCCGAACTGCGGGCCGCCCAGGCCCGGGAGCGGGCCGCCCGTGGGCTCGGCGAGATCCCCGACGTGCTGCGGGTGGCAGGCGCGCTCGCCGGCCGGCTCGACGCGGTCCGCCACCTCGCCGACGACGCCGAAACCGCCCGCACCGCCGAACAGGGCGCCGAGCAGGCCCGCGCCGCCCACGTCCAGGCCGGTCTCACCACCGTCGACCTGGTCCGCCAGGCCGGATTCACCGATCTGGACGACGCCGGCGCCGCCGTCCGCGACGAACCGTGGCTGCGGGCCACCGAGACCGAGGTCCGCACCCACCGCGATGGGCTCGCCGGCCTCGTGGCCGCGCTCGCCGCCCCTGACCTCGCCGTCGATCCCGATGCCACCCCGCCGCTGGCCGAGCACGAGACGGCGGCGGCGCGGGCCCGCACGGCCCACGAGACGGCCGTCGCCGCCAGCGCCCAGGCCAGCCGCCGCGCCACCGAGCTCACCGAGCTGCACACCGCCTACACGGCCGGCCTCACCGCGCTGCGTCCGCTGCGTACCGAGGTCGACGAGCTGCGTCACCTCGCCGAACTCGCCGCCGGCCGCGGTGGCAACACCGAGGGCATGCCGCTGTCGAGCTTCGTGCTCGCCGCCCGGCTCGAGGAGGTCGCCGCCGCCGCCAGCCGCCGCCTGGCCGCGATGAGCTCCGGCCGGTTCACCCTCGTGCACGACGCCGACGGCCGCCGCGACCGCCGCCGCCGCGCCGGGCTGGGCTGGGCCTGCTCGTCGACGACGCCTGGACGGGCCGGCGCCGCCACACCCGCACCCTGTCCGGCGGCGAGACCTTCCAGGCGGCGTTGTCCCTGGCCCTGGGCCTGGCGGACGTCGTCACCGCCGAGGTCGGCGGCCGCCGCCTCGATGCCCTGTTCATCGACGAGGGATTCGGCACCCTGGATGCCGACAGCCTCGACGAGGTGATGGCCGTCCTCGACGAACTACGCTCCGGCGGTCGCCTCGTCGGCCTGGTCAGTCACGTCACCGAACTGCGCACCCGCATCCCCAACCAGATCCGCGTGCTCAAGGAGACCACCGGCAGCCGCGTGGAAACCATCCCCTGACCGCGGGCGGCACCCGTGCTCCACGCGGTCAGCGGCGGGTCAGCGGGTGGGCAGCAGCAGGACGAGGTCGTCGCGGTGGATGATCTCGCGTTCGTAGGTGGGGCCGAGTTCGGCGGCGAGTTCGGCGGTGGAACGACCGAGCATCCGCGGGAGTTCGACCGCGTCGAAGGCGACCAGGCCGCGGGCGACAGGCTGGCCGTCGGGGTCGACGAGGTCCACCGGGTCGCCGGCCGCGAAGTCGCCGTCGACGGCGAGGATGCCGGCGGGCAGCAGGGACGCCCGCCGGCGTACCACGGCGGCGACCGCGCCGGCGTCCAGGCGCAGCCGTCCCTCGGGGGCGGTCGCGTGCGCCAACCAGAGCAGCCGGGAGGCGCGGCGCGGGCCGGTCGGGTAGAAGACGGTGCCGACAGGATCGCCACGCAGTGCCGCTGTCGCGTTCGCCGTCGAGGTGATCACCGCGTGCACCCCGCCGGACGCCGCCATCCGACCCGCCTCGATCTTGGTCGCCATGCCGCCGCTGCCGACACCCGCCGTGCCGGTGCCACGGGCGGTCAGGCCGACGAGGTCGGCGTCCGAACGCACCTCACGGACCAGGTTCGCCGGGCCGTGCCGCGGGTTGGCGTCGTACACGCCGTCCACATCCGAGAGCAGGACGAGCAGATCGGCGGACACGAGGTGGGCGACGATGGCGGCCAGCCGGTCGTTGTCGCCGAAGCGGATCTCCTGGGTGGCCACCGCGTCGTTCTCGTTGATGATCGGGACGACGCCGAGTTCGAGCAGACGGTCAAGGGCCGTGCGGGCGTTGCGGTAGTGGGTGCGGCGGATGACGTCGGTGGCGGTCAGCAGGACCTGCCCGACGCGGACCCCCGCACCGCCGAACGCCTCGGCGTAGCTGTGCACCAGCGAGCTCTGCCCGACGCTCGCCGCCGCCTGCTGGGTCGCCAGGTCGCGGGGACGCCGGTCGAACCCGAGCGGCGCCAGGCCCGCGGCGATCGCACCGGAGGACACCAGCACCAGTTGACCGCCCGCGGCGACCCGTGGCAGCAGCGCGCTGACCAGGGCCTCAAGCCGTCCGACGTCGAGCCCGCCGGCGGCGGTGGTCAGCGAGGACGAACCGACCTTCACCACGACCCGCTGTGCCTCGGTCACGAACCCGCGCACGTTCAGAACCCTCCACCACCCGTGGGCATCCTGCCCGGTCACCGGACCGGGCCCAGTTCCTGACCGGGACGCGCTACTGCGGTGCCGGGCCGCCCGGTTCCGCGGAACCGGGGACCTCCACCAGGGCACGATCCGCCGGCGACTCCAGGTCGACCGAGCCAGCGGAGCCAACCAAGCCAGCCGGGTCTGCGGGGTCGGACGGGTCGAAACCGCGGGCGCGTTCGGCGCGGGCCATCCGTTCGGATCGGGTGAGGCGAACCGAGGAACGCAGCCGGTCGTCGGAGCCGCGTGGCCCGAGGTGGATCTCGTCGTCGACCACCGGGTCGACCTTCGCGGGCTGCTGGCCGTCGGCGGCGGTGACGTAGCCACCGCCGCTCAGCGTCGGCTCCCATTCGAAGCTCACATCACCGATCGTGACCTCGACGCCGGGGGTGGCACCGAGCCGGGCGAGTTCCTTCTCCACGCCGAGCCGGGCCAGCCGGTCGGCGAGGAAGCCGATCGCCTCGTCATTGGTGAAATCGGTCTGGCGCACCCAGCGCAGCGGCTTCGAGCCGGTGATGAGGAATCCGTCCGTGCCCTGCGCGGTGACCACGAAGTCGGGTTCGTTGACCGCGCGGGGTCGCAGCACGACGCGGGTCGCGACCGGGACGGGCGCGGCCGCGCGCAGCGCGGACACCCGGGCGGCCAGGGCCAGCGACAGCGCGTGCACGCCCTGGCGGGTCGCGCTGCTGATCGCGAACACGTCGAGCCCACGGTCGCGCAGGTCCGCGGTCACCAGGTCGGCGAGATCCGCCGCGTCCGGAATGTCGATCTTGTTCAGGACCACCAGCCGAGGCCGGTTCGACAGGTCCGCCGAGTAGGCGGCGAGTTCGGCCTCGATCACGTCCAGGTCGGTCAGCGGATCACGCCCGGGCTCGAGGGTCGCGCAGTCGAGCACGTGCACGATCAGCGTGCACCGCTCGATGTGCCGCAGGAACTCCAGGCCCAGGCCACGGCCCTGGCTCGCCCCGGGGATGAGCCCGGGAACGTCCGCCACCGTGTACGGGGGGTGATCGCCGGCCTGGGCGACGCCCAGGTTGGGGACCAGGGTGGTGAACGGGTAGTCGGCGATCTTCGGTCGGGCGGCGCTGAGCACCGACACCAGCGACGACTTGCCGGCGCTGGGGAAACCGACCAGCGCGACGTCGGCGACCGTCTTGAGTTCGAGGACAGCGTCGAGCTGCTCCCCCGGTTCACCGAGTTCGGCGAAGCCGGGTGCCTTGCGGCGGGCGGACGCCAGCGACGCGTTGCCCCGCCCACCCCGCCCACCCCGGGCCAGGACGTACACGCTGCCCGCGCCGACGAGGTCGACGAGCTGCGTACCGTCCTCGGTCAGGACCACCGTGCCGTCGGGGACCAGCAGGACCAGATCGTCTCCGTCCGCGCCATGCCGGTTGGAGCCCTGGCCGGGCCGCCCGCGGGAGGCCCGCTGATGGGGATGGAAGTGGAAGTCGAGCAGCGTCGTCACGCTCGGGTCGACGACCAGCCGGATCTCACCGCCACGACCGCCATCGCCACCGTCCGGGCCGCCCAGCGGCTTGAACTTCTCCCGGTGGATGGACGCGCACCCGTTCCCGCCGTCCCCGGCCGCCGCGTGCAGCACTACTCGATCGACGAAGTTCGACATCACTTCCTCCTCTCTCCTGCGCTCCATACACGCAAAACCGCGCGCACCCCGACCGAAGCGGTTCGACCGCAACAGAAGGGACGCGCGCGGCTCGCGCACTCACGTCGAGGTGGATATTCCCGACCGGTCACACGAGCCGATCGGGGCCACCAGATGGCCTGCTCAGGCCGCGACCGCCGCCACTTCGGCGACGATGTCCACGACCCGGCGGCCACGCCGGAACCCGAACTGAACGTGCCCGGCGGACAGGGCGAACAGGGTGTCGTCCTTGCCCCGCCCGACCAGCTCGCCCGGGTGGAAGTGGGTACCGCGCTGGCGGACGATGATCTCTCCGGCCTTGACGAACTGGCCACCGAAGCGCTTCACACCGAGGCGCTGGGCGTTGGAATCCCGACCGTTGCGCGAGGAGCTCGCGCCTTTCTTATGCGCCATCGGAGTCAGGCCTTCCCGGTCTCGATGCCGGTCACCTTGAGCCGCGTCAGCTTCTGGCGGTGGCCCTGACGCTTGTGGTAGCCGGTCTTGTTCTTGAACTTGTGAATCCGAATCTTCGGACCCTTGACGACGCCGACCACCTCGGCGGTCACCGCGACGGACGCGAGCGCGTCCGCGGCGTGGGTGACCGACTCACCGTCGACGAGCAGGAGGGCCGGAAGGTTCACGGCCGCGCCTGGCTTTCCCGAAAGGAGCTCGACGTCGACGACATCGCCGACGGCGACCCTGTGCTGCTTGCCGCCGCTGGCAACGACCGCGTACACCAGATCTCCCTGCTGTTGTCATTCCGCTGTGACCGCATGACACCGTGCCCACCTGCGACACGGGACCTGCGGAGCTTGAGTGCGTACCACACCGCGTGCCGAATCCACACGAACGCCCGGACCGCACCATGCCCGGGCTTCAGCTCCCCGGTGGGATGACCCCGGCCCGGTGGGACACGCGGCCTCCACCTTACAGGTCCTCCGCACAAGGGTGACGGTCGGGAGCCGGCCGGACGGTGTGTGGGGGCCCGCCCACCCCCGCCGCGGGTCATTTCGAGGATGACTCGGACGGGCCATGGTGAACCTCCCGGCACAGGGAGAAGCATAAATCGTCCAGATGGCGCGCCGTCCGTCGAGATCGCGGATGTCGCTGCCAGCCTGGTCATGTCGGGGGTGATGAGGATGCTCTGGCAGCTTCTGGTCTGGGGTGCCGCCACCGGAGCAGCGGGTGCGCTCGCTGCCGCCTGCCGTCCCGCCACGGCGGCCGCACGCCGGCATGAGGCCGTTCCCGGCACCGTGGCGGCGGCGACCGGTGCGCTTGTCGTCCTGATGGTCACCGGGCTGCTGCTGACCGCCCTCGCCGGCCTGCCGGCCTGGGCCGGCGCCGGCTGGCTGGCGGCCACCGCGGGCGCCGCCGGTTGGATAGCCCTGCGGCGTCAGGACCCGGCCGCGTGGGGCCTCACCGCCGCCCCCTCGACAACGGCCGCATCGGCCACCGCCATACCGACGACCACCGGCATGCCGACGACCACGACCTCGGCGGCGACCGCGCAGCCCGAGTCGGCTCAGTCCGCACGGATGCGTCCGGATCTCGCCGATCAGGATGATCTCGTCCAGTCGCTGACCGTCGCGTCCTACGCGCTGCAGTTGGGCGACGCCCGGCGCGCCCACCAGGCCGTCGAGGCCGCGCTGAGCAGGTCACGGGCCACGTTGGACCTGCTGCTACGGGAGGAACCGGCGGGTCGCAGGTTCCTCCGTGCCACCCCCGCCACCACCTCGGCACCGGGCCGGCCGGCCGGCCAGGGCCATCCGGCCGGGCCCGCTGCCGCCTAGCCCGCCCTCGTCACAGCCCGCGTCCCCGTCCGCACCGCCGAGCCTGCTGGGCAGGCGTGCATCGCTGACAGCGAACACCGCGCGGCGGGCCCGAGGGTCCCGGGTCCGCCGCGCGGTGGGGAGTGTTCTCAGCCGCTGACGTGATCGGCTGGTTCCGGCGCCGTGGCCGTGGCGGTCGCGGCGGCCACCGGGGATGGCTCCGCCGACGTCGACGCGGCCTCGGTGGACGGTGTTGACGCGGGTCGGGACGCCCGGCGGCGTCGACGGGCCGGCTTGTCCACCACCGGTCCCTCCTCGGCACCGGCGAGGCTGTCGGGATCGTCGGTGTTGGCGTAGACGGGAGGCGGCGCGTCCGCCCCGAGGGGCGTCACGCTCGCGATGGTCTGATGCCCGTTGCCGTTGACGGCCACCGGGTCGCCGCCGGTGGGCCCGGCATCCGATGCGACCGGGTGGATCGGCTCCGCCTGCGCGGCGTCATCCCCGGCCACGACGACGGTGGACGCCACGGCCTCGCTGATCGCCGCGGCCAGCGCCGGACCGCCCGCGGCCCGCGTCGCCGCCCCGCGTGAACGCCGACCGCCGCCGCCGGAGGCCGCACTGGCCGTCGCCGCCTCAGGCTGGCCGCCCGACGCCGTCGACGCATCCGCGGACGGCTGCTCCTGCTCGCCGGGGGCCTGCTCGTCGCGGGTCTGGTCGCCACGAACCTGGTCGTTGCGGGGCTGGCCGTTGTGGCCGGCACCGCTCGAACCATGACCGTTGGGGGCGTGGCCGTGGCCGTTGTAGCTCTGGATGGACTGGTCGCCGCCCCCACCGTTGAGGTGGATGGTCACCCCGCGGCCGTTGCAGTGCACGCACTGCTCGCTGTAGGCCTCGAGCAGGCCCTGGCCGACCCGCTTACGGGTCATCTGGACCAGGCCGAGGCTGGTGACCTCGGCGACCTGGTGGCGGGTGCGGTCGCGGCCGAGGCATTCGGTGAGCCGGCGCAGGACCAGCTCCCGGTTGCTTTCCAGGACCATGTCGATGAAGTCGATGACGATGATGCCACCGATGTCGCGCAGCCGGAGCTGGCGGACGATCTCCTCCGCGGCCTCGAGGTTGTTCTTGGTGACCGTCTCCTCGAGGTTGCCACCCTTGCCGGTGAACTTCCCGGTGTTGACGTCGACCACCGTCATCGCCTCGGTCCGGTCGATGACGAGCGAGCCACCGGAGGGCAGCCAGACCTTGCGGTCGAGCGCCTTCGCGAGCTGCTCGTCGACGCGGTAGTCGGCGAAGACGTCACCCGTGCCGGTGTAGCGCCGGATACGCGGACGCAGGTCGGGCGCGACGGTGTCGATGTACTCCTCGATGATGCGGGCCTCCCCGGAACCCTGCACGACGAGTTCGGTGAAGTCCTCGTTGAAGATGTCGCGAATGACCCGCACGACCAGGTCCGGCTCGCCGTAGAGCAGCGAGGGCGCGGACGCCTTCTTCGAGCGGCGCTGGATGTCCTCCCACTGGGCGGCCAGCCGTTCCACGTCCCGGGCGAGCTCGGCCTCGCTCGCACCCTCGGCCGCGGTGCGGACGATCACACCACCGTCCTCGGGTGTGATCTTCTTGAGGATGCTCTTGAGTCGGGACCGTTCGGTGTCGGGCAGCTTGCGGCTGATACCGGCGTTCTGGCCGTCCGGCACGTACACGAGGTACCGGCCGGGCAGGCTGATCTGGCTGGTGAGCCGGGCACCCTTGTGACCGAGGGGGTCCTTGGACACCTGGACGAGGACCGGCTGCCCCGACTTGAGCACCTGCTCGATCTTGCGGGGACGGCCGTCCAGCCCGGACGCGTCGTAGTTGACCTCACCGGCGTAGAGCACGGCGTTGCGGCCCTTGCCGATGTCGACGAACGCCGCCTCCATGCTGGCCAGCACGTTCTGCACCCGGCCGAGGTAGACGTTGCCGGCGTACGAGGCGGAACTGGCGCGGGTGACGAAGTGCTCGACGAGCACACCGTCCTCCAGCACCGCGATCTGCGTGCGGTCACCGGCATGGCGGACGATCATCCGCCGTTCGACGGCCTCACGGCGGGCGAGGAACTCGGCCTCGGTGACGATCGGCGGCCGACGCCGACCGTTGTCGCGGCCCTCGCGACGGCGCTGACGCTTGGCCTCGAGCCGGGTGGAGCCGCTGAGGCCACGGACCTGGTCGTCGTCCCTGCGGATCTCGCGTACGTGGACGACCGTGTTCGGCGGGTCGTCGGGGATGGTCGCCTCGTCGCCGCCGGAGCGACGCCGACGCCGACGCCGACGCCGCGAACCGGTGGCACGCTCGTCGTCACCGTCGGCATCATCACCGTCATGATCCGCGGTGTCCTCGGTGTCGTCCGTGGTCTCGGCGGTCTCGCCGTCCCAGTCGGCTTCCACGGAGGTGTGCCCGTCCGGGCCCGCGTCCGTCACCGCCGGTGCGTCGCCGGCCGAACCGGTGCCGCCGAACTCGTCGGGGCCGTCCTCGTCACCGCGGGCACGGCCACGGCCTCGACGGCCGCGGCGACGCCGACGCGTCGAGCCGGAGCCCGTGCCCTGCTCGTCGTCGTCGTCGAAATCGCCGTCGTCGACGTCGGACTCGGCGAACTCGCCCGTGGCGACGTCACCGAGCGTGGTCTCCTCGTCGTCCTCGTCAAGGACGGGGTCGTGCGTGTCCACCTGGGTCCTGGCGGTGTTCTCCGCCTCGGGCGCGGCGGCGGGTGCCACGACCTCCTCGACGGGAAGCGGCGCGACCGGCACCACCGGCGGCACCACTGGCGGAACGTCGCGGCGCCAGGGGGGCTCGACGGCGAGCTCCGGCGCCTGGAAGGTCACCATCGCGACCGGACGGCGAGCCGCGGGTCGGGCCGCGGGCGTCCGCTCCGCCTCGGCATCGGTCCAGGTGGGAGCGGCGACCCGCCGGGACCTCGAGCGACCGCGCGTCCCGGCGGCCTTGGCCGAGGGGGCGGACGAGTCCTCCTGCGCCGGCACGGTGGCGGCCGGGTCCGGCGCCTCATCCGGGTCGGTCCCGACAGCGGTCGCGCCGGTTGTCGCGCTTTCCGCACCGGCCACGACAGCCCCGTCGGCCAGCTCGGCAACGTCGGCGTCGTCAGCCAGTTCGGCCACGTCGGCCGCTGCGGCCGACGCTGGGATCGCGTCCGCCTCGGGCGCGCCGACGGAGCCGGTCACCACCACCTTCTCGACCGCCGACGGGACGGCCTCGGCGACAACCGGCTCGGCGACCGCGGCGGCGGGAGCCGTGCCCGCGGTGGTGCCTTCGGTGGGGTCTGTGCTCTCGCTGGTGGCGCGACGCCGGGTGCCACGCGCCCGGGTACGGGTCCGCGGCGCGGCCGCGGGTTCCGTGGTCGCACCGTCGGCCGCCACGGGCTCAGGGCTGGCGGCGGCGTCCGCGGTGCTCGCCGCGGCGGCGGAACCGGCAGCGGCGTCGCCGGACGCGGGAGGCGTCGTTTCGGCCACCGCCGGCGGGCTCACGGGAGCCGAGGTGGCCCTGCGGGCCCGGGTTCGACGGGTTGTCTTCGGGGCCTCGGCGGCCGGTGTCGAAGGTGTGTCCGTCGCGGTCGACTCGGCCGGTGCGGCCGCGACCGGCTCCGGCGTCGCCGGCGAAGCGACCGCATCGGTGCTGGGCGCGGCTTCGGTGCTGGGCGCGGCTTCGGTGGCCGACGTTTCAGTGGCCGACGTGCCGGACGCCGGCGCCGACTCACGGACCGCACGCCGGCTCCGGGTCCGCCGCACGGGCGCCGGAGCCTGCGCCGCGGAGGCCTCGGGTGCCGAGGGCTCGGACGCCGAGGGCTCGGACGCCGCCTGAGCGACAGCCGGAGCCTGCGCGGTCGAACCTGCCGGCTCGGCGTCGCGGGCCTCGGCCGGCGGGGCGGCTGACCCCGGGGCCTCGGTGATCGCCGCCGGGGCGGTGGCTACCTCGACGGTGGCCGTTTCGGTGGCCTCGGCCGCTTCGCTGGCGGCCTTCGCCCGGGAGGCACGGGTGGATCGGGTACGTGTCGTGGTCGTGCCAGCGCTACGGGTGCGTCGCTTGGTGGGCGCCGCGGCGGCCTCGCTCGCGTCGGCCGATTCGGCGGGGACGCCGGCGGCGGCCGCGGTGGGCGGCGGGTCGGTGGGCCCGCCGGTGCCGATGGGCACGGCGCCGGACGCCGCCCCCTCGGAGGGCTCGGGCCCGGCTGGGCCGGAGGTCGCCCCGGCCGAGGGCGTGGCTGGCTCTGGGGCGGCGGGTGGCTCGCTGGGCGCACCGGCGGCTCGTCCGGCTGCCCGGCGCCGACGTGGCGCGGGGCGGGCGGATTCCAGATCAGTCTGGGTCTGGGTAGTCAGGTCATCGTCGGGCACGGGTTAAGAAGCCTCTCGGGCTCCCGGGCGCGCTGCATGTGCAGTCGCGACCGCGCAGAAGCCACTGTCTCGGTCCGACGCGAACAGCGCCGGGAAATCCTGCGACGCCCTGCATCACACTGAGGAGCGACCCACCAGCCGGCCAGCGTCGTTGCGGTCCGGCGCCAGCGGATCCGCCAGCGTTCCATCATCGAGCAGCCGGCCCTGCTCAAGCCGGGTGGGCTCGGGAGGAGCCGACGGGCGCAGACCAGCTACCACGTACAGGGCGGTCAGCACGTCATCTGGCCGCACAGCGGGCGTCGTGTGCCGTGCGACCAACTCCAGTATCGCACATGTGTCGTTCTCCGCACGACAAACGGCCAAGACCACAGCCCCGCGAGCGTCGAAACGCCGACGACCGTCCTTGGTCGCCCGTTCCACCTGCACCTCGTCCCGCCGCAGAAGCTCCGCGACCGCGGCGGACAGGGCCGGCTCGCCGAGCGTCGGCAGCCGGATACGCCAACGGGAGGCGTCGATCCGATCGGCCAGGCTCCCCGAACCACCGGCACCCGAACCGGCGGCCCCAGAACCAGCGGCACCACCGGAACCACTGGCACCACTGGCACCACCACCAGCCTGGACGGCGTCGAGCACGTCCAGGCCGGGTGGAAGCGCGGCGTCCAGCGCCGCCCGCACCCGGTCGGGCTCGACGACGACAGCGAGCGCGAGTTCGACGTACTCGGCCTCGCTGGCGGCCCCGGTCGGCGCCGCGCCCACCCAGGAGATCCGCGGATGCGGACTGAACCCCGCCGAGTAGGCCATCGGCACCTCGGCCCGTCGCAGGCCGCGCTCAAACGTGCGAGCGACGTCCCGATGTGACAGAAATCTCAGCCTTCCCCGCTTGGCGAAGCGCAGCCGGACCCGGGCGACCACGGGTGGCGGTGGCGGGCCCTCAGGCCGACGCGGCACTGCGCACCACCGCCTCATCCCCGGTGGCCGCCATGGCCGGACTGGCAGCTTCCGCCGGTGGCGCGTCCGCCGGTGGCGCGTCCGCCGCCGAGGCGTCGGGGCCGCCGGCCATGCCACCGGCGGAGACACCCGCGATCGGCAGCAGCGTGCGGCCCGTCGGGCCGATCTGGGTGTCGGTGCCCATGGTCGGGCAGACGCCGCAGTCGTAGCAGGGCGTCCAGCGGCAGTCGTCCAACTCGGTCCCGCGCAGGGCCTCCTGCCAGTCGGCCCACAGCCAGTCCCGGTCGAGGCCGGCGTCGAGGTGGTCCCAGGGCAGGATCTCGCGTTCCTCGCGCTCCCGGGTGGTGTACCAGTCCACCGACACGCCCAGCGGTTCGAGTTCGGCGGCTCCGGCGCTGGCCCAGCGGTCGAAGGAGAAGTGCTCGTTCCAGCCGTCGAAGCGGCCGCCCTCACGCCAGACCCGCTCGATCACCGCGCCGACGCGACGGTCCCCGCGGGCCAGCAGGCCCTCGATGATGCCCGGACGTCCGTCGTGGTAGCGGAATCCGACGGCCTTGGCGATCTCCCGGTCGGCCCGTACCCGGTCGCGCAGCAGTTTCAGGCGGGCGTCGGTGACCTCGTGCGAGGCCTGCCCGACCCACTGGAACGGGGTGTGCGCCTTGGGCACGAAGCCACCGATCGACACGGTCGCGCGGATGTCCCGATGACCGCTGGCGGCCCGTCCGGCGCGGATGACCGCGCGGACCAGGTCGGCGATCTCGAGGACGTCCTCGTCGGTCTCGGTGGGCAGGCCGCACATGAAGTAGAGCTTGACCTGCCGCCAGCCGTGCTCGTAGGCGGTGCTGACCGTGCGGACCAGGTCCTCGGCGCTGACCATCTTGTTGATGACCTTGCGCAGCCGTTCGGAGCCGCCTTCGGGGGCGAACGTGAGCCCGCTGCGGCGGCCGTTGCGGGAGAACTCGTTGGCGAGGGTGACGTTGAAGGCGTCCACCCGGGTCGAGGGCAGGCTGAGCGACACCTTGCTCTCGGCGTACCGGTCGGCGAGGCCGGTCGCGATCCGACCGATCTCGCTGTGGTCGGCGCTCGAGAGCGACAGCAGCCCGACCTCGTTGAAGCCGGTCGCGCGCAGCCCCGCGTCCACCATGGCGCCCACGGTCTCGATGTTGCGCTCGCGCACCGGGCGGGTGATCATCCCGGCTTGGCAGAACCGGCAGCCACGGGTGCAGCCGCGGAAGATCTCCACGCTCATCCGCTCGTGCACGGTCTCCGCGAGCGGCACCAGCGGTGCCTTCGGGTAGGGCCAGGAGTCCAGGTCGGACAGGGTGTGCTTGCTCGGCCGGGCGGGGATGTCGTCCCGGTTGGGCCGGACCGCCTCGATCCGCCCGTCCGGCCGGTAGGTGACGTCGAAGAACGCCGGCACATACACCAGGCGCCGCCGGGAGAGGCGGGCCAGCAGTTCGGTGCGCCCACCGGGGCTGCCGGCCGCCTTCCAGGCCCGCACGACGTCGGTGATCCCGAGCACCGCCTGCTCGCCGTCGCCGAGGACGACGGCGTCGACGAACCTGGCGATCGGCTCCGGGTTGAACGCGGCATGCCCGCCCGCGACGATCACCGGGTCGTGCTCGCGGCGCTCGGCCGTGTGCAACGGGATGCCGGCGAGGTCGAGCGCGGTCAGCAGGTTGGTGTAGCCGAGTTCGGTGGAGAAGCTGACGCCGAGCAGGTCGAAGCCGCCGACGGCACGGTGGGCGTCCACGGTGAACTGGGGAAGGTCGTGCTCGCGCAGCAGCGCCTCGAGGTCGGGCCACACCGAGTAGGTGCGTTCGGCCAGCACGTCGGGCTGCTCGTTGAGAATCTCGTAGAGGATCTGCAGACCCTGGTTGGGCAGGCCGACCTCGTAGGCGTCCGGATACATCAGGCACCAGCGGACGGCGGCGGTCTCCCACGGTTTGACGATGGAGTTCCCTTCGCCACCGACATACTGCACGGGTCGACGCACCCGCGGGAGCAGCGGCTCCAGGCGAGCGAACAGCGACTGTCCGGACATGCACGCGAGCCTACGGCACGCCGCGGCCGGCACTGTCGGTCACCACCGCCACCCCTACATGGCGTACGGGTCCGAGCGTGAACGCAGCCGGACGTTCTGGAGCAGACCCACGGCGATCATGTTCGCGAACATGGACGAACCGCCGTAGGACAGGAACGGTAACGGCAGTCCGGTGACGGGCATGATGCCCAGGCACATCCCGATATTCACGAACGACTGGAACGTGAACCAGCAGACCACCCCGGTGGCGATCAGCGCGCCGAAGGAGTCCTGCGAGCCGAAACCGATCGACAGCGCCCGCCACAGCACCACGCCGAGCAGCACGACGATCCCGGCAGCGCCCAGATAGCCGAGCTCCTCCCCCGCGACGCTGAACACGAAGTCGGTCTGCTGTTCGGGGACGAACTGCCCCTGGGTCTGCTGGCCGTGCAGCAGCCCCCGGCCGAAGATCCCACCGTTGGCGATGGCGATCATGGCCTGGTTGACGTTGTACCCGGTGCCGCTGGCCGCCTTGTTCTCCGAGACGAAGGAGGTCAGCCGGGCCTCCTGGTAGGACGCCAGCAGATGGAACTGCAGGATGGCGGTGCCGAAGAGCACCCCGCACAGGACGAGCCCGAGCACCCAGCGCCGCGGCGCCCCGCTGACCGCCAGCATCCCCAGCACGGTGAACACCAGCACCATGACGGTGCCGAAGTCCGGCTGCAGCATGATCAGCCCGATCGGCACGATGGTGAGCCCGAGCACGAGCAGCACGTCGGCGTGCCCGGGCGCGCTGTGCTGGATGCCCGTGTGCCGGTCCTCGTGTTTCTCGCCGAGGATCATCGCCGCGCCGACCACCAGGGCGACCTTGGCGAACTCCGACGGCTGCAACTGGAAGCCCGCCGGCAGCACGATCCACGAGTGGGCGCCGTTGATGGTCGACCCGAGCACCAGCACGGCCACCAGGCCGACCAGCGATCCCAGGTAGACGAACGGCGCGTAGGCCCGGATCACCCGGTAGTCGACGACCGTGGCGACCGCGCCGAGCAGCAGGCCGATGACCAGGTTCAACAGGTGGCGTTTGAGGAAGGTCTGCGGGTCGGCCCCGGCCTCGCCGAGGCGCTGCCGGGTGGCCGACCAGACCAGCAGGGCGCCGACACCCGACAGCGCGACCACGCACAGCTGCAGCGTCCAGTCCAGCCGGCGCAACGGCGAGTGCCGCCCGGACGCCCGGTCCCGTAGCTGCCCGATCCGCCCGCGCACCGGCACCGGCGACGACCGCAGCGCCGTCGGCCCCACGTCCTGGTTCATCCCCGCCACCTCCCGTCGCCTCCTGCGGTATCTGCGCGCCCGCCGCGGCCCGCGCGGCCGTTCCTACGGCGGGGCACGGCTCGGCGGGGATGTCGGGGCCCCGGTGACCGCCGGCGTGGTCACCGGGGCCTTCGTCGGCGTCGTGACCAGCGCCGGCAGGAGCGCACCGGCGGAGTTCGGGGGGGTGGCCGAGGCCGCTGGGATCGACGTGACGGCGCTGGACGTCCCGCCGGGACCCAGGGGGCGCAGCGGGTCGCTGGTGGTGGCGGCGGCGATCGTGCCGTCCCGGTTGATCCTGGGCAGGGCCCCGGGGGGTCGCCCACCGGGCTGGGCGGCCGGCTGGCCGACGCCGTAGATCGCCTGGTAGATGCGCTTGGCGACCGGCGCGGCGTACTCGGCGCCGGTGCCCGAGTCGGGGATCGACACCACGACGACGTACTGGGGGTCGTTCGCCGGGGCGAAGGAGGCGAACCACGAGGTGTCGCCCCGGCCCTCGACCTCGGCGGTACCGGTCTTGCCCGCGATCGGGATGGTGGCGCTCGGCCAGTCGGCGAACACGCCCGTCCCGGTGCCGCCGGGCTCGGTGGTCACGCCCCGCAGGCTGTCCCGGATGTAGCCGAGGATCTCCGGGCTGACCGGCAGGGTGCCGGTCCTGTGCGGCTGGAAGGTCTGCACGACCTTGCCCTCCGGCGAGATCGCGGCCTTGGCCAGGGTCGGCCTGTACAGGGTGCCGCCGTTGGCGATCGCCACGTAGGCGTTGGCGAGCTGCAGCGGACTCACCGACAGGTACTGGCCCTGCCCGATGGCGAACTGGGTGGCGGCACCGGCGTTGTAGAGGTAGCCGTCGACGCAGGCCTCGGCGGCGTACTTGCGAAAACGTTCCGCCTTCGCCGGGTCGGTCTCCTCGGGGTAGCCGTTCTTCGCCCGCCGGCAGTAGGAGTCCTTCAACTCCTCCCAGATGGCCTTGGCGTCGGCCCGGTCGACGACCGACCCCTTCGTCTCCCCCGGCAGGTCGATCCCGGTGCCGCGGCCGAAGCCCATGGCCTCGGCCATCCGGACGAAGTACTCCTTGGGTGGCGCGTAGGGTCCGCGTCCGTTGCGCAGGCCACCGTCGCCGAGCCAGGAGTCGTAGGCGAACTGGTCGAAGATGACGTCGCAGGAGATCACCAGGGCCTGGTGCAGGGTGATCGGCCCGGCGGACTCACCGTCGAAGTTGTGGAAGATCTGGTCGCCGATCTGCAGCGTCTGCGAGCAGAGGAACCGCTGGTCGCCACGGGCGCCGAGGTTCTGCATCGCGACGGCGGTCGAGATCGGCTTGAACGTCGAGCCCGCCGCACCCGAACCCTGGTAGACCCGGGACAGCAGCGGAATGCCGTTGGCCGGGTCCGACAGCGCCCGGTAGTCCTGCTCCGACACCCCGCCGACGAACACCGACGGGTTGTAGGACGGCAGGCTCGCCATCGCGACCACGCCGCCGGTCCGGGCGTTCAGCACGACGGCGGATCCGGTGCGTGAGCCCCCGCCGAGGGAGTTGATGGTGTCCTGCAGGGCCTGTTCGGCGGCCTGCTGCACACCGAGGTCGAGGTTGAGCACCAGATGGTCGCCGCTGGCCGGCTCGGTGGTGGACGCGGTGCCCGCCACCCGGCCGAACCGGTCGACCTCCAGGCGTTGGACGCCGTCCGTGCCGCGCAGCTGGTCGTCGTAGGTGCTTTCCAGGCCGGCGACGCCGATCAGGCTGTTGAGGTGGTAGCCCTTCTCGTCGCCCTGCTTGTCCAGCTGGTCCTGGGTGACCGGGGCGAGGTAGCCGAGTTCGTGCGCGGCCAGCGACCCCTGCGGGTACTCCCGGACGGCCTGGAGATCGGCCGACACACCGGGGAAACGGTCGGGATGCTCGATCACCGCGAGGGCCTGCGCCGGTGAGACGTCCTTGGCCACCGGAACCGGCTGGTAGGGGGAACCGTTCCAACAGGGCGGCTTGACCTGGGCGGTGCAGAAGCGGATGCGTTTGACCAGGTCGTCGGCGGGGGTGTTGATCACGCCGGCCAGCCGGGTCAGCACGGCCTTGCCGCGGTCGGGCTGGCGATCGGTGGCCGACCGGTTCACCGAGATCACCAGGGACGTGCGGTTGCGCACGAGCGGCTGGCCATGGTCATCGAGGATCATGCCGCGGGTCGCCGGGGTGACCACCTCGCGGACCCGGTTGGTCTCGGCCACCTGCCGGTAGTGATCACCGTCAAGGATCTGCAGCACCCACAGCCGGGCACCGAGCGTGACCAGCAGCGAAAGCACCACGACCCGCAGCAGCAAGACGCGGACCCGCATCCGGTCGTTCATCGGCCGCCCCGGCCGCGGTCCCCGGCGAGCCGGCGCGTGCCCCGCAGCAGCAACGGGAACACGAAGGGCGTGGCGATCACCGCGTAGAGGCCCGCGACGACGGCCCATCGGATGGCCTCACCGCCGGTCATCGCCGCCTCACCGAGCAGCGACGTCATGGCCGCATAGCCCAGGGTGCCCAGCACACTGGCCCCGCCGATCACCGCCAGAGGCACCGCTACCGACCGTTCCGCCGCATCCATCACCAGACCCACAGCGTAACCGATCAGGCACATAACGAGAGCAGACTGTCCGAGAACATGCGTGGACGCCAGATCGCCGGCCAGGCCCGCGACAAAGCCGCTGATCGCCCCGACCAGCGGCCCCTCGATCAGCGCGATCGACGCCAGCAGGACGAGGACGAGGTCGAGCCGCCCGCCGGGCAGGTTGAACCGCGCCACCACCGACACCTGCGCGACGATCGCGACCAGCAGCACCAGGACCGCGGCCACCACCGACCGCACCCGCACGGACTCGTCGGAGTCGAAGATCTCCCACATACCGGTTCAGCCAACCCCGCCCTGGGTGCCGGTCGCACCCTGCGTGCCCGTCGCGCCCTGGGTGCCGGTCGCGCCCTGGGCCGTGGCGCCTGGGGAG
>NZ_CADCWS010000034.1 GCF_902806475.1 Candidatus Frankia nodulisporulans
GAGCGCGAAGGGGGGCAAAGGCGTGAGGATGAGGCGTTTCGCGTGGGCGCCGCGTAATCCGACCCCGACAACTTCGGACCGCGCGGAACCCGGACTACCGGCCGCTCGTTGACCTGGCTGGACGCGCCACCCGGCATGGGTAGGTAGGCGTCGAATCTCCGCGACATGCGCTGCCGCGCCGGTCGCCGTCCCTGTCGTCATCGCCGACCGCAGGCCCGGCCGCCGCCGTGCCCGTCTCGCGGCCAGACCGTGGCTGTCCTGCCTGTCGAACCGCGCACCGCGGCGATCCGGGTGGGGCGACACTCGAGCCTGGGAGCACGCAACGATGACGTCTGCTTCACCCGTCGGCCCGACGCATTCCCGGGCCGGGCCGACCCGCCCCACGGCCGGGCACCGGCCCACGCTCGGCCCGCGCCGGGCGGCCACCAGCGCCCGCTCCGAGGCGGCGATCTGGACGCGCGGCCTGACCCGCGACCACGGCACCCGCCGCGCGGTCGACCGGCTGGACCTTCAGGTCCCCCGCGGCGCGCTGTCCGGCTTCGTCGGGCCCAACGGCGCCGGCAAGTCCACCACGCTGCGGATGCTGCTGGGGCTCATCCGTCCGTCCGCGGGCCGTGGGTACGTGCTCGGCCAGCCGATCAGCCGGCCCGACCGGTACCTGCACCGCGTCGGCGCGATGATCGAGGGTCCGACGTTCCACCCGGGCCTGTCCGGCCGGCGCAACCTCGACCAGCTCGCCACCCTGCGCGGCCTCGGCGCCCACGGTGGCGGCGGCTCCGCCGGGCGTCGACGCCGGGTCACCCAGGTCCTCGACCAGGTCGGCCTGGCGGCGCGGGGCGACGACCGGTTCAGCACCTACTCCCTCGGGATGAAGCAGCGCCTCGGGATCGCCGCCGCGCTCCTGCCCAGGCCGTCCCTGCTCATCCTGGACGAACCGACCAACGGGCTGGACCCGGCCGGTATCCGGGAGATCCGCACGTTGCTCGGGCAGCTCGCCGCGACCGGGATGACCGTGTTCGTCTCGAGCCATCTGCTCACCGAGGTCGAGCAGATCTGCGACCACCTTGTCATGATTAACAATGGTCGGATGCTCTTCCAGGGGCATGTCACGGACCTGCTGGCCGCCGAGGATCCGCGCATCCACCTCGTCCCCGAGCATGGTGACGACGCCCGCCGACTGGCCGGAATGATCAACAACGTCGGCCTGCCGGTCGAGCTCGACCTGCGCCTGGACATGCCGGACGCGGCCGGCCCCAGCACCCACCAGCCGGTCGTCACCGTGCACGGGCCGGAGGGCCTGGCCGCCGACCTCAACCGGATGGCGATGGGCGCGGGCATCGCGCTGCGCTCGCTGCGCACCCAGCGCCCCAACCTGGAGGAGACGTTCCTGCGCGTCACCGGTGAGATCGACGGCGACCTAGTCCGCGCCGGGTCGCTCGGGCACCTGCCGGACGGGAGCGTGCCGTCGGCCGGCGTCGGGCTCGACCCGGCGCACAGCCGTGGGGGCGCCACATGATCAACGCCTTTCGGGCCGAATGGGTGCCGCTGCTACGCCGGCGTTTCCTGCTGGGCACGCTCGGGGCCGTGTTCGCCTGCGCGGTGCTGGGCACCGTGCTGACCTTTCTCTCCGTCGGGCACACCGACTTCGACGGCGACCTGGTGACCGCCGCCTGGCTGGCCGAGCCCGGTGGCATGGTCCAGGGCGCGCAGGCGGTGAGCATCCTGCTCGGTGTGGTCGCGCTGTCGGTGGTCGCCGCGGCGCTCGCGGGCGACCACGGTCACGGGATGCTGCGCAACCAGCTGGTCGCGCAGCCGCACCGGGCCCGGCTTCTCGCCGGCAAGCTGCTGGCGCTCGCCGTGTTCGTCGGACTGGTGGTGGCCGTGGCGACGCTGGTCTCCGCGGCGCTGGCCTTTCCCCTGGCACCGGTCAAGGGGGTCTCGAGCGCCGCCTGGCACAGCTGGGCCGGTCTGGCCGCCCTCGGCACCGGCTTCGTGAACCTGTACATCGGGTCGCTCGGCTACGCCGCCGTCGGCGCCCTAGCCGCGATCGTGCTGCGCGGCCCGGCCAGTGCCATCGCGGTGGGCATCGCCTACGCGCTCCCGGTGGAGATGCTGGTCTCGCAGATCTACCATCCGGCCCGCGCGTGGCTGCCGATGCAGCTCATGCAGGAGATCGCCACCGGCGGGGCCGCGTTCGCCACGCCGTACGCGGACGCCCTGCTGCGCGGCTGCCTCTACGCCACCGCCATGCTCGTCATCGCCCTAGTGTACTTCCGCCGCCGTGACGTGACCTCCTGATCAGTGGCCGAAGGTGTCGGAGTCGAGGGCGGCGGCCTCACCGGCCGGGCCACGATCGAGCGCCGAGATCGCGGCGATCTCGGCCGACGTCAACGAGAAGTCGAACACGGCGATGTTCTCGGCCAGCCGACGCTCGCTCGCCGACTTCGGGACGACCACACAGCCGGAATCCAGATGCCAGCGCAGCACGACCTGGGCCGGGGTCCGCCCGCGTTCGGCGGCGATCCGGGCGATCACCGGTTCGTCGAGCAGACCGGTGCCGGCACCCAGCGGACTCCACGACTCGGTGACGATGCCGTGCGCGGCGTGGTACTCCCGGGCGGCGGCCCGTCCCAGCCGGGGGTCGAGCTGGATCTGGTTGACCTCCGGGGCGACGCCGGTCTCGGCGAGCAGCCGGTCCAGATGCGCCGGTTTGAAGTTCGACACACCGATCGCCCGGACCAGCCCCGACCGCTGGAGCTCGAGCAGGCCCCGCCACGCCTCGACGTACCGGTCCCGCCACGGGTTCGGCCAGTGGACGAGCAGCAGGTCGAGGTAGTCCAGGTCGAGGCGACGCAGGCTGTCCGCCGCGGCCCGGCGCACCCCGCGTACGCTGTGCGACCGCTTGTTGAACTTGGTCGTGACGAACAGCTCCTCGCGGGGCACCCCGGCGGCGCGCAGCCCGGCACCGACCCCACGCTCGTTGCCGTAGTTGTGCGCGGTGTCGACCAGCCGGTAGCCAAGCCCCACCGCCTGTTCGACCACATCCTGCACGGCACGGTCGTCCAACGGCCAGGTTCCCAGACCCAGTCGGGGCATCCGGGCACCGCGGGCAAGAGCGACGGTCGGCACGGGCGAAGGTGGCACGGTCGGCGGACCCTTCTGTCAGGATGGACGATGGTGACGGCGTGGGGCACCCGGGGCACCCGGTTCGGTGCCCTCGGGTTCTGGCCGGCGCCGGGTACATCGAAGCACCGGCACACCTCCGGGCGGCACACCACACCCGGCGGGCCGGTACGTACGCGCGGGGAGCAGACTGCGAAGATGAGTGCCACCAGGGATGACAGACTGACCGTGGTGCTACCCACGGACGAGGCCGGCACCATCCGCGACGCCGCGGAGGGCGAAGGTCTGTCGCTGGAGAGCTTCGCCGTCGAGGCGATGAAGCGTTACGCCCGTGAGGTCCTCGCCGACCGGCGCCTGTTCCGTGTCCCCGACACGGACTGGAGCGCGTTCGAGGCCCTGCTGGAGTCACCGCCCAGTGACGCCACCCGGCTGCGTCGCCTGCTCGACGACGAACCGGGCGCCGAATAACCACCCCGCCCGGAAGGACCGTCTCCGTGCCGTTGGCCAAGCCGACCGCCCTGCTCGAGGGCATGGACCGCAACACCTTCACCTGCGGGGATGATCCGCTGGACGCCTGGCTACGCCACCACGCGCTCGATCATCAGCATGACCGCACCACGAACACCTTCGTGATCATCGATCGTCCACTGGCGGGTCGAGGCGACTCCGACACCCCCGGTGGCGAGCGACCGAGTGACCCGGACCTCACCGGCGCGGGATCGGTTCTCGACGGACCGCGCGCGCAGCGGCCCGGAGCCGACGACGCGGGCACCGAGGGAGCGGGCCATCCGCTGCCAGGTGGCGAGGCGTCGGGCGATGCGGGCGGGCGGATCGCCGGCTACTACTGCCTGGCGACCGCCGCCGTCGAACGCGTCCCCGGGTCGCGCCGCCGCTCCCGGCGCCCGACCGAGCCGGTGCCGGCGATGTTTGTCGGCCGGCTCGCGGTGGACCTGCGGTACGCCGGTCGCGGTGTCGGCGCCCGCCTCGTGCGCGACGCCGTGATGCGTTCCCTCACCGTGCACCGGATGGTCGGCCTACCCGTGCTGCTGGCCCACACCCCGCACGCCGCCGGGGCGGCGTTCTACCACCACCTCGGCTTCCGTCCGACCCGCTTCGACCCCTACCTTCACGCTCTTGCGCTACGAGCCGCCGCCGGCTGATCGCCCGGGGCGAAGACGCCCTCCGCGCCGCCCGTGGCCGCAGTTGCTGTGGTTGCTGTGGTTGCCGTGGCTGGCGGGGCGGGGCTGGCTGGCGAGACCGGGTTCGCCGTGGCCTGGCCCGCGGCGAGCAGCAGGTCGGTACCGGTGCCAGGACGAAGGCGCAGTCCACCCGAGTCGGGTGCCGTGGTAACGCCCACCCGTTCGAGGGCGGTCCGCGCCTGCCGTGCGTCGGCCCCGTAGAGGACGGCGACGACCTGCTCACCGGCCGGATCCGGACGGTAGACCAGGTCCGTACGGCGCAGGGCCGGCAGGCCGGCATGCACGGGCAGGGTGAACGTGGCGTGGGTGAGATCGTCGTCGATCCGGCGTCGTTCCCGGGCCCGCGACCGGACGTCGACGGTGGGGCCGGTGAGCCGGTCGATCTCGGCGCTGACCACCCGGGCGAGCAGTTCGGCGCTGGCGTCCCAGGTGAAACCGGCCGCCCAGGCCCGCGCCGCGGCGCGCAGATCCGCCGCGGCGGCCGGCTCGGCGAGCAGCCGCAGGCCGGCGTCGATCGCGGGGCCCAGCGGCTCGCCGTCGCGCACCAGCCAGCCGGTCGTGCCATCGCGGACGGCATCGCGCAGCCCGGGCACCCGGAAGGCCACCGCGGGCACCCCCAGCGCCGCGGCCTCCAGCACCGACAGACCCCAGCCCTCCCCGTGCGAGGGGTTGACCGTCAGCCAGGCCGAGGCCAGCAGACGATCCCGCACCCGCGCCGCGACCTGGCCATGCCAGTGCACCACCTGCGCCCCGGCCTCCCCGGACGGGCCGCCCGGGTCTCCCGCCGCCACGGCGGGGGCGCTCAGGCCGAGGCTGACCGCGTGCGCCGTCAGGCGCTCACGGTCAGGTCCGTCACCGACGATGTGCACCACCAGGCCGGGATGGGCCTCCCGCAGCGCCGGCAGCGCGTCCAGCAGCAGATGCAGGCGCTTGTGTGGGACCAGCCGTCCGACGCAGACGATCGTCGGCGTGGCCGCGGGGCCCACCTCCTGCGGCGAGCTCGACACCGTGGCCGCGGTGACCCCGTTGGGGACCAGGTAGCGGGGGCCGGGCAGGCCCAGGACAGCGCGGGCCTCCTCCCGGGTGGACGGCGAGACGACGACCGACGGCCGACGGCGGTAGACCAGCCGGCTCCCGGGTGCCTCGAGCAACTGCCCGATCCGGGCCACCGGACCCGGGAAGTACAACGGGAACTGTTTCTGGTGGACGTGGTGCAGTACCTGCACCACCGGCGTCTGCCCGCTGAGGACCAGCGGACTGAAGAACGGGATTCCGTTCTGGCAGTCGACCACCGCGTCGACCCGGTGCCCGGCGCGGCTGATACTTGCCAACCGGGCCAGCACCGACGGATACACCCCGAAGGTGCCACCACCGCGACGTACGTCGACGCCGGCCACGACCTGCGCCGCGACCGCCGGGGGTGCACCGTCCGGGCTCACCCGTGAGGTCAGCAGGGTCACCCGTACGCCGGCGGCCGCGAACCGTTCGGCGACGGACTCGCAGAACAGCTCGGCGCCGCCGGCCTGGGGGTGCGCGCGGTCGCGCCAGTTGAGGAACACCACGTGCCGCCCAGCGAGAGTGGGCAGGTACCGGCTCGGGTCGGATGCGCCGGAACGCGGCGCGTGCGGGCTTCCCATCACCAGTGGCGTTCCTCTCGGGCGAAGGGGCAGGGCTTAGCATGTTCGCCTGCAACCTACCGATGCCGGAGAAATCCATGTCCTGCGCCTGATGGGAGACCGATGGCGAAGCCCTCGCGAGCAGCCGTGACCGGCCTGCTCGCTGGTCCGGCGTCGCTGGCGGTGGCCGGAATGCTCGTCAACGGCTGCAACCTGCTGATGAACCTGATCGTGGCGCGCTCCCTGGATTCGGACGCCTACGGCGCCGTATCGGTGCAGGTCAGCATATTTCTGATCTTGTCCGTCGCCGGGAACGCGTTGCTCATCGGGGTCGTGCACCACGAGACGTCCGGTACCGGTGAGTCACGGCGCGAGCAGTGGTACTGGATCCGTCGGCTGCGCGGTGCGTGTGGTCTTGGCATCGCCGTCGCGACGCTCGCGGCGCTCGTGCTGTCCCGGCCGGTGGCGGCGCTGATGTCCTACCCCCATCCGGTGGCGATCGCCGAGGCGACGATCGGCGCGGCGCTGTGGACGCTGCTGTGCGTCGAGCGGGGCCTCATCCAGGCGCGCGGGGCCTACCAGCGGCTCGCGGTGAACTTCGTGGTCGAGGGGTTCGTCCGGATCGGCCTGGTGATCCTGTTCGTGGTCGCCGGGATGGGCGTCAACGGCGCGGGCCTGGGCATCGTCATCGGCGTGCTGGTCGGGTCCGAGCATGGCCGCTGGGCGGTCAACCGCACGCCCCGGCTGCCCCGGCTCTCCGCATCCACCGCCGCGGGCCAGAACCCGCCGGCGGACTCGTCCCTCGCCGCGGCACGGGAACTGACAGCGGCACGGGAACTGACAGCGGCACGGGAACTGACAGCGGCACGGGAACTGTCGGTGGCACGGGAGTCAGGACGGGCGTCGGCCTCGGCCGACCAGGGGCAGCCGGCCGGGGTCGCGGTGCCACTGCTGCTCGAGGATGGGCTGCCGCCGGCCACCGGACCGATCCCGGTGCCGATCCCGGCGCCGCGGCCCAGCGCCCGCCAGAGCGTCATCGCGGACACGACAGTGGCACTGGGCGCTCTCGTCCCGCTGGCGCTGCTGCAGAACATGGACGTGGTGATCGTCGGCTGGCTGGGGTCGGCCGGTGTCGGTGGCTACGCGGCGATCTCGACGGCCTGCAAGGTTCCGGTGTTCATCGGGCTCGCGGTGGCCAACTTCCTGCTGCCCGAGGCGGCACGGCGGCGCAAGGAAGGTCGTCCGGCCGGCGGGACCCTCGCGATCGCGCTCGTCTTCGTGGTCACACCCGGGCTGCTGCTGGCCGCCATCGGTCTGGTCGGCGCGCACTGGCTGATCGGGCTCGTGTTCGGCGCCCATCTGACCGACGCGTCCGGCGCGCTGTGGGTGTTGGCGCTGTCGATGACGCTGCTGGCCGTCACCCTGATGTTCACCACCTATCTGCTCGGGGCGGGCGTGCGCCGGGTGGTGGCCGTGCTCGCGGTGGCCACGGTGGCCACCGCCGGCGCTCTGGTCTCCGCCGGCGGCGGTGCGATGCCGACGGCGGTCGCGGCACTGGTCACCGAACTCGTCACCGCGGTGGCCGTCGGCCTGCTCGTCGTGCAGCTGCATCACACCGATCGCCAGGAGGCCGCCGCCCGGCAGGCCGCCGACGTTCGTCGACAGGCAACGGACGGCGGATTTCCGGCGGCGGTCTGAAGGACTGACCGATTGCGGGCCAGGGTAAAAGACACCGGTCAACCCGTTTCGGCTGCCCCGAATGGGCGTGGGCCTTTGCCCTACGCCCGATATGCCGGATGGGTCGGTCCGGTACCGTCGTTCTACTCGATGGGCTCCCTTTCCATCGGTGTGGAAGCCCCCACCAGCGTCGAGAGGCGGAGGCCGCCGCACATGCCAGTCAGGATTCGCTCGGGCACCGACAGCGGTGAGCCCGGCCGCCAGGAGCACGAGTCGTCATCCGGCTCCGAGCCCGGCAGTGATGCCGGCGACACGGCCGACGGCGACACCGGTCGTGGCCCTGGCGACGCCGGCCAGTCGGGTGGGCGTACCCAGGGTCCGGTGACCCGCCGGCGGCTGCTGGGCACCGGTCTGGGGCTCGGCGCGGCGGCAGCGGGTGGCCTGCTGGCCGGGCGGCTGCTGTCCTCGGACGGCGCGGCGCGCGGCGGCCTGCCCGCCACCCGGCCGTCGGCACCGGTCGGCGGGGTGACGGCGGGGCCGTCGGAACCGGCCGGCGCGGTGAGCGAGGTGCCGCGGGACCTGCTGACCATCTACGGCGCACCGGACAGCTTCAACGACCTCGGCTCACCCGGCTCGGCGGTGCGCACCGTCGACATTCCCGGTTGGGGTTTCGGCCCCGGGCAGGCCGCTTTCATGTCGGCCGTCGCCGAGGACGGCACGGTGTTCATCTCCACAACGCCGTTCACCGACGACCAGTCCAAGCTCACCGGCACCGACATGGAACTCGAGATCTTCGAGCCCGAGGCGCAGCGTTTCACCCGCCTGGTCATTCCCTCCAGTCGGGGCCGCACCTCACTGCCCCGTTTCGATCCGGGCTATCGCGGTGTCGGCGGAGGTGACACGTCCGATGTTCTCGTCGTGCCCGGAAACGACGACGAGCAGCGGGTCATGTTCACCTCGCTGATGCCGTTCTACGGCTGGGATGTCCGCGCCGGCGGGGAACTGCCGAGCATCGGCTCGCTGCGCAAGGACCGCGACTCCGGGCGCTGGGTCTACGACCCGACCGCCTCGCACACCGCGGCGGAGCTGGCAGCGTCCGCCCAGCCCAACATCGCCGCCAGGGCCTTCCCGACCTTGTCCGCCCTGGAGCCGCGCTCCCCGCGTGGGCCGGCGTCGATCGCCCGCCTGCCGCGCAGCGGCCATCTGGTCATCGCCCAGTACCTGGGCACCGGCGCCGGCGGCACGGACAACGGCTCCCTGCTGGTCATCGACCCCACCGGTCGGGTCCGCGCCTTCTGGCAGTACCCGCAGGTGCGACCGCTGGGCATCGAGATCGTGGTCAATCCGCGCGAGATCAGCGTCGACCCGACCAGCGAACCGGACGACGAGCGGTTCGTCCTGATCAGCGACGCCCGCGGGCTTGACTACAGCACGCAGCCGTTCCCCATCCAGGAGTTCTCCTACAACGAGTCCCAGGGGACGATCTCCCCGCGTAGCACCGCGGTGCGGGCCGCACAGGACGGCTCGCGGATGGAGTCGGCGGTCTTCGACGGCGACGGCACCCTCTACATCGCCCGGACCAGGCGCGACGGTCTGACCGCCGAGACCCTGGCCGTCTACCCGAAGCTCGGGCGCGAACGGGGCCTGGTGACCCGCAGCCCGGCGACCGGGAACTGGCCGGTGGACAGCTGGGGCATCGCCAACCCACCCGACTATCTGGTGGTCGGCACCGATCAGGGTGGCCTGGTGCGCAGCGTGACCCTCGATCCGACCACCGGGGCGATCCTGCTGGCCGGCCTCGACGGCCTGGTGCAGGTGATCCGTCCCTCCGGACGGGGCAACCAGATGACCTTCCGGACCGACCGTCCCATCGACGTGGGTCTGTCCCGCCTACGCGGACCGTCGACCCGGTATGTCGGGGTCCGCCGCGGCGCGGTCGACGCGTCCCGGCGCATCCTGTGGCTGCCGGTGAACCAGATGGTTCTCGACGGCCTGACCTGGCCCTACCCGCCGTTCAAGCTGGACCAGTGGCTGCTGCGCGTCGACCTGGACGTTCTGCTCGCCGACCACTGAGTCCTGCTCGCCGACCCCTGGGCCCTACGGGCCGACCACTGGGCCGTGCCGGCCGACCACTGGGCCGTGCCGGGGCCCGACCGCCGAGCCGTCTCGACGGTCGGGCCGGCCGGCGTCAGGGGGTCGGAACGGCGCCGCGCGGTGTTGTTCGCGTCAACCGGCGGACGGAGGCGCCGTTTGCCGCGCCGCCGCGGGAGCGGCCCGACCTCGACGGCGACGGGGAGGGCGGGCGCACCCCTGTGGGCTCCGCCGCCGCGTTCCCCGTCGGGTCGCCCACCTCGAGGTAGGCGGCCCGGAACAGTTCGGCGAACGCCGGTACGGATTCCGGTCCGAACATCTGCCGGTGATAGCAGACCGTGACGTTGAGGGCGCCCCCGACGCTCATCACGCCGAGGAACAGCCCCTGGGGCATGCCCGCGGTCCCGGTGAAGTAGGCGGCGGTCACCGCGGGACCGGGCAGCGCCGCCCGCCCCGCGTCTCCGACGGCGACGAGGTAGCGACCGCGTTCGCCGGAGCCGCCGACCGGACCGGCCACGTCGTCATGACGACCCAGGTTGCTGACCGCGGCGGTGGGTGCCAGCAGCGGCCGCGCGGCGGCGACCCCGATGCGCAGCAGGCCGCTGCGCCACGGGCCGGGAACGTAGCGGGCCATCGCGACACCGAGCGCCCCGGACACACCCGGCACCGGCGGCGGGATCGCACCCTTGGCCTCGACGGTCTGGTCGACGACCCGGGCGGCGAGCCGCGCCGGGTCACGCCGGTCGGCCGCCTCGCTGATGATGAGCGCCTGACCGGTGTGGTTACCCTGCATCTCGGTGGCCGCGGCCATAGTCGCGGTGGTGGCCGGGGTGGGGGCCGGCCCGGCCGCGGTGGCCAGGTCGATGGGCATCCGAATCCGCAGGCAGCCGGTCTGCCCGCCGCGGCGGGTGTTCCACCGGTCGATGGCCAGATGCGCCGCCGCGAGCAGAAGGTCGTTGATGGTCATCCGGCGCCCGTCGGCCAGGGTGCGGTCGCCGGTGGGCAGCGCCAGCACCATGGGGTGAAAGCCGTAGCCCTCACCGCGCCCGGTGGTCAGGGGAACGACGTAGCGCCCCGAGCGCCGCGCCATCGTGGCCCACGGCGACGGCGCGGTCCGCACCACCGGCCCCACGCCGGCCGGCATCCCCCGTAGCTCGCCGTCACCACCGGCCGCCCCGAAGGCGCCCGGAATCCCCCACTCCCCCGGTGACTGGCGGTACACGGCGAGGATCTCGGTGGCGAGCCTGGTCAGGCGCAGCCCGTCGAGGGCCAGGTGATGGGCGACCACGCTGAGCTGATCACCACCGGGCTGGCGGACGAGGACGACCCGCAGCGGCGGGAAGCGGCGCAGGTCGAACGGTGCCGAGGCGAGCACCTCGTGCACCCGCCAGGCCTCGGTGCCGTCGTCGACGAAGCCGAACGGGTCGCTGGTCGGCTCGGCGACGAAGCGCCAGGCGTGCTGGCGGGAACCGTAGAGCACCGCGCGCGTCATCGGATGGCGGCGCATGACCGTCCAGACCGCGGCGCGCAACCGGCGGGGATCAAGCTGGCCGTCGGTCTGGACGAGCAGCCCACAGGTCAGGGGTGCGCTCGCCCGATCGGAGGCGGCGAGAATCTGCTCGCCGGGAGTCAGGACTCGATCCGGAATCGGCGAAGTGGCGGCTCCGCTCTCGTGCGCCCATCCCATCCTTGTCGGCCGGCCTCTCTCCCGTAGCTCGCACACCCAGCACGGCGCACTGATCGCCATGCAGTCGCAGCTTTCAAGCCTAACCAGCGGGAAAGCCACGGCCGCACCGCCGGTAAGCCCGATCAGGCGATCGGGTCGCCGCCCCGCCACGATTCCCGCATCGGTTCACCACCACCGGCTACGAGGCGGCGCCCGCCGCCTGCGTCGAGGTGACCCACAATCGCCGGTGGCCGGCCTTGATCGGAGCGCACGGGCACCACCCGCCCCCATCACGTCGCCGCAGGCAGACCCCGCGCCGGCGACGGCGGCCACCATCACCCGCGGCCTACCCCGCACCCACACCTGGCCATCCCCCGATGATTACGCAGCGTACAAGCCTGGTTATTTTTCGACAGAAATGAGAGGATGGTCACAGGGTTGACGGATGCGCCTGGGTCCGGACGGAGCTGGTGCGGCGGCGAAGGAGCGGTATGTCCGACAACGGGACGCCCGGATCGCAGCGCCTCGAACTCGCGGACCTGGTCTGCCTGACCGGCGGCCGAACCCGGCGGTACGCGACCCGCCCGATCCCGGACGAGCGTGACGTCGCCATCGTCGCCCTGCTGCGCAAGGCTGGCCGCACCGGCGGCCTCGGCCAGCTGCTCGAGCTGATCCGCCCGGACGTGGAGGCGGAGACGCTGCGGACGTTCGCCGTGCGGATGGCGTCGTGCGCGCTCCGGCACACCGATCCGGAGCTGCTGCGCCTCGGGGTGTGCGCCATGGCCCTGGCCGCCCTGCGCGGTACCGCCCGCCGCGACGACGCCGCGGCCTTCGCTCCGCTGTGGCACGCCGCCGGCCAGGTGGGCCTCGACCCGGCGGCCGAGTTCGCCACCACCGCCTCGGCCGTGCCCGCCGCGGCGCCCCTGCTGGCCCGGTGGTCTGCCCGCCCGGCCAGCCAGCGTGAGCTGCGGATGATGGGCTTTCATCTGTCGACGGACGTGGACGGTCCGCGCTACACCGAGGACTGGACCCTGCTGGCCGCCGACTTCGACCGTGAGTTCACGGGTCCGTCGCTGCTCGACCAGCTCCACCTGCCGCGCCGGTGGCGCAACGCCCGAGCCGCCGGACGCGCCGCCCGCTGCCTTGGCCACCCGCCCCGCAACGGCCTGGACGTCCGGCCACCGAACACCGACCCGACCGGCACCGACCCGACCAGCGCCGAGCGGGCTGGCACCGACCCGACCGGTACCGACCCGACCGGTACCGATCACATGGACGGCGCGACAGACGGCGACGGTCCCACCTGAGCCGCCCCGGGCACATCCACCCCGGGTCCCTCTCGCCCGGGCACATCCGGCCCAGGCCCCTCAGGCCCAGGCACATCCGATCCAGGCGCATCCGGACCGGGCACATCCGGACCGGCGAGCGGACGGTTCCAGCACCAGGACACCAGCGTGGCGAGGACGGCGGCGAGCGCGAGCGCGCCGAGAACCTGGGTGGCGGCGCCGAAGGCACCCTGGCCGGAGCCGGGTGTGCTGTTCGGGGCGACGGCGACGGCGATCCCGGCACCGGCCATCGTGGCGCCGGCGATCCAGGCCGGCACCGTCGGCCAGCGCCGTGCGATCACCACCAGCACGGGCACGGCCAGCGCGACCGGGCCGGCCACCAGCACGACCGCGAGCGTCGCGAGTCCGACCCAGGCCAACCGCGCCGGCAACCGGGGCCGCGTGGGGCCCGACACCGCATCCGACCCCGGGGGCACACCGGGAATCCGGGCCAGCCAGGGCATCAGCGGGGTGTCGCGCCGGTCGGGACGACCCCGGCGCCGGCCGGGCCACCGCGGCACCGCGGCGAGGACCACCAGTACGAGGATGCCCACCAGCCCGATGAGGAGATTGCGCCGGTACTCCTCGCCCGCGGCGTTCTCGATGACGATCGTGCCGCCCGCGCCGGCCGGCACGATCCAACCCTGCTGCCAGCCGTCCAACCGCAGGGGGACGAGGGTGGCGCCGTTGAGCTTCGCCGTCCAGGAGGTGTTCGCGTTCTCCCGCACGGACAGGAACGCCCGGCTGCCGGCGCCGATCGTGACGGTGCGGCGTTCGGCGTTCCACGCGCCGACCGTGGTGGTCCGCGCGGCGGTGAGGGCGGGTTCCCGGCCGGGCCCGACGATGCTCAGCGAGTCGACCAGGATGGAGGTGGCACCCTGGTCGACGGTCACCAGGTGGGAGCCGGGGGTGAGGGTCAGGCGGCTGCCGTCGGTGCACAGCGACACCTGTACGGGTCGGACGGCGGTCACGTCACTGTTGCGTCCGGTGATCCGCAGCGGGTAGCGCTGGCCGTCGACGACCAGGCTCGGGCCGCTGCCGCAGTCGACGAGCAGCGGGCTGTCATCCGCCGCCGGGGTGCCCCGCGGTGGCGGCAGGAAGCTGGCGCTGCCGGCGACGACGACGTCCATCCGGGTGGGGACCTCGAAGCGGCGCGAGAGCACCAGCTCCTCGGAGCCGCCGAACGGCTGCGCCGGGTCCACCCGCTCACGGACCATCGAATAGGCGATGTGACCACGGCCGGCACCGCTGAACAGGCCACTGACGTCGTCGGGCAGCTGCGCGTAGTGCGTGAAGGTGACACCCGGGACGCTGATCTCCCGCAGGCCGCCACCGAGGGTGTCCGGGCCTTCGGGGTCGACCCGGTCGAAGGTCAGCCGGTACCAGCGGCTTTCCCCCGGCGGGACGGCCAGACGCTGCGTGGCCTCCACCGGGGACACCTCGGTCACGACCGAACCCGTCTCGGTGGTCACCCGCATCGCCCGCACCCGCGGCCGCCAGGCGCCCTCCGACTGCAGCTGGATGTCGATGTAGGGCACCGACATCCGCCGTCCGACGTCGAGCTGGATCCACTGGCCCTGGGTGCCCGACTCGGCGGTGCGCAGCACGGTCCAGGCCGTCGCGGGGTAGCCGTCGACCGCGGCCGGTGGCGCCAGGTCCGGGGCGGCGAGCAGGTCATAGCCGTAGGAGGAGGCGGTGACCGATCTGCCGTCGGCGTAGCCGGCGACGGTCTGGTGGCCGGCCACGTCGTCCTCGGCCCACTGGCTGGGCTGGCCGGAGCGGCCGACGGCGTTGCCCGTCGGGCCGAGCAGGTAGGAGCTCGCGTCGTGCACGATGCCGTAGATGCTGTCCCGACGGGTCAGGGTGTCGGTGTCGAACCAGGCCGTTCGCGGGCCGATCACCTCGTCCGGCGCGACCTTGATCGCCGCCGGGCTGGTGGACGGCGCGGTGGTGTTGGCGGGGGCGGCGAGGTCACCGGCGAGCACGGCGGCACGGTCCGGGCTGAGCAGGCCCTGGGCGGCGAGCTGCACCGTGGCCTCCGGGCCACCGGAGACGACGACGGCGCTGTCGGCTGGGTAGGACCCCACCAGTGACGTTCCGCCCGGCACCGTCCACACCTCCAGGGCAGGCACGGTCGTGCTCGGATCGCGCAGATCCGGGACGAGCCGTTCCTTCGCCGAGGCTCGCGCGCGCACCTGCGGCCCGAACGACGCCGACCGGGTCAGCCCGGACGACTCCAGTGCCCGGTGCAGCTCGTCGGTGGACGGCGGCACGTCCCAGTCCTTCTGCTCCAGGTCGTTGCGCAACAGGATCTGGCCGATGCCGGCCCGGGCGAGCGCGCTGCTCAGGCCCGGGGCGGAGCCGGTGGCGAGTTCCTGTTCGATGCCGTCCATCAGTCGGGTGATGCCCACCCCGCCGAGCGGGATGAGGCTGCGGACCCCCCAGGGGCTCTTCGCGAGCCACTGCAACGGCTCGTCCAGCGGACGTCCCCACGAGTACTCCGCGAACGGCGAGGCGGGCAGGACGAGCGTGTGTCCGCCGTCCGGGTTGTCGGCGAGCCAGTCCGCGGCCTGCACCCAGTAGTCGGGCACCTGGGTGAACGGGCGGGGTTGCAGTGCCCGTCCGGACAGCGCCGGGGTGATGCCACAGACCAGCGCGGCCGCCGTGAGCACCGCCGTCACGCTGGCCACCCCGTGGTACCCCGCCCGCGGCCAGCCCCGCGCGGCGAACAGCCGGCGGTACCGGGCCGACCCACGGGGCAGGACGGTCAGGGCGTGGGCGACGCCGAGGGCGATCGGCAGGCGCACCACCGGCTGGAACTTGTAGACGTTGCGCAGGAAGCCGAGCTGGTCACCGAGCAGGTCGCGTAGCGGTCCGGCCAGCGGCCCACCCGGGTCGCCGGGGTAGGCGGCCGACACCGACACCGTGCCCACGGCGAGCGTGACCAGCAGGAGGCGACGGGCGGGCAGGTCCGGCCGGGCAAGGCCCCACAGGCCGATCGCGACGACCGCGGCGGACCCGAGGATCGGCACCGGCCGGGAGATGTACTCGGTCGCCGCGGGCAGCCACGGCCGGGGCAGCTGCAGGTAGGCCAGCCAGTCGGTGGCGCCGCGCAGCGCCTCGGCGACCGAGGTGGTCGCGGTCGTCGTCGTCGCCGTCTCGGTGTAGGGCAGGAAGTTCAGGCCGTAGCGGCCCTGCACCGCCAGCGCCAGCACCCACCAGGCGGTGGCGAGCACGAGCGACAGGACCCACCAGGCCCGCAGCGCCCAGGCACGCCGGGAACCACCGGCGAACAGCAGCACCACCCCGGGGCAGAGCAGCACACACAACGTGACGGTGGCGTTGGTGCCACCGGTGCACAGCACGGCCAGTCCCGACGCCGCGGCCGCCCGCCGCGGCGTCAGCCGACGGTCGGTCCCGCCCGTCCCGCCCCCGTCGCCGGCGGGATGGGCGGCGGCGGTGCCGGTGTCGGCGCCGAGCGCGCCGTCGGGGCGCAGGGCGAGGATCAGCGGCAGTGTGATCCACGGCAGCATCGCCGCGCCGGCCAGTGCCACCGACGTGGCCCCGATCTTGCCCAGGAACATCGGTGACAGCGTGTAGGCGAGCCCGGCGATGATCCTGGTCACCGGTATTCCGAGGCGCAGCGCGTCCGCCAGCCGCACGACCCCCCAGGTCGAGACGGTCAGCAGCAGGGTCATCCACAGCCGCTGGGAGATCCACGGGGGCACACCGAGGAGGTGGCCGAGCCCGAAGAAGGGTCCCATCGGGAACAGGTACCCGACGTACTGGTTCGGCAGGTAGCCGAACTCGGCCAGCGAGTTCCACAGATGGGTCGCCCGACCCATGAAGCCCCACGGGTCCAGCGGGACGTCGAGCTTGGTGTCCGCGGTCAGTTTGCCGGGCGCCTGTAGAAGGTAGAGCGCCGAGAAGCCGATGGCGATCCCGAGCAGTGGCCACCGGGATGTGCGTGCGTCCCGCGGCGGCGGCGGGGTCGACACGCGGGCGGGGGGTCCGATGACTGGCGCGGGGGGACTGACGACGGAGGAACGGATCTTCGACTCCAAGGCCGGATGTGAGGTACGCCGACCCTACCCACGGTGCCCGAAGCCGGTGTCTACCGGGCAGCGGCCTCCGGCTCCGCGGCCGCGGCCAGCGGAAACGGTGTGACCGAGGACGGAAGGGGCCGGCGTGGCGGCGACAGCGGCGGGCGAGCCGACACCCGTGTGGCGGCCCCCTGCACCGGCAGCGAGGACGCCGACACGACAGCCGGCGACACCGGCGGGGTGCCCGGCGCGGCGGCGACCGACGGCGACACGCTCGAGGGTGCCGCGCCGATCGGGGTGTGCGCGGGCGTGACCACGCTGGGGGCGGCGCGACCCAGGTAACGCCGGGCGCGTACGACGTCGACGAGCATGGCGGGGGTGTGCCGACCGACCCGGAACGTGCCGCCGGGCATCTCCGCCCATGTCACCGGCACCTCGGCGATCCGATAGCCCATGGACCGGGCGATCGAGAGCACCTCGACGTCGAAGCCGAACCCCGAGGACCGGGCGAGGCTGAACAGCAGCTTGGCCTCCGGGCCCCGAAAGGCCTTGAAACCACACTGGGTGTCGGCGACATCCAGGCTGGCCAGCGAGCGGGTGATCTGGTTGAACGCCCAGCTGCCGACCCGACGCCCGCTGCTGCGCACCGCCCGCCCGCCGATGCGCCGCGAGCCGAGCGCGACCTCGGCGTGTTCCAGCGCGGCGAGCAGCAGCGGCAGATCGTCGATGTCGGAGGCGCCGTCGGCGTCAAGGAATACGATGGACTCGCCGTGGGCGGCGGACACACCGACCCGCACGGCGGCCCCCTTACCCGAGTTCCAGGGCAACCGCAGCACCCGGCCACCCGGCAGCCCGGCCAGCAGTTTCTCCGCGACCGCGGCGGTGCCGTCCGTGCTGCCGTCGTCGACCACGATCACTTCGGCACCGGGTGTCCGGCCCATCATGGCTACGATCTCCGGCAGCGCCCCGGGCAGCCGCAGCGCCTCGTTGTAGGCCGGAATGATGACGCTCACAGGCACGAAGGCGCTCACGGGCACGCTGTCCACGAGTCAGCTCCTAGGCTTCGACGGCGGTTCCGGTCACGGACGCTGGCCGGGGCGTCGCAACTATGAGCGGCCGGTCGAGATCAGCGCATAGTTTCAGCTCATTCGCGATGGAAGTCAATGTATTCATCCATAGCCTCCCACGCAGTGATCACACCATGAACTTTGCGAAGCACCACCTACGTGCTACAAGCGGGTGGCCATTCACGATCTCATGGCAGTAACAAGCATACGGAGACCTTCGCGGCCGACGTCGACCGGTATCGCGTCCCGGGGAAGTGACACCGGGAACCAGAAGGAGAGCACACTCCGCCGCCCAATAGCGGACGGTATCCATCCACCGACGAACGGCAACGGAAAATCTCCGGCAACACAAGAAGGAGGGCAACAAGAACTACGAACGCCCGGTCAATCTCATCCGACCACCGTGGGAGAGCGTCCGACGACAGTCCCCCACCACGGCCACCAACAATAGAATGATCTACCCGACGCCGAATCCCCGCCGCCGGCGGGCACGGTCCGCGCCGGTCCGAATACCCACTCCGCCGCGGATTCCGGGACCGGTCGCTACGCTCGAGGTATGGCCCGCAGCGTCCGTCCCAGCGGCCCCCACGACTCCACCAACGATGCCAGCTCCACCAGCGGTAGCAGCGGTTTCGGTGGCACCAGCGGCTCGGGCGACTCCCGCGGTGGGGCCGCCGATCCGGACGCGCCGTTGCGGGGTCTGGTCGGCTCGGGCCGCACCCACCTGCCGCCGCTGGTCGCGATGCGGGCCCGTGACGTGGCCCAGCCCACCGACGAGGACCTCGCCGAAGCCGAACACACCCTGGTGCTACGCCCACCCGGCCGGGTCGCGAACCGTGCGCTCCGGCCGGGTGAACCGGCCCGGCCGGAGCGCACGGTTCAGGACGCGGGCGACGCCGCGTCGGGGACGGCGGGGATCTCGCCGGTGCGCTCGTAGTTCGACAGCATCCGCAGCCGACGGGTGTGACGCTGCTCGGCGCTGAACGGGGTGGACAGGAAGACCTCGACGAAGCCGACGGCCTCGGGGACGGTGTGCATCCGCGCGCCGATGCTCAGCACGTTGGCGTCGTTGTGCTGACGGCCAAGCGTCGCGGTCTGCTCGCTCCAGACCAGCGCGGCGCGCACCCCGTCGACCTTGTTCGCCGCGATGGCCTCGCCGTTACCCGAGCCGCCGATGACGATCCCGAGGCTGTCCGGTTCGGCCGCCGTGGCCTGCGCGGCGGCGAGCACGAACGGCGGGTAGTCGTCGTCGGGGTCGTACTCGACCGGGCCATGGTCAACGGGTGCGTGGCCAAGTTCCACCAGGCGTTCGGCGAGCGCCGCCTTCAGATGGAAGCCGGCATGATCAGAACCTAGATGGACGCGCATGATGCGTCATCATGCCCGATCACGTGAAGATCGGTCCGACATCCCGGGTGCGCTTGAGTTCGTAGAAGCCGGGAGTGCCGGCCACCAGCAGCACGCCGTCCCACAGCCGGCCAGCCGACTCGCCCTTGGGTGCCGGCGTGATCACCGGCCCGAAGAAGGCGTTCTCGCCGACGGCGATCACCGGGGTGCCCACGTCCATACCGACCCGGCTGATGCCGTCGTGGTGGCTGGCCCGCAGCGCCTCGTCCCACTCGGTCGAGGTCGCGGCGTCGGCCAGCGACGGGTCGGCGCCCGCCTCGGTGAGCGCCGCGGCGAACGTCTCGGCGTTCCACTCGGCCTTCTCCACGTGCCGACGCCGGCCCAGCGCGGTGTACAGCGGACCGAGGACGTCCTCGCCGTGCTTGGCGGCCGCGGCGACGCAGATCCGCACCGGGCCCCAGGCCTGCGCCATCGCCTCCCGGTACGCCTCGGGCACCTCCCTGGCCGGAGTTGAGCACGGCCAGGCTCATCACATGCCAGCGGGCGCGGACGGGCCCGTACCCGCTCGACCTCCAGCAGCCAGCGCGAGGTGATCCACGCCCACGGACAGCTCGGGTCGAACCACAGATCGGCGGTCACGATGTCGGCGTCGGCGCCGGCGACGTTCTCGGTACTCACGGGCGAGTCTCCTCGTTTGACGGAGTGTGATCGTCGGAGTCAACCCGCCTGGATGGCACCGGATTCCCGTCCGCCGCTGGTGGCGTCGTTTCGCCGCTGGCCGCCAGATAGCCGGCGACCCGGTTGACGACGGCCACGAACGGTACCGCGGCGATCGCGCCGGGAATACCGGCGAGCACACCACCGGCGGACAGCGAGATCACGATGGCCAGTGGATGCAGTCGCACGGCGCGGCGCATCACCAGCGGCTGCAACAGATGGCCCTCGATCTGCTGCACGGCCAGCACCACCGCGAGAATGATCAGAGCGTCGGTGACGCCGCCCGAGACGAGGGTGACCAGCACCGCGGCGACCCCGGCCACGGTGGCCCCGATGATCGGGATGAAGCCACCGAAGAACGTCAGCAGCGCCAGCGGGGCGACCAGCGGCACACCGACGCCCACCAGCCCCATCGCGATCCCGAACGCGTCGACGGCCGCGACGAACACCGTCCCGCGGATGTAGCCGGTGATCGTCAGCCAGGCCTCCCTGCCGGCGCCGCGCACCCGCTGCTCGGCACCGGCCGGGAAGCGGGTGACGATCCAGCCCCAGATCCGGTCCCCGTCGTAGAGGAAGAAGAACGTGGAGAACAACGCGACCAGCAGGCTGGTGAGCGCCTCCGCGGCGACCGACGCCCCCGAGATCACACCCGAGACGAGCCGCCCACGGTTGTTCGCGAGGTTGCGCCGGATGTCGTCGACCAGATCGTCGAGCTGGCGCTGCGACAGGTGGAACGGCCCGTCGGTCAGGTAGCCCCGGACCTGCTCGACGCCCTGGCTGACCTGGTCGGACACGGTCGGAATCTCGTTGGCGGCGTTGAACCCGACCGCCACCGCCGCCCCGGCGAGCACCACGATGAACACGAACAGCGCCGCGAACGCGGCCCCGAGCCGGGGCATGCCCATCCGCTGGAAACGATGGGCCAGTGGATGGATCAGCGCGGCGATGAGCAGCCCGGCGATGATCGGGATGACCACGAGCCGGACCCGGCCGACCGCCATCAGCAGGATCCAGATCGCGGCCCCGGTGACGATCAGCCGCCAGGACCAGCCGGCGGAGACCCGCAGTGCCACCGGGATGTGCTCCTCGGCCCGCTGCGCGGTCGACAGCTCACGCGCCGGCCCCTCCGAACGACCGGACTGCGCGGGGACCGGCGAGACTCCGCCGGGATGCCCCGCGCGCGCCGCGGCCCGCAGCTCCCGTAGCCGGCGCGGCACGAACCCCTTGCGCGACGACGAACCAGCCGAGGACGAACCGGCCGACGACGACGAACCAGCCGAGGACGAACCGTGCGAGGACGAACCAGCCGAGGACGAACCAGCCGAGGGTGCGGGCGAACCGGCCGGCGACGAACCGGCGGGCGGGCCGGTGGCGGGGGCTGGCGCGGCGGAACGGGCCCGCGGCTGCACTCGACCCAGCCCAGCGACCCGTCTCACCCGCGCTCCTTCCTGACGCCGCCCGTGCGACGTCCGCCAACCCGCCGCGCGGACGATGACGCCCGCCCGTCGCGCGGGAGATGTCGCCATCGTGCCGTACCAGCCGCGCCGGTGGGAGTGACAGGGCCGCGAAACCCGACAATTCACGACGATCACGGGCGGTGTACCGACCACGGAGGGTCTCCCACCAGGGTTCGGGCCCGCCGGTGGCGTGCGAGACTGAACCTCGGTGTGAGCCGTCCCGGCAGGCGCCGGTCGACGTCCGAACTAGCTGCGAGCCGACGTGCGAGCGGCAAGCTGAGAGGAACCGGGTGCCCAACAATCTCACCCGCGACGAGGCGCGCGAACGCGCCCGCCTGCTCAACGTGGCGTCCTACGACGTCGAACTCGACCTGACGACGGGCCCGGAGCACTTCCGCACGTCGACCCAGGTCATCTTCACCAGCACCGAGCCGGGAGCGTCGACGTTCATCGAGCTCGCGGCCGCCAGCGTCGACGAGGTCGTGCTCAACGGCCGGGCACTGGCGGTGGCCGACGTCTTCGACGGGGAGCGCATCCGCCTCGACGGGCTCGCCGAGGCCAACAACCTGCGGGTCATCGGCACCGGGGTCTACTCCCGCACCGGTGAGGGGCTGCACCGCTTCGTCGACCCCGTGGACGACGCGGTCTACCTCTACACCCAGTTCGAGACGTACGACGCGCACCGGATGTACGCCTGTTTCGACCAGCCTGACCTGAAGGCCACGTTCACCCTGACGGTGACGGTGCCCGCCGACTGGTCGGCGATCTCGGGCGGGGCGGTCGCCGCGACGGCCGAGGCCGCCATCGGGGTGCGCACGATCCGCTTCCTCGAGACACCGGTGATGTCGACCTACATCACGGCGCTGGTCGCCGGTCCGTACCACGAGGTCCGCGATGAGCACGACGGCATCGACCTGGGGCTGTTCTGTCGCCGTTCGCTGGCCGAACATCTCGACCCCGACGAGCTGTTCGAGATCACCAGGGCCGGCTTCGACTTCTACCACCGGGTGTTCGACTACCGGTACCCGTTCGGCAAGTACGACCAGTTGTTCGTGCCCGAGTTCAACGCGGGTGCGATGGAGAACGCCGGCTGCGTGACGTTCCTGGAGGACTACGTCTTCCGGGCGAAGGTCACCGAGGCCCGCCGTGAGCGCCGCGCCGAGACGATCCTGCACGAGATGGCGCACATGTGGTTCGGCGACCTGGTCACCATGCGCTGGTGGGACGACCTGTGGTTGAACGAGTCGTTCGCGACCTACATGTCGGTGCTGGCGCAGGTCACCTCCACCCGGTTCACCAACGGGTGGACGACGTTCGCCAACGCCGAGAAGGGCTGGGCGTACCGCCAGGACCAGCTCTCCTCAACCCATCCGATCGTCGCCGACGCCCCCGATATGGACGCGGTGCGCACCAACTTCGACGGCATCACCTACGCCAAGGGCGCGAGCGTGCTCAAGCAGCTCGTCGCCTGGGTCGGGCAGGAGGAGTTCCTCGCCGGCCTGCGGTCGTACTTCCGCCGCTTCGAGTACGCGAACACGTCCCTGCGGGATCTGCTGGACGAGCTGGAGAACGCCTCCGGGCGTGACCTGTCCGCCTGGTCGGCCGCCTGGTTGGAGACGACCGGCGTCAACACGCTGCGCCCGCGGTTCTTCACCGACTCCTCGGGCCTGTTCACCTCTTTCGACGTCGTGCAGGAGCCGGCGAGCGCCCCGCCGACCGCCTCACGCACGCTGCGTCCGCACCGGCTGGCCGTCGGGCTCTACGACCGGGACGCCGACGGCGCGCTGGTCCGCCGCGAACGGATCGAGCTCGACGTCACCGGTGAGCTCACCGAGGTGCCGAAGATCGTCGGTGCCCGCCAGCCGGATCTGATCCTGCTCAACGACGACGACCTCACCTTCGCCAAGGTCCGTCTCGACCCGCGGTCACTGACCACCCTGATCGACTCGATCGGGTCGTTCACCGAGAGCCTGCCCCGGACGTTGTGCTGGGCGGCGGCGTGGGACATGACACGCGACGCGGAACTCGCCGCCCGCGACTACGTCCGCCTCGTGCTGTCCGGGGTGAGCGCCGAGGACGACATCGGCGTGGTGCAGTCGCTGCTCGCCAAGGCCGATCTCACCATCGACGCCTACGGTGACCCGGCGAACCGCGCCACGGCGCTACGCGCGCTCACCGAACGCTCCGAGGAGCTCGCCCGGGCCGCCGCACCGGGCAGCGACCTGCAGCTGGTGTTCACCACGACGTTCGCCAAGGCGGAGAACCCCGAGCAGATCGCCCGGGTCCGCGCCCTGTTCGAGGGCACCGAGGTGCTCGACGGTCTGGTCGTGGACACCGAACTGCGCTGGACGCTGCTCATCCAGCTCGTCGCCCGGGGCGTCTACGGCGACGCCGAGATCGACGCCGAGCTCGCCCGGGACCGCACCGCCACCGGCGAGAAGCGCGCCGCGACCGCCCGGGCCGCCCGCCCCACCGCCGAGGCGAAGGCCGCGGCCTGGTCCGCGGTGATGGACTCGGCGGACCTGTCGAACCACCTGGCGGTGGCGACGATGAGCGGCTTCTGGATCTCCGACCAGCAGAAGATCACCCTGCCCTACGTCGACCGGTTCTTCGCCGAGATCGGCGGTATCTGGTCCTCGCGCAGCTTCGACACGGCCGCGACGATCAGCCAGATGCTGTTCCCGTCCTCGGTCATCTCCCCCGACACGGTGGCGAAGGTCGACGCCTACCTGGCCGAACGCGACCCGACCCCGCCGTTGCGCCGAGCCCTGCTCGAGGGCCGCGACGGCCTGGTCCGCGCCCTGGCCGCCCGGCAGAAGGACATCGCCGCCGGTTAGCCGGCGCCCGCGCCCGCCGTCCTGGCTTCCCTTCGTCGGCCAGGACGGCGGCACCGCCGGGCACCGCGAGCCCCTCAGCGCGCGGCGTAGCTCAGTGCGGGGCGGGGCTGCCAGCCGGGGCGGCGGTCGGAGCCGCCGGGCGCAGGGCCGCCGGGGTGGTGGCGGCGGGGCCGGCGGCCTCGGCGAGCTGGCGGATGCCCGAGGTCAGGCCGCCGACCAGGTCGCCGAGGGAGAAACTGGACGTCATCGCGAGCGAGGCGAGGCTCGACGCGGTGTTGCTGATCCGCTTGCGGGCGGCGGGCGTGGTCGAGATCCGCACGACGCGCTGCCCCGGGGAGACCACGATCAGGACGGCCGGGTCCCGCGCGGGGTCGCCGACGAGGGTGGACAGGGTCCGCTCCGCGGCCAGGCGGATGTCACCACGCACGGCGCCGACCCGCAGCGTGAACGGGATGCCACTGTGCTTCTCGGCCTGCTCGAGCGCCCGATCCAGCCGCTCGAGCTGCTCGGGGCTGAAGGCCTCACCAGTTGCCACTGGCTCCACCTGCTCCCGGAACGGCCTTCTCCTCGCGGGCGCCCTCGATCTCCTCGGGACGCTTGCCGACCCAGACGTCGTCGTGCTCCCAGGCCTGGCCCGGACGGTACCGGGTCGGGCCGCTGCGCCGGCCTGACCAGGCGGCCAGCAGGATCGCGATGAGGAACCCGCCGGCGATGGTGCCGCCGTAGATACCCCAGGTCTGCAGAACGGTCAACGGGTCGGGGTTGTACTTCGTCCCGATCTCCGCGGCTGATGCCGTCGCGGCGAACACCGGAACGGTGAACATCGCGAGGCCGGCGACCGTGAGCACCCGGCGGTAGGCGGCGCCCCTGGGCCGCGCTGGACGTGGAGTCACGCAGCGAAGGTTACCGGGAAGTGGTGCCCGGGTCCTCCGAGAGGGGTACCACCCGGCCCCCACCGGAGGGTGAGTTCGGACTCTCCGTACCCGCGTCCGCCCGAACCTCGCCCAGCAGCGCCCCCAGTCGGGCCACGGCCGGTTCGGCCAGCAGCCGTTCGAGGGTGACCTCCGCACCGTCGCCGTCACGCACCGGCAGCCGCCAGTTCGGGTAGGCGTCGGTGGTGCCGGGCAGGTTCGGCTGGTGCCGATCGCCGAGCGCGTCGCCGGGCGCGGCGAGCACGACCTGGCAGGGCGAACGGACGAGCAGCCGGTGCATTCCCCGCACGTAGGCGTCCAGGTCGCCAGGTGGGAACGCCTGCCCGGCCCCGGGTGACGCGGGCGTCGCCGCACCCGCGGTGTCCAGCGGGTCCGTGGTGTCCAGCGGGCCCTCGGTGCGCAGCAGGGCGAGCAGGGCGTCGCGGTCACGCCGCCAGGCGTCGGCCTCGGCCTGTTCGGAGCGGCCGAGTAGACCCAGACCGGCACGCAGGCGCACATGTTCGCCTTCGAGGTAGCCGGCGGCGGTCGGCAGGTCGTGGGTGGTGACGCTGGCCATGGTGGCGGCCCGGTACCGGGCGGGGGGCAGCGGGTTGCCGTCCTCGTCCTGCTCGAACCACAGCACCGAGGAGCCGAGCACGCCGGCCGCGTCCAGTGCCGTCGCCATCGAGGGTTCGACGGTGCCGAGGTCCTCGCCGACGACGAGGGCGTCGGCGAGGGTGGCCTCGAGCGCGATGAGTCCGAGCATCGCCTTCGCGTCATACCGGACATAGGTGCCGCGGGCCGCACCGGCACCCCGCGGAATCCACCACAGCCGGAACAGACCGAGGATGTGGTCGACCCGCAGCCCGCCGCCGCGGCGCAGCACCGCGGCGACCATCTCGCGCAGCGGGGCGTACCCGGTCTCGGCCAGGGCCTGCGGTCGCCAGGGTGGCAGCCCCCAGTCCTGGCCCTGCTGGTTGAACGAGTCCGGCGGCGCGCCGACACTGGCTTCCACGGCGAGCACGTCCTGCAGCGCCCAGGCGTCGGCGCCTCCCGCGTCGACGCCGACGGCCAGGTCGTGCACGATCCCGGCGGCCATCCCGGCGGCCCGGGCGGTGGCCTGCGCGGTGGCGAGCTGCTCGTCGCAGCGGTGTTGCAGCCAGCTGTGGAAGGCGATCCGGTCGGCGAGTTCGACCCGGGCAGCGGCGACGGCGTCGGTGTCCGGGCGGGTGAGTCCCGCGGGCCAGCCGCGCCAGTCCGGCCCGTGTCGTTCGGCCAGCGCGCACCAGGTGGCGAAGTCCGCGAGGTCCGCGTCCCCCGGCTCCGCCGCGTCCGCCGTGGTGGCGTTCGCGGAGCCGGCGGGACGGGTGGTGGCGAACAGCAGCTCGAGGGCTGCGAGTTTGGCCGTCCAGACGACGTCGCGATCGAGCAGGCCGCCGGGTCGGCCGTCGCGGCGGGCCCGGGCGGCCAGGTCGTCCACGGCGGCCCGGGTGGCGGCGTCGGCCTGGGCGTACTCGCGGGTGGCCTCGGGACGCAGGTACAGCGGCGCGGCGAAACGCCGGCTCACCGGGGAGTACGGCGAGTCGGCGACCGGGAGGGTCGGCGCGGCCGCGTGCAGCGGGTTGACCAGCAGCACGTCGGCTCCGGCCGCCCCGGACCAGGCCGCGAGCTCACCGAGGTCGCCGTAGTCGCCCATCCCCCAGCCGTGCGCCGAACGCAGCGCGTACAGCTGGATCATCCAGCCCCAGGCCCGCCAGCGCGGTCCCCGCGCCCGCAGCGCCGCGGGTCCCGGCAGCACGTCCGGCACGGCGATGACCGGGCAGCGCGACGACTGGCCGGCGACGGTGACGTGCAGGACGTGATCGCCCAGCGGCAGTCCGGCGGGCAGGGTGATCGGGCGGGCCACCCACGGCTGGCCGTCAAGCTCCCGTCGATCCCGCGGGTCGCCGGGGGCGGCCAGTGCCAGCCGCGCGCCGGTCTCCAGCTCCACCTCGGCGTGGACGTCGACACCGACCGGCAGGTACACCGTGACCGGCTCCGGTGTCGCCGCGGACACCACGGCGCAGGGCGGCAGCTGGCGGCGCCACCGGGCCTCGTGCAACCGGTCGAGGGCGGCCACCGGATCGCTCGGGTCGATGCCGAGCAGCCCGAGCACGGCGCGCACCGTGTCGGCGGCGATGGGTACCGGCTGGTCCAGCGCGTCGGTGTACCCCACCGCGACACCGCAGGCGTCGGCCAACGCGGCCAGATC
>NZ_CADCWS010000035.1 GCF_902806475.1 Candidatus Frankia nodulisporulans
GGGCGTAGTCGTGTTCGTCCGTGGACGGGCTGACCACCAGACCGCGCTGGACCGCGTCGAGGTGCTTCATCCGGTCGAGCACCTCGTCGGCGGTGGGCTGGTGCAGCGAGTCGACGAGCCGACCATCCGCGAGGAAGACCACCTCGTCGGAGTAGGAGGCGGCGGTCGCGTCGTGGGTGACCATCACGATGGTCTGGCCCAGTTCGGTCACCGAGTCGCGCAGGAACCCCAGTACCTCGGCGCCCGAGCGGGAGTCGAGGTTGCCGGTCGGCTCGTCGGCGAAGATGATCTCGGGCTTGGTGGCGAGGGCCCGGGCGCAGGCGACCCGCTGCTGCTGGCCGCCGGACAGCTCCGTCGGACGATGTGCCAGCCGCGGCGCGAGACCCACCGCGTCCACGACCGTGCGCATCCACTCCCGGTCCGGCGAGCGGCCGGCGATGCTCAACGGCAGCGTGATGTTCTCCTCGGCGGTCAGCGTCGGCAGCAGGTTGAACTGCTGGAAGATGAAGCCGATCCGGTCGCGGCGCAGCCGGGTGAGCTCCCGGTCGGACAGCCGGGACAGGTCGATGTCACCGATGAACACCCGACCGCGACTGATCGTGTCCAGCCCGGCCAGGCAGTGCATCAGGGTGGACTTGCCCGACCCGGACGGCCCCATGATCGCGGTGAACCGACCGCGGGGGAAACCGATGTCGATACCGCGCAGCGCGGTGACGATCGTGTCGCCGGAACCGTAGACCTTGGTCAGCTGGCTGGCCCGGGCCGCCGCGACCGGCATCGCCCCCGTCTCCGCGCCCCGACGCGCACCACCCGCACCGGACGGACCACCACCCCCGCCACGGGGATCGCCACCACCGCGGGGGCCACCGGTGCCGACGGGAGCGTCGTCGTCGCGGCCGCGACGGCGGCCGGCCGCGGTGACGTCACCGCCCCCCGAATCCCGCCTCCCGCCGGGGGATGCTCCGGTGCGTCGGGCCATCGTGGGGTCCTCCTCGCGCGCGTCGCCGCCTGTGCGGGCCGGTGTTCACCGCGGCCACCGCGGCCGGGGGGCATGCCATCGTCCTGGATACGTCTGTGACCCCGGGGTAACCGCGGCGCGTTTGCCTCGGTGGCCATCGCCGCAACGGCAACGAACGGGAGACGATCAACATCTCCGGCGGTTACCGTACCGTCGCCGTGCGAACGCCTCCCATCGTCCACTGAGCGCGCGCGGCGCCACCACCGGCTCGCCGCAGGTCACCTCGGCTCACCCGTCGGCCTCGCAGACCGTGGGGGCGCTGTCGTCGAGACCGGGCGCGGCGTGCGGCGGCAGCGGCGGCGGGGTGCCTCCGAAGGCCGGGCAACGCGACTGGTGATCGCACCAGGAGCACAGCCGACTCGGCGTGGCCCGCCAGTCGCCCGTGCGGTGGGCCCGCTCGATCGCCGCCCACAACGCCGTGATCCGCCGTTCGGTGGAGCGCAGATCGGCCTCGTCCGGCGAGGTGCGCAGCCACGTGCGATCACCCAGGTAGTACAGGCGCAGCTCGCGGGGAATCACCCCGCGCACCCGCCACAGCAGCAGAGCGTAGAAGCGCATCTGGAACATCGCCGACGCCTCGAACGCCGGGCCCGGGGAACGCCCTGTCTTGTAGTCGACCACCCGCAGCGCCACGCCCTGCTCCGTGGCCGCCGAATCGAGCCGGTCGACATAGCCGCGCAGCCGCAGACCCGACTCCAGCACATGCTCGACGTACAGCTCGCGGGCGGCGGGCGAGAGCCGGGTCGGATCCTCCAGCACGAAGTAGCCCTCGAGCAGATCACGCGCCGAGTCGAGCCACGTGGCCAGCGCCTCGGCGCCGTCGAACAGGCCCTCGACGGCCGGCTCACGCTCCCGCAGCCGCGCGTAGGCGGGCTCCACCAGCTCCCGGGCGGCCGTCAGCGTGCGCCCCGCCGCGGGCAGGTCGAACAGCCGCTCCAGCACCGTGTGCACGAGCGTCCCCCGGCTGGCCGCGGCGCTGGGCGGTTCGGGCAGCCGGTCGATGACGCGGAACCGGTACCGCAACGGGCAGCTGACGAAATCGGCCGCCCGCGACGGCGACAGCGACCCGATCAGCGGCCGAGAACCGGACGGTGGGGTTGTCGTGGTCACGCCTGGACCCTAGATCCCGCCACCGACAGTTTGACGTCCCGCCTCCCGGCATCGCCCATCCCAGCTGGTCACGAGCGCGTACAGGCCCGGCAGACGGGGCCGGATCCACTCCGTAGCATCGGTTCCATGACGGACCAGCGCTCCCAGGCCAGCTCGGATGCCCACGGCGGCCCGGGTGGCTCCGGGCAGCCCCCGGGTCAGCGGCCCGGGCAACCCGGGCAACCCGGCGGGGAACGTCCCGCCGGTATGACGCTCGGGCGGGTCCGCGGCGTCCCGATCCTCGTCTCACCGTTCGCGCTGGTCTTCGCGGTCCTGGTCGCCTACCTGATGTCCGACTCGATCCGCGACCGGCTGCCCGACGCCTCCGACGGGCAGGTGCTGGGCCTGGCCGCGGCCATCTCGGTCGGCTTCCTGGCGTCCCTGCTCGCCCACGAGCTCGGGCACGCCCTGGTCGCCCTGCGCCTGGGGCACACGGTCCGCTCGGTGACCCTGCACGGTTTCGCCGGGTTCACCGAGTTCGAACCCGAACCGCGCAGCGCCGGCCGGATGTTCCTGATCACCTTCAGCGGCCCGGCGGTCAACGGCATCCTCGCCGGGGCCTGCGAGCTCGGCCTGCTCGCCGTCTCCGGTGACTCCCACCTCGGCGTCGTGCTGCGCGACCTCGGCCTGCTCAACCTCACGCTGTTCGTGTTCAACCTCGCCCCCGGCCTGCCCCTGGACGGCGGGCGCATCGTCGTGGCGGCCGTGTGGGCGGCGACCGGCGATCAGCTGCGCGGGCTGCGGGCCGGCGCCTACGGCGGGTTCGTCGTCGCCGGCGCCCTGGTCGTGTGGGGATCGATGGTGGGCGGCGAGGGCATCGGCCTGTTCTACACGTATGCTCTGGCGGGCTTCCTGGCCTTCGCGGCCTATCAGTCACTGCGCGCCGCCCAGCTGCGCGGGCGCCTGCCCGGGCTGTCCGCCGGGCGGCTTGTGCGGCGCACCCTGCCGGTCGAGGGTGCCGTTCCGCTCGCCGAGGCACTGCGCCGCGCCCAGGAGGTCGGAGCCACCGCCGTCGCCGTCATCGGCCGCGACGGCGCCCCCCAGAAGATCATGAACGGCTCGGCGGTCGACGCGCTGCCCGAGCATCGGAGGCCGTGGATGAGCGTGGACGAGGTGAGCCGGGAGATCGGGCCCGGCATGGTGTTCGATGCCGATCTGGAGGGCGGGGACCTGCTGGCCGCCGTCCAACAGGTCCCCGCCTCGGAGTACCTCGTCACCCAGGGGGGCCGGCCCGTCGGCGTGCTCGCGATGGTCGACCTCGTCGCCCGGCTCGACCCCGCCGCCGCCGCCCGCATGGTGGCCCACCGATGACCACTGCCACGCCCGACCCGACCGCCACCGCCGCCGTGACGAGCGAGCCAGCCACATCCGAGAGCGGGCCGACGGCCTCCCGCGCAGGCGAGCCGACCGACGCGGTGGGCACCTCCACGGTGGACGAGGGGGAGTCGGCGTTCCGGCCGGCTCCGACAGGGGCGTCACATCGACGTGGCCTGTTCACCAAGGGTGACCGGGTGCAGCTCACCGACCCCAAGGGACGCAAGCACACCGTCGTCCTCGAACCCGGCAAGCAGTTCCACACCCACCGGGGCGCCGTCGAACACGACGGGCTGCTCGGCCGACCCGAGGGCATCGTTGTCACCAGCACCGGTGGCACCGACTACCTGGCGTTGCGTCCGCTGCTGGTCGACTTCGTCCTGTCGATGCCCCGCGGGGCGACCGTCGTCTACCCGAAGGACGCCGGCCAGATCGTCACCTACGCGGACATCTTCCCCGGCGCGCGGGTGCTCGAGGCCGGGGTCGGCTCGGGTGCCCTGTCGTGCTCGCTGCTGCGCGCCATCGGTGACCACGGCCAGCTGATCTCCTACGAACGACGGGCCGACTTCGCCGATATCGCGCGGCGCAACATCGAGACGTTCTTCGGCGGCCCGCACCCCGCCCACACCATCCACGTCGGTGACCTGGCCGAGACGTCCGAACGCGACATCGACCGCGTCGTGCTCGACATGCTCGCGCCCTGGGACGTCGTGGACGCCGTCAGCGCCGCCCTGGTACCCGGCGGCGTGGTCTGTGCCTACGTAGCCACCACGACGCAGCTGTCCCGCACCGTGGAGACCCTGCGCGGCCACGGCACCTTCGCCGAACCCGCCGCCTGGGAGACCATGCTGCGCGACTGGCACGTGGAGGGCCTCGCCGTGCGACCCGGCCACCGCATGGTCGGCCACACCGGCTTCCTGGTCTCCGCCCGCCGCATGGCCGACGGAGTCACACCCCCCGTACGCCGTCGCCGCCCCGCCAAGGGCTCCCTACCCGACACCACCGACACTCCCGGCATCACCACCGCCACCGCCACCACGGTGATCACCGATGCTCCCGACACCACCGGCGCACCCAGCGCCACCGGCTCGCTCGGCGCCACGGCGGTCACCGATTCCGCTGAGGTCCTTTAAGCGGTCCGTGTGCGGGATTCGGTGGGCCGGCTCCGGCTCGGTCAGGGCTGGGTTGCGGTCGCTGGGCACGGCGACAGTCGGGGTGGGCGACCGCGGTTCGGGTGAGAGGGCGCCGCGTCAGACGGCGCGGGCACCGTCCCGCGTGCGTCTGGTGGCTTCGTGGTGACGACACGCCCGAGATCACCCCGAGCCGAGACATGCCCGGGGCCGTCGCGTCACGCCGAAGATCCACGGGATCGGCCAGGATGCCCTCGCGTACATCATCGACGACCCACCATGACCAATAACGGGCCCTTGAGACCCGGTAGCCGCCGCTCCAGCCCGAAAAATTACGGTGTGTGACGAGAATCTCGGCGGGTGCGGGCGGCGGTGGGCCACGCGGGTCGCTGTGGGGGTGTTCGTGTCCGATATGCCCCCCACGGCGACCTGTGTAGCGAGATCTGGCCTGGTGGGTCGCTGCGGGGCGTGATCGGCGCATGTCCAGCAGGACGTGGGACGTGACGGTGTCGGAGGTGGGCGTTGGACGTGGGGCGTCGGACGGGGAGACGTCGGAGGTGGGGCGTCGGGCGTCAGGACACCGGACGTGGGGCGTCGGACGTGGAGATGCCGGACGTCGGGCTGGTGGGGGCGGGACGGGAGTCAGCCGTCTTCGGGTGCGGGCTCGGGGGTTTCCGGTCAGTCGTCCTCGGAGGGGCCGCCGGCCTCGAGGGTGCCATCGGGGCGTTCGACGTAGATGCATGTGCCGGGGCACTCGTCGGCGGCGCCCAGGACGGCGTCCACGAGGGGGAGGGGGACGGGGACGTGCGCGCCGTCGAGCGTCTGGAGTTCGCCGGAGTCGTCCTTGACGTAGGCTAGGCCGTCGACGTCGAACTCGAACACGCTCGGAGCGAGCTGGACGCACAGGCCATCGCCGGTGCAGGCGTTCTGGTCGACCCGCACACGCAGGCTGGCCGAAACGCCCGGCTTCGCTGGAGTTGCCACAGGGCTCCGATCTTCTGTCACCATGGCACCGTAACCTGCTGTTTACGGCAAAGCCGGGTCGTCCTTGCCTGACCGGCCTGCCAACGGCGGTCACAACGGTAGTGTGGGTGCGTCCCGGTCAGCACGGGGGAGGTGGAGGCGCAGTGTCCGGTCCCCGTTCGGGCTCTGGCTCCGATGGGAGCACGGGTCGTCCAGGTGATGCCGAATCACGGCGGTCGGCGTACGAGAAGGAATCACACGAGCTCACGACGCAGGTCGCCTTCCTGGAAGAGGAAGTGGCCATGCTGCGGCGTAGGTTGTCCGAATCGCCCAGGCAGGTGAGGGTGCTGGAGGAACGGCTCGCGGAGGTCCAGGCGGAGCTGTCGTCTGTCTCAGGGCAGAACGACAGGCTCGTCGCGACTCTGCGCGAGGCGCGCGACCAGATCGTCACTCTGAAGGAGGAGGTCGACAGACTCGCGCAGCCGCCCAGCGGCTACGGGATCTTCGTCTCCAACTACGACGACGGCACCGTCGACGTGTTCACCCAGGGCAGAAAGCTCCGGGTGACGGTGTCGCCGAGTGTCGTCATCGAAGCGCTCGAGCCTGGCCAGGAGGTCATGCTCAACGAAGCCCTCAACGTGGTCGAGGCGCGCTCGTTCGAGCGACAGGGCGAGATCGTCCTGCTCAAGGAGGTCCTCGAGGGCGGCGATCGAGCACTGGTGCTCGGTCACACCGACGAGGAGCGCGTCGTCATGCTGGCCCAGCCACTGTTGGCCGGGCCGATCCGGGCAGGCGACTCGCTGCTCATCGAGCCCCGCTCCGGGTACGCCTTCGAGCGCATCCCCAAGTCCGAGGTCGAGGAGCTGGTCCTCGAAGAGGTCCCGGACATCGGCTACGAGCAGATCGGTGGGCTCAAGAGTCAGATCGAGTCGATCCGGGACTCGGTCGAGCTGCCGTTCCTCTACAAGGATCTCTACAAGGAGCATCAGCTCAGGCCACCGAAGGGCGTGCTGTTGTACGGCCCGCCCGGCTGTGGCAAGACGCTGATCGCCAAGGCGGTCGCCAACTCGCTGGCCAAAAAGGTCGAAGCGGCGACCGGCCAGGGTTCCGGGCGGGCGTTCTTCCTCAACATCAAGGGCCCGGAGCTGCTCAACAAGTTCGTCGGCGAGACCGAGCGGCAGATCCGGCTGGTGTTCCAGCGGGCGCGCGAGAAGGCGTCCGAGGGAATGCCGGTGATCGTGTTCTTCGATGAGATGGACTCGATCTTCCGGACCCGCGGCTCGGGTGTGTCCTCGGACGTGGAGAACACGATCGTTCCGCAGCTGCTCAGCGAGATCGACGGCGTTGAGGAGCTCGAGAACGTCATCGTGATCGGCGCGTCCAACCGCGAGGACATGATCGACCCGGCGATCCTGCGGCCCGGCCGGCTCGACGTCAAGATCAAGGTGGAGCGTCCCGACGCCGAGGCGGCCCGCGACATCTTCGCCAAGTACGTCGTGACCAGCCTGCCGCTGTATCCGGATGATCTCGCCGAGTTCGATGGCAACCGTGAGGCCACCGTCGCGGCGATGATCCAACGGGTTGTTGAGCGCATGTACGCCGAGACGGAGGAGAACCGCTTCCTCGAGGTGACCTACGCCAACGGCGACAAGGAAGTCCTGTACTTCAAGGACTTCAACTCCGGCGCCATGATCGAGAACATCGTGGCCCGGGCCAAGAAGATGTCGGTCAAGGAGCACATCGAAGGCGGCAAGAAGGGCCTGCGCATGCAGTACCTGCTCGCCGCCTGCCTGGACGAGTTCAAGGAGAACGAGGACCTCCCGAACACGACCAACCCGGACGACTGGGCCCGGATCTCCGGCAAGAAGGGCGAGCGGATCGTCTACATCCGCACGCTCGTCACCGGTACCAAGGGCACTGAGGCCGGTCGCTCCATCGACACGGTGGCCAACACCGGCCAGTACCTCTAGGCACCTCCCGGCCGTACCTGGCCGGAGCATCCGACGCGGGCCTGCCTGCGAGATCGAGTTCGTCCCTCTCGGACGATCACGTCCGCCGGCAGGCCTTCGTTCGTCTCCGGCCGACCTCGGCGCCACGGAGCGAGCCCGCCGGACCGGTCGGAGCCCCGCCGGACCGGTCGGAGCCCCGCCGGACCGGTCGGAGCCCACCGGTCGGAGCCCACCGGTCGGAGCCCACCGGTCGGAGCCCACCGGTCGGAGCCCACCGGGCTGGGCCTGCCGGGTGACCGAAGCAGCGGGTGACCGAAGCGGCGGGTGGCCGGGTGGCGTCGGGTGGTCCGTCCGATGGGCGCGAAGGTGCGCCGATACCCGATGGTGCGGGCGTGTGGGTGGGTGGACAAGTGCGGACGGTCCGTGGGAACAGCACGTGAACGGGCGTGTGCGGACAGCGGGTGGGGCGTTCGTCGCGGGCCCGGAGAGGGCGGGGCGCAGCGCACAGAACAAACAAGCGCGACGTCCGGCTAACCGATGGGCCGCCTAGGACCTACGCTTGCAGGGTGAGCGCGCGCCGGATCATGGGGATCGAGACCGAGTACGGAGTGTCGGTGCCCGGTCAACCGAACACCAACCAGATGTTGGCGTCGTCCTTGGTGGTGAACTCCTATGCCAACCGGGCGTCGTCCACGGGCAGTCGTGCCCGGTGGGACTTCGAGGAGGAGTCGCCGTTGCGGGACGCCCGCGGCTTCGAGCTGCCGCGGGAGCCGGTCGTGGATCCGACCGCGCCCGCCAACGAGGACGACCTGGGCCTGGCCAACGTCATCCTGACGAACGGGGCCCGGCTCTACGTCGACCACGCGCACCCGGAGTTCTCGGCCCCGGAGGTCACCAACCCGCGGGACGCGGTGCTGTGGGACAAGGCCGGCGAGCGGGTGATGGCCGAGGCGGCCCGCCGGGCGCTGACGGTGCCGGGCACCCGTCCGGTGCACCTGTACAAGAACAACACCGACAACAAGGGCGTCTCCTACGGCTGCCACGAGAACTACCTGATGGCGCGGTCGACGCCGTTCGGGGAGATCGTGCGTCATCTCACGCCGTTCTTCGTCTCCCGGCAGGTCGTGTGCGGGGCGGGCCGGGTCGGCATCGGGGTGGACGGGCGCCAGGCCGGTTTCCAGATCAGCCAGCGGGCGGACTTCTTCGAGGTCGAGGTGGGCCTGGAGACGACGCTGAAGCGGCCGATCATCAACACCCGGGACGAGCCGCACGCCGACCCGGAGAAGTACCGCCGACTGCATGTGATCATCGGTGACGCGAACATGAGCGAGGTCGCCACCTACCTGAAGGCGGGCACGACCTCGCTGGTCCTGTCGATGATCGAGGACGGCTGGTTCAGCGTCGACCTGTCGGTGGAGGCGCCGGTGGCGACGCTGCGGGCGATCTCCCACGATCCCAGCCTCACTCATCTGCTGACGCTGACCGACGGCCGGCGGATGACCGCGGTGCAGCTGCAGATGGAGTACTACGAGCAGGCCCGCAAGTTCGTCGAGAGCCGTTTCGGCGCCGACGTCGACCCGCAGACCGCCGATGTGCTGGCCCGCTGGGAGTCGGTGCTCGGCCGCCTCGAGGTCGACCCGATGACGTGCGCGCGTGAGCTGGACTGGGTCGCGAAGCTGTCGATCCTGCAGGGTTACCGCTCGCGGGACAGCCTGGCCTGGGACTCGCCCCGCCTGGAGCTCGTCGACCTGCAGTACCACGATGTGCGCCCGGACCGCGGCCTGTACAACCGTCTGGTCGAGCGGGGACGCTTCGACCGGATCCTCACCGAGGACGAGGTCGTCCGCGCGATGACCGAGCCCCCGGAGGACACCCGGGCGTTCTTCCGCGGCCGCTGCCTGGCCCGGTACCCGCAGCAGGTCGCGGCCGCGTCCTGGGACTCGGTCATCTTCGACATCGGCCGGGACTCGCTACAGCGGGTACCGACGCTCGAGCCGCTGCGGGGCACGAAGGCGCACGTCGGGGAGCTGCTGGACCGCTGCGCCACCGCCACGGAGCTCGTGGACGCCCTCGCCGGCCGCTGACGCCGAAGTTCCGCGTTGCGCCCTGGGCGGACGGGGCCACGCGGCGGCCAGATCGTGATGGAGTGGACCTCTCACCGACCCGTCCGACAGCGTCGGTGGGGCGGGATAGTCTCACGCGAGGCGATCGAAGGAGGGCGTCATGGCCACCAGGGACAGTGACGGCGGGCAGCAGAATGCCAACCGGCGCGCGGATGAGGCTGACGAGGTCACGACGGAGGACGCCGCCGCCTCCGATCTCAAGGAGCGGCACGAGAAGCTCTCCGAGGATGTCGACTCGCTGCTCGACGAGATCGACGACGTCCTGGAGGAGAACGCCGAGGAGTTCGTGAAGGGTTACGTCCAGAAGGGCGGCGAGTGACCCACCGCGGTCCTCGCGGCTCGCACTGATCCGCCGATCCTCCGTTTTCACCGACCGACCGAGTCGCGCGGTGGCACCGAGCCGCGCTGATCCCCTGCACCGCTGATCCGTTGAGCTGCTGATCCACTGGTCGGGTGGCCCGCCCCGACGTCGCGCGGGCGACCCGACCAGTGCGACCGACCGACCGGCCAGGCGGGCGGTCGGGCAGCCAGGTGGTCCGTCAGCCGGCCAGGCGCCCGTCGGTGGCATGCGTCGAGGCTCGAAGGTGGTGCGGGCCGCGGTCCGAGCGTGCTTCGGGTGGCGGGCGGTGCGTCGTGGTGACACGGGCGCGACCCGGTCGGTGGCCCTCCCGGGCCATGACCGCGGGTGATGGCCCTATGTTGTGCTCATGCGCACGTCCGACGCGGCGCCGGGAGCCCCCGGATCGCCGCGTCCGGGCGAGTACGTCTATCGAAAGGGGGATGCGTGGCGGATCCATTGGGTGGCGCCGGGCGCCTGCCGGCTGTGTTCATGGCGCCGGGCACGTCGTCGTTCACCGATTTCCTGTCGCAGTCCGCGCCGCACCTGCTTCCGGGAGCCCGCGAGGGACTGCCGGCGCCGGTCACCGAGGTCGCGCACGGCACGACGATCGTCGCGGTCACCTTCCCCGGCGGCGTGATCATGGCCGGTGACCGGCGGGCGACGCAGGGGCACATGATCGCCCAGCGGGACGTCGAGAAGGTGCACCACGCCGACGACTTCTCCTGCGTCGGCTACGCGGGTACCGCGGGTGTCGGCGCGGAGCTGATCCGGCTGTTCCAGGTGGAGCTCGAGCACTACGAGAAGATCGAGGGCGCCACCCTCAGCCTGGACGCCAAGGCCAACCGGCTCGCCGCGATGGTCAAGGGCAACCTGCCGATGGCGCTGCAGGGCCTCGCGGTCGTCCCCCTGTTCGCCGGCTACGACGAGGATGACGGCATCGGGCGCATCTTCTCCTACGACATCGCCGCGGCGATGTCCGAGGAGCGGACCTACGAGTCGATCGGCTCCGGGTCGGTGTTCGCCAAGGGATCGCTGAAGAAGCGTTTCCGCGCCGACCAGAGCCAGGCCGACGCGGTGCGCATCGCGATCGAGGCGCTGTACGACGCCGCCGACGACGACTCCGCCACCGGCGGCCCCGACCTGATCCGCAGGCTGTACCCCATCGTTGCTGTCGTCACGGTGGACGGGTACCGCCGCTACGGCGATGACGAGGTCGAACCCGTGGTGAGCGCCATCATCGCGGACCGTTCCACAAGCGCGGGAGGCTGACGTGACCATGCCGTTCGGATACGCGAGCCCCGAACAGCAGGTCCGCGACAAGAGCGAGTACGCGCGCAAGGGCATCGCCCGCGGACGTAGCGTCGTCGTGATCACCTACGCGGAGGGGATCCTGTTCGTCGCCGAGAACCCCTCGGTGACCCTGCACAAGATCAGCGAGATCTACGACCGGATCGCGTTCGCCGCCGTCGGCAAGTACAACGAGTTCGAGAACCTGCGCACCGCGGGCATCCGGCTGACCGACTCCCGCGGCTACATGTACGACCGCCGCGACGTGACCAGCCGTGCGCTCGCGAACGCCTACGCGCAGACCCTCGGCGCGATCTTCACCGAGAGCGTGAAGCCGTACGAGGTCGAGATCGTCGTCGCCGAGGTCGGTCGCAGCAGCGACGACGACCAGATCTACAAGCTGACCTTCGACGGGTCGATCGCCGACGAGCGCGGTTTCGTCGCCATCGGCGGCGCGTCCGACCAGGTCACCACGTCCCTCAAGGAGCACCACCGCGACGGCCAGTCCCTCGCCGACGCGCTGCGGACCGCGGTGCGGGCGCTGACCGTGAGCGTTCCCCCCGGCATGCCGCAGAACGGCGAGCGGGTGCTCGCCGCGGCCAACCTCGAGGTCGGCATGCTCGACCGCACGCGGGCCCGCCGCCAGTTCAAGCGGATCGGCGGCCGGGTCCTCGAGGACCTGCTCGCCGAGACCGCCTCCGCCTGACCCGCGGGACCTGCCGCACCCGCGGGGCCGGTCCCGCCCAAGCCCCTGCGGTGGCCGGCCCTCGGCCGCCCACCGTAGGGGTGCGGGGGGGGGACGCAGGCGGGAGGCGGCCGTCTAACGGGGACGGACGCGGTTGTCGAGGAAGGTGAGCGTGCGCGACCAGGCGTCGGCCGCGGCGGCGGGGCGGTAGACGGAGTCCCGGTCGTCGCTGTGGAAGGCATGCCCCGCGTCGGGGTAGCTGATCAGCTCGGTCGCCTGGCCACTGCGCCCCGCCGCCGCCCGCAGCGCCGCGATCTCGTCGTGGGAGATCAGCTGGTCCTGTTCGCCGTACAGGCCGAGCCACGGGCCGCGTAGCTGGACGGCGGCCTCCGCCAGCGCCGGCACACCCGGCCACGCCGACGTGCTGACCCCGCCGCCGTAGAACGACACCGCGGCGGGCAGTTCGTAGCGCGTCGCGGTGTGCAACGCCACCGTGCCGCCCATGCAGAAACCGAGGATCGCCCGCTGGGACGGGTCGAAGCCGACGGCGTCTAGGTGGGCCAGCGCCGCGTCCACGTCGGTGTCGATGCCCTCGCCGGTCAGGCGGTCCATCGTCGGGATGGCCTGGGGCCAGCCGTCGGTGGGGTCGACCTCGTCGATGCCCTCGCGGTGGTACAGGTGCGGGGCCACCGTGAGCCAGCCCGCGTCGGCCAGCCGGTCGCACACCGACATCAGGTACGGCGTGATGCCACGGGCGTCCTGGACGACGATGATCCCGCCGCGGGGCGGATCGTCCGCCGCGGGGGCCGCGACGGTCAGCGGCACCGATCCCTGGCGGACGACCTCGGCGCGCAGGTGGCTTTTGAGCGCGCGCACCCGGCCCGCGCGGATGGTCGCGTCGTTCGTTCTGCTCGTCATGGCGTCCATCCTTCTCCGTCCGCGCCGCCATGACCATCAAGCGGCGGACTCCGTCAGCGCCCCTCACCGTTACGGGGGCGCCGTACCCGGCCCGGGCTCCCCGGCGGGCCGGTCGGGCCGGATGGTGGACGGCCTCGGCTGGTTCGTCGGGACACGCCCGAGGGCGACACGCCGGACGGCGACCGATCGAACAGGACGTTGCTCCACGCAGGCATCACGCTACTGCCTGTAGTCGTCCCGGCGGCTCCGCCGGACGGAGGGGAGACAGCGGTGAGCAGAGCTCGGCCGGAGGAGACAACGGGCGATCCGGTGCCCGGCGTGGCGAGAGCCCCGATGGGCGCTGGGACGTCCCCATGGTGACGGGAGACGGGCGGCCATGGTCCGGTGACCGGGAGGGTCTGCCCGGCCAGCGCCTCGCCCAGGGCGCCGGCGCGACCCAGCCCGACGCCGCACCGGTCCAGCCCGGCCCCGCGCCGGCCGGCTCCGCCGTACACCCCGCCGCGGTGGACAGCGTGGCATCCGGTAGCGCGGTAGCCAGCGAGGCGGTAGCCGATGGTGGCATGACCGGCGCCGCGACGGGCCAGCGGGAGGCGGCCCACAGCGCCGCGACGGGCACCCGCGCCGCGGGCGTGACAGCCGACGCCCGGCTGGGGGCACTGCGCCGCCTCGGACTGCTGACAGTCGCGATGGCGCTGCTCACAGGCCTGCTGGTCTGGTTGTACGGAACGTCGGTGACCAGCCTGCGGCCGCGGAACCTGCCGATTCTCACCGTCGGAGCGCAGCCGGCGGCCGGGGCGCTCGCCGATCAGATCAGCCGGGTGGAACCCGGGGCGCTGTCGGTGCGCACGGTGGGCAGCGTCGCCGCGGCCGACCGGGCGCTGCGGGACCGGGAGGCCTACGCGGCCATCGTGATCGGGGACGGCGGGCTCACACTGCGGGTCGCCTCGGCGGCGAGTCCCGCGGTGACCGAGGCGCTCACCCGGGGCATCCGGGTGTTCATGCCCGGCCTGGAGATCCCGGTCGTCGACGTCGTCCCGACCGCGCCACGCGATGTGGGCGGTGGGGGACTGGCCGCCGGCTACCTGCCGTTGGTGCTGGTCCTGGCGGCGGCCGGGGTGCTGCTGACCAGGCTGGTGCGTTCACGCGCGGTGCGCCTGGCGGGAATCGCGCTGTTCGCGGTGCTCGCCGGGTTCGCGGGCGCGGTGGCGCTGCGCGGCGCGCTGCACGTGCTGCCCGGGTCGCTGCTGACCACGATGGCGGTGGTGACGCTGCTGGCCCTGGCGGTCGTCGCGCCGGTGGTCGGCGCGGGCGCGGTCGGCGGGACGGCGGGGCTGGTCGGCATCACGCTGGTGATGGTGGTCGCCGCGGCGCTGTCGGCGGCGGCGTCGGCACCGGAGATGCTGCCCCGGCCGTGGGGGGACGTCGGCCAGTTCGCCCCGCCCGGCGCGGGGGTGACCCTGCTGCGCTCGACGGACTACTTCGACGGCGCCGCCGGTGGACGTCCCGTCGTGGTGCTGGCGGTGTGGCTGGTCCTCGGCCTGTGGCTGGCCTTCGTCGGGGAGCGGGGCGCCCAGCCCGCGGCCACCGCCTGGCTGCTCTCCGGCGGGCAGCGTCCCCTCGGCGGGCAGCGTCCCAGCCGCGCCGCCCACGCGGCCCACACCGGACGGACGGCCCGGATCGCCCGCGCGGGTGGTGCCGGCACGGCCCCGTCCGGCTCGCGGACCCGCGTCGGTTCACCGCCGCCGGATGGCCCACAGGTGCCGGTGGAGGCGGCGGGCGACGGGACGCCCGGGGTGCCCGCCGCGGACGCCGGGGCCGGCGAGGCGGCCGGACCCGCGCAGGCGACGGCCGTCCCGGGGCGACGTTCCACCCTGGAGCGGACCGTCCCGCTGGAGCCACCGCCGGCCGGCGGATCGACCAGACGATGACAGCGGCCCGGGCGTCTGCCCACGCCCGGGTGGCATCCGAGCATAGAGTCACAGACGTGGATCGCCGCATCTTCGGTCTGGAGAACGAGTACGGCGTCACCTGCGTGTTCCGGGGGCAGCGAAGGCTGTCCCCGGACGAGGTGGCGCGGTACCTGTTCCGTCGTGTCGTGTCCTGGGGGCGCAGCTCGAACGTGTTCCTCAAGAACGGCGCCCGCCTCTACCTCGACGTTGGAAGCCATCCGGAGTACGCCACACCGGAATGCGACTCGGTACCCGACCTCGTCACTCATGACAAGGCCGGCGAGCGCATCCTGGAGGGCCTGCTCGTGGAGGCCGAGCGCCGCCTGCGCGAGGAGGGGATCGCCGGCGACATCCATCTGTTCAAGAACAACACCGATTCGGCCGGTAACAGCTACGGCTGCCACGAGAACTACCTCGTCGGCCGGCACGGCGAGTTCTCCAAACTCGCCGACATCCTCGTGCCGTTCCTGGTCAGCCGGCAGATCCTGTGCGGGGCTGGCAAGGTGCTGCAGACCCCGCGCGGCGCTGTCTACTGCATCTCGCAGCGCGCCGAGCACATCTGGGAGTCGGTGTCGTCCGCGACCACCCGGTCGCGTCCGATCATCAACACCCGTGACGAGCCGCACGCGGACGCCGAGCGTTTCCGCCGTCTGCACGTCATCGTCGGCGACTCGAACATGAGCGAGACGACGATGCTGCTCAAGCTCGGCTCGACCGACCTGGTGCTACGGATGATCGAGGCCGGCGTCATGTTGCGCGACATGACCCTGGAGAACCCGATCCGGGCGATCCGCGAGGTCAGTCATGACATGACCTGCCAGCGCAAGATCAAACTGGCGAACGGTCGGGAGGTGTCCGCGCTCGACATCCAGCGCGAGTACCACGCCAAGGCCGTCGAGTTCGTCGACCGTCGTGGTGGGGACGCGGTCGCCAAGCGCGTCCTGGACCTGTGGGGACGGACCCTGCTCGCGATCGAGACCGACGACCTCGAACTGGTCGCCCGCGAGATCGACTGGGTGACCAAGTACGTGCTCATCGAGCGTTTCCGGCACCGCCACGGGCTGTCCCTGGCCTCGCCGCGGATCGCCGAGATCGACCTGAAGTACCACGACATCCACCGCGACCGCGGCCTGTACTACCGGATGGAACGCGCCGGCCTCGTCGAACGGGTCACCCGTGACCTGGACGTGTTCGAGGCGAAGTCGCTGCCGCCGCAGACCACCCGGGCCCGGCTGCGCGGCGAGTTCATCAAGCGGGCCCAGGAGAAACGTCGCGACTTCACCGTCGACTGGGTGCACCTCAAGCTCAACGACCAGGCGCAGCGCACCGTCCTGTGCAAGGACCCGTTCCGCTCCGTGGACGACCGCGTCGACAAGCTCATCGCCAGCATGTAGCCGCCCGCCCTGCTCACCCGTCCACCTGCCCCGCCCGCCCGCCCGTCCGCTCGCCGCGGTGTCGGTCGGGTCGGTCGGGTCGGTCGGGTCGGTCGCACCCGCGTGCCCCTCGGGTGTGACCGGGTTCGGTCGTGCGAGCATGTGCCTCGCGTGCCCAACCCCACCCCCGCCAGCGAGGAACCCTTCCCCTGTGACATCCGTCTCACGTCGTGTTGTCGGCGTCCCGACCCAGCCCGGCCTTGCCGTCGGACGCCGTCCCGGTGCCCACTCGGGACGGCGACGCCGTGCTCCGGGAACCAGAGCCCGGCTGGTCGGGGCCGTGCTCGCCCCCGTGCTGCTGGTCGCCGCCCTCGCCGGCTGCTCGGCGTCCACCGCGCCGGACGGCACCGCCGCCGCGCCCGCGTCCTCGCGTCCGGACACCTCGCAGCTGCCCGCCGTCACGAACGGGACCGACCTGCGTGCCGCCCCGCGGATCGCCGCCGGGCACGGTAGCGCCCCCACCGACCTGCTCACCCGTGATCTCGTCACCGGCACGGGCGCCACCGCCGACGCGACGAGCACCGTCACCATCCAGTACACCGGTGTGCTGTGGCGCAACGGCCAGGAGTTCGACTCCACCTGGGCCGCCCCCGCCGCCGGTGGTTCCGGCGCCGCCGGTTCCGGGCAGGCCGCGACGTTTCCGCTCGCCGGCACGATCACCGGGTTCGGCCGTGGCATCGACGGGATGAAGGTCGGCGGACGGCGCGAGATCCTCATCCCACCGGCGCTCGGCTACGGCCCGGCCGGCGGCCAGCCGCCCACGATCCTCGCGGACGACACCCTGGTCTTCGTCGTCGACCTGCTCGACGTCGGCGCCGCCGCCGCCGGCCCCGGCATGTCGTCCGACAACGGTGCCTCCGGCGGCACCGCCGCCGGCCAGCCGTAACGGCTGGCCTCAACGGCCATCCTGCCGCGGTCAGGCGGCCGCGGGTATGTCGGTGGGGGTGGCCTCGGCTGCCCGCCGGCGGGCGACTAGCCTGTACGGCTGTGTCCCGGCGCCGGGTGGAACGCCTGCTGAACCTGACGATGTGTCTGATGGCGACGTCGCGGTTTCTCGCCGTGTCCGAACTCGGGGAGCTCGTCGAGGGGTACGAGCCCGGCGTCACCGCCGAGGAGCAGGACGCGTTCCGGCGGATGTTCGAACGGGACAAGGCGTATCTGCGTGAGATCGGCATTCCGTTGGAGACCGGGCGGGGCTCGGTGTTCAGCGACGAGGTCGGCTACCGCATCCACCGCGGGGACTACGCCCTGCCCGACCTGGCGCTCGCACCGGACGAGGCGGCCGCGCTCGCGCTCGCCGGATCGCTGTGGTCGGTCGCGGCCTTGGCCGGGCCGGCCGCGAGCGCCCTGCGCAAACTCGCCGCCAGCGGCGTGTCCGCGCCCGGAGGCGGCGAGGGCGGCGGCACCGTGACGGTCGGCGAGGCCCGCCGCGACGCGGACGCCGGCGGGGCCGCGGCGGTCGGGCTCGGGATGCTCGACGGGTTCGAGCCGCGGGTGGACGCGGCCGAACCCGCGTTCGAGGCGTGTCTGGCGGCGGTGCAGACCGGGCGGGTGATCCGTTTTCCCTACCGCAAGGTCGGCGACGCCGAGGTGGTCGAGCGGCACGTCGAACCCTGGGGTGTGCTGTCGTGGCGGGGCCGCTGGTATCTGGTCGGGCACGATCTGCGTCGCGGCGCGGAACGGGTGTTCCGGCTGTCCCGGGTCGCGGGGGCGGTGCGGCTGGTCGGCCCGGCGGGCGCGGTGGTCGTCCCGGCGGATGTCGATCTGAGCGCGATGGTCTCCGCGCAGGCCCCCGCCGAACGGGTCCGGACCGCCACCCTGGCCGTGCGCCAGGGCACCTGCCACGCGCTGCGCCGCGGCGCCCAGGCGGTGTCGACCGGCTGCATCCCGCCGGCCCGTCCCCGTCCGGTCTTTCCCGCGGACATGGATCTGCTGGAACGCACGTTCACCGACACCGAGCGGTTCGCCCGCTGGATCGTCGGCTCCGGCCCGGACGTGCTGGTCCTGGACCCGCCGGAGCTGCGTACCGCCGTCATCGACCGGCTGCGGGCCGCCGCGGGGCCTGCCGCCGAGGGTGAGGGGCGGTGAGCTCGGCGACCGAGCGGCTGTCCCGGCTGCTCGCCCTCGTCCCGTGGCTGCGCGCGCATCCGGGGGTGTCGCTGGCGGACGCCGCGGCGACGTTCGGGATCATCCAGGGGCAGCTGCGTAACGACCTGGACCTGCTGTTCGTCTGCGGCCTGCCGGGTGGGGCGCCCGGCGACCTCATCGACCTGAGCTACTCCGGGGATCAGATCACCGTCGCCGATCCGCAGACCCTGGACCGTCCGTTGCGGTTGTCCGTCGACGAGGCGACCGCGCTGCTGGTCGCCGCCCGCGCGCTCGCCGACATCCCGGGCCTGGCCGGCCGGGACGCGCTCGACCGGGCGCTGGAGAAGCTCGAGCGGGCCGTCGGATCGTCGGGTCGGCTCGCCGGGCAGGTGCGGGTCAGCCTGGACGCCGCCCCCGGGACGACCGCGGCGCGCACCTCCACGTCCGAGGCGGGCGCGTCCGAGGCGGGCGAGCCCGAACCGGTGCTGGCGGTGTTGCAGGAGGCGCTGCGTGACCGGCGCCGGGTGCACCTGCGCTACCTCGTGTGGTCCCGGGACGAGCTGACCGAACGTGACGTCGACCCGATGCGTCTGCTGGTCCGTGAGGGTCGGTGGTACCTGGAAGGATGGTGCCACCGGGCCGAGGCCGTCCGGCTGTTCCGGCTCGACCGGCTCGACGGGGTGCGGCTGCTCGATGTTGCGGCCGATCCGCCGCCCGACGCGGTGTCCCGGGAGGTGGGTGACGGTGTCTACCAGCCTGGGCCCGGGGATGTCCGGGTGGTGCTCGAACTGGCTCCGCCAGCTCGCTGGGTGGCCGACTACTACCCGGTGACCGACGCCCGTGAGCTGGGCGGCGGCGGCCTTGAGGTGACCCTGTACGCGGGGGAGACCACCTGGTTGCACCGGCTGGTCCTGGGGCTTGGCGCGGATGTGCGGGTGGCGGCGCCGGCGGCGCTGGCCGAGGAGGTCCGCCGCCTCGCCCGCCGGGCACTGGCCGCCTACGGTCCGTCCGCCCACGGTCCGGCGGTCGACGAACCTGGTCGCGCGCTACCGCGGGCCGCGACGGTGGCGGCGGGCGGCGGGGATGCCACGGGTACCACCGGTGCGGGGGAGCCCGCCGGCCCGGGCGGCCCGGGCGGCCCGGGCGGGGCGGGCGCGTCCGCGGACGGCCGGTAGGGTGATCGGCATGCTGTGGGCGCTCGTGTACCTGGTGCTGATCGTCGGTGGCCTGCTGCTGCTCGTCCTGTGCGCCTGGCGGGTGTGGCAGAAGGTCCGGGCCGCGCGGCGCGCGCTGGGTGAACTGTCGTCGCGGGTGTCGGGGCTCGCCGCCGACACCTCGGCCCTGTCCGAGCGGCTCGACCATGCCGAGGTCACCTCCCGGCTGGCGGAACGCACACCCTGACCGACCGGTGACGGGTAGCGGTGTGTCGTCCCGGGTCTGTGCCCGCGGCCACCGGACCGCCGCCGGAAACGGTCATGGACGGCGGGCTGGCGGCACGTCCGGATCTGGCTACACTGAGTTGACAGATCCGTCTCGTGCCCGTCAGAAACGCGTCGTTGCTCAGCAGTCATCCGCGGGACACCCAAACGCCGCCTCTTGCCTCCTAGGCTGACGCACGTAGCATCGATCGCACCGGTCGACGAAACGGGCCGGTACCGCTCATCGGAGGATACCGACCATGCCGAACCTGGGCACTACCGAGATCATCATCATCGCGCTCGTCGTCCTGGTGCTGTTCGGATCGAAGAAGCTCCCGGACGCGGCCCGGTCGTTCGGTCGCTCCCTGCGGATCTTCAAGGCCGAGACGAAGGGCCTGCGTGACGACGAGCCGTCGCCCGCCCCCGAGCCCGTCGTCACCCCCGCGCCGCGCCAGATCGAGGCCTCGGCCGAGGCGATCGTGGTGCCGAGCGTGAGCACCGCCGCCAACGGTGTGGCCCCGGCGACCGACAAGCACTGAACGGCCGCGCCGGGCGGGTCGTCCCGTCGGCGCCACCGGCCCATCCCGGCCCATCCCATCCCGGGCCGGCCCGGGATTCCACCCTTCTCACCACTGCCTCGACCAGGAGACGCCGCCGTGCCAGGCATCCCCACGCCGCGCAGGCTTCTCGCCGCGGCGAACCACCGGCGGACCCGTACGGTCGAGGAAAGCCGGATGCCGCTCACCGAACACCTGCGTGAGCTGCGCAACCGGGTCGCGATCGTGCTGGTGGGATTCGGCGTCGCCTTCGTGGTGTGCTTCATCTTCGAGCCGCACATCTTCAACTGGCTCAAGGAGCCCTACTGCGATCTGCCGGCGAGCAAGCGCTTCAGCGTGAACGGCCAGGCCACGGGCGACTGCACGCTGTACTTCTTCGGCATTCTGGACGCCTTCACCATCCGGCTGAAGATCTCGGCGATCGCGGCCGCGGTGGTGTCCTCGCCGGTGTGGCTCTATCAGCTGTGGTCGTTCATCACACCCGGTCTGCACCGGCATGAGCGGCGCTGGTCACTGACCTTCGTCGGGGTCTCCCTGGTGCTGTTCGCCACCGGCGCGCTGTTCGCCTACCTCACCCTGCCCACCGGGCTGAGCCTGCTGCTCGGCTTCGGCGGTAACGGCCTGGTCAGCGTCCTGGACGGCAACCGGTACCTCAGCTACGTGCAGGCCATGCTGCTGATCTTCGGACTGTCGTTCGAGGTGCCGCTGCTGGTGCTGATGCTCAACCTCGCCGGGGTGGTCACCACCGCGCGGCTGCGGTCCTGGCGGCGCGCGGAGATCTTCCTCGTATTCGTGTTCGCCGCGATCGTCACCCCCAGCCAGGACCCGTTCACGATGCTGGCGCTCGGCCTGCCGATGGTGATCCTCTACGAGGTGGCGCTGATCATCGGCTGGCTCAACGACCGGCGTCGGACCCGCCGGGGTTCGGAGTCGCCCTACGCCGACCTCGGCGACGACGAGACGTCCTCGCTGGACCTCGACGACGCGGCGGTCGGCTCCCGATCGGCCGGGCGCGCGGGGACGTCCGCGGGCGGCGGGTCGTCCAGCGATGTCGGAGTGTCCCCGGTCGGGGCCGGTCAGGGCGCTGCCACCCGGGTGGGCGGCGCGGGGACGTTCGGCGGCGACGCCGGCGACATCACCTGAGCGCCGCCCCGGCCGACACGCCGGACCGTCGGCGTGTCGGCGTAGGGTGAGTGACGTGTCCCCGGCGCCCGAGGCTCTCGAGGAATTCGCCGCCAGCCTCGCGTTCGGGCTTGACCCGTTCCAGCATGAGGCGCTGGTGGCGTTGGTCGCCGGCGACAGTGTGCTCGTCGCCGCACCCACCGGTGCCGGCAAGACGGTCGTCGGCGAGTTCGCCGCCCACCTGGCGCTGCGCGGCGGCACCCGCTGTTTCTACACGACGCCGATCAAGGCGCTGTCGAACCAGAAGTACGCCGACCTGGCCGCCCGCTACGGTGCCGGCTCCGTCGGCCTGCTCACCGGCGACACCGTCCGCAACGGCTCGGCGCCGATCGTGGTGATGACCACCGAGGTGCTGCGCAACATGCTCTACGCCGGCCCCGCCGACGGCAGCGACCTCGCCGACCTCGGCTATGTGGTCATGGACGAGGTGCACTACCTGGCCGACCGGCAGCGCGGGGCGGTGTGGGAGGAAGTCATCATCCACCTGCCGGCGCACGTCCGGCTGGTGTCGTTGTCGGCGACGGTGAGCAACGCCGAGGAGTTCGGCGAGTGGCTGATCACCGTGCGGGGGCATACGCGGGTGGTCGTCAGCGATCATCGGCCCGTCCCGTTGTGGCAGCATGTGCTCGCCGAACGCACCCTGCACGATCTCTTCCTCGAGGATGCGACGGGTCGTCCCGACGGCGCCGCCGCCGCGCTGGCCCGCGCCGCCTCCGAGCACAACCTCGCCGACGCCGGTGGCGGTGTCCAGGCCCGGGTGTCCCTGGCGGGGACGGCGGGTGACGGTTCGATCCGGCCAGGCCGCGCGGGTCAGCACGACCGGTCGGGTCAGCAGGACCGGTCGGGGCGGCGTGACCGTGCGGGCCAGCAGGGCAGTGCTGGCCCGCACTGCAGCGCGGGCCAGCAGGAACGGGGCGGTCAGCAGAACCGGGCGGATCGTCGGAGCAACGGTGCGCGGGGGAGTGCGGCGCTGACCGGGGGGCGTGTGGTCAACCCGGACTTGGTGCGGCTGGCCCGCGACGAGAGCCGGATGCTGGCCGGCGGCTACCCCGCGGGCGCGGGCCGCGGCCGGGGGGCCGGCCCGGGAGCGGGAGCGGCGCGGCGGCGCACGGCGCGACCACCTGGGCGTCCCGAGGTCGTGGAACGCCTGGACCGCGACGGGCTGTTGCCGGCGATCGTGTTCGTGTTCAGCCGGGTCGGCTGCGACAGCGCCGTCACCGCCTGCGTGCGCACGGGGATGCGCCTGGTCGGACCGGCCGAACAGCAGCGCATCCGGACGATCGTGCGCGAGCGCACCGCCGGTATCCCCGACGCCGACCGCGGTGTGCTCGGCTTCTGGCCGTGGCTGGAAGGCCTCGAACGCGGCATCGCCGCCCACCACGCCGGCATGCTGCCCACCTTCAAGGAGATCGTCGAGGAGCTGTTCGTCGCGGGTCTGGTCCGCGTCGTGTTCGCCACCGAGACCCTCGCCCTCGGCATCAACATGCCGGCCCGCACCGTCGTCCTGGAACGGCTGACGAAGTTCAACGGCGAGAGCCGCGTCGACATCACCGCCGGCGAGTACACCCAGCTCACCGGCCGGGCGGGGCGCCGCGGCATCGACGTCGAGGGCCACGCCGTCGTCCTGTGGCAGTCGGGGCTCGACCCGCTGGCGCTGGCCGGGCTCGCCTCGACCCGCACCTACCCGCTGCGCTCGTCGTTTCGGCCGTCCTACAACATGGCCGTCAACCTCGTCGGACGCCTCGGGCGTGACCGGGCCCGCGCCGTGCTGGAAAGCTCGTTCGCCCAGTTCCAGGCCGACCGGGACGTCGTCGGTCTGGCCCGCACCGTCACCCGCAACCTCGAGGCCGTCGCCGAACTACGCGCCGCGCTGTCCTGCGACCGTGGCGACGCCGCCGAATACGACCAGCTGCGCCGCGACATCAAAGCCCGCGAGACGGCCCTGTCGCGGGAGGGCAGCGCGCGCCGACGCGCCGACACGGTGGCCGCGCTCGCCCGGCTGCGCACCGGTGACGTGGTGCTCGTGCCCGCCGGTCGACGCAGCGGCCTGGCCGTCGTCCTCGACGCGGACAGCTCCTCGGCCTCGGCGCCCGAAGGACCACGCCCGGTTGTGCTCACCGCCGACCGGCAGGTCCGCCGGCTGTCGCTGACGGACTTCCCGAACGCCGTCGAACCCCTGGGCCGGGTTCGGGTGCCGCGTTCGTTCAACCCGCGTTCGGCGCAGTCGCGTCGCGACCTCGCCTCCTCGCTGCGCGCCACCGGGTTGGACGCCGACGAGGGTGCCGCGCCCGGCCGCCGGGCGAAGATCCGCGCCGCCGCCGCCGACGACGCCGAACTGTCCCGGCTGCGCCGCGCCCTGCGCGCCCATCCGGTGCACGAGTGCCCACGCCGGGAGGAACATCTGCGTTCCGGTGAGCGGGCCAGCAAACTGGAGAAGGAGACCGCCGGTATCTCCCGCTCCGTCGAGGGTCGCACCAACACCGTCGCGAAGACCTTCGACCGGGTCCGCGCCGCGCTCACCGAACTCGGCTACCTCGACGGTGACGCCGTCACCGACTCCGGCCGGCTGCTCGCCCGTGTCTACTGCGAGCAGGACCTGCTCGTCGCCGAATGCGTCCGGGCCGGGCTGTGGGAGGACCTCGACGCCCCCGCGCTCGCCGCCGCCGTGTCCACGCTGGTGTTCGAACCACGCGGTGAGGACCTGGCCGCGCTCGCCCTGCCCGGCGGCGCGGTGCTGGCCGACTGCCTGGAGCGGATGGCCGGCCTCGCGGACCGTCTCGGTGCCACCGAGGCCCGTCACCGCCTGCAGTTCCTGCGTCCCCTCGAACTCGGCTTCGCCGTCACCGCCCACGACTGGGCCCGCGGACGTCCGTTGGAGCGGGTCCTGACCAGCAGCGCGGTCGACCTCACCGCCGGCGACTTCGTCCGCTGGATGCGCCAGCTGCTCGACCTCCTCGACCAGATCTCCAAGATCGCCCCCGAGGACGCCCGGGTCCGCCGCACCGCCCGCACCGCGATGGACGCCCTGCGCCGCGGCGTCGTCGCCTACGCCATGGCAAGTTGAGCAGCCCACCCTCCGTGCCCGCCGTCTTCCCGCCGGCCGCCCCGTGTTCGGCGCGTGCCCGCCTCGGTGGTCTGGTGCTCGCCGCGATCCTGGACGCGCTGCTCGCCGACCCGGCGCGCCACCATCCCGTCGCCGGCTTCGGCGGGGTCGCCGCCCGCGTCGAGGCGACGTCCTACCGCGACAGCCGTCTCGCCGGAACCCTGCACACCGCCCTGCTCGTCGCCGCCGTCACCCTCCCCGCCGCCGTCACCGACCGTCGGCTCGCCCGGCGCCTGACCCACCCGTCCGCGGTGCCATTGCTGCTGGCCACGGCCGGGTTGGGCTGGGTGGTGCTGGGCGGGACGTCGCTGCGCCGGGCCGGGCGGCGGATCGGGACGGCGCTGGCCGACGGGGATCTGGCGGGTGCGCGCACACTGCTGCCGACGCTGTGCGGACGCGACCCGGCGAACCTGGACGAGTCGGCGCTGGCCCGCGGGGCGATCGAGTCGATCGCCGAGAACACCTGCGACGCGGTCGTCGCACCGCTGTGGTGGGGGGCGGTCGCGGGCCTGCCGGGGTTGGCCGCCTACCGGGCGGTGAACACCCTCGACGCGATGATCGGCCATCACAGTCCCCGCTACGAACGGTTCGGCTACTGCGCGGCCCGCCTGGACGACCTGGCCAACCTCATCCCGGCGCGGATCGGCGCGTTCGCGGCCTGCGTGTGCGCACCGCTGGTCGGCGGGAACCCGGTGGACGCCTACTGGGTGCTGCGCCGGGACGGACGCTCCCATCCCAGCCCCAACGCGGGCCCCGTCGAGGCGGCGTTCGCCGGTGCGCTCGGCCTGCGCCTCGGAGGTGAGCTGCGCTACCCGTACCGGGTCGAACACCGTCCACAGCTGGGTTTTGGCCGCGCACCCACCGGAACCGACATCGCCGCCGCGGCCCGGTTGTCCGCCGCGACCGGTGCGGTGAGCCTCGCCGTGACGGTGCTCGCCGCCGCCGCCGCGTCCACCCTGCGGGCCCTCGTGACGTCCCGACCCCTGCGACGGCCCCGGCAGCCCCGACGTCCACGGCACACACAGCAGGTACCGCAGGCACAGCACGGGAGGGGATGACCGGTGGCGTCCAAAGGCGGGGGACTGCTGGTCGCGGGGACCGCGTCGGATGCGGGCAAGAGTGTGCTGACCGCGGGGATCTGCCGGTGGCTGGCCCGCGAGGGGGTGCGGGTCGCACCGTTCAAGGCGCAGAACATGGCGTTGAACTCGACGGTGACCGCCGACGGCGCGGAGATCGGCCGGGCGCAGGCGATGCAGGCCGCCGCGGCCGGGGTCGAACCGGAGGCGGCGATGAACCCGGTGCTGCTCAAACCGGGCGGGGACCGGCACAGCCAGCTCGTCGTGCTCGGCCAACCCGTCGCCGAGGTGGACGCGCTCGGCTACCGTCCGCACAAGGCGCGCCTGGCCGGTATCGTCGCCGACTGCCTGGACGATCTGCGTTCCCGCTTCGACGCGGTTATCTGCGAGGGCGCCGGCAGCCCCGCCGAGATCAACCTGCGTGACACCGACATCGCCAACATGGGCCTGGCCCGCGCGGCGAACCTGCCGGTCATCGTGGTCGGCGACATCGACAAGGGCGGGGTGTTCGCCGCCCTGTTCGGCACGCTCGCCCTGCTCGACCGGGCCGACCAGGCCCTCATCAGCGGTTTCGTGATCAACCGGTTCCGGGGTGATCCGCGGCTGCTGGAACCCGGCCTGCGCCAGATCGAGGCGCTCACCGGCCGCCCGGTACACGGCGTCGTCCCGTTCCGCTCGGGGCTGTGGCTCGACGTCGAGGACTCCCTCGACCTCGCCGCCTACCCCGACGACCCCGACGACGACCTCGACGGCGGCCAGGCGCGGCGCGGGCGGGAGACGCTGCGGGTGGCGGTGATCCGGCTGCCGCGGCTGTCCAACGTGACCGACGTCGACGCGCTGCGCGCCGAACCCGGCGTCGTCGTGCGCCTGGCCACCCGCCCGGACGACCTGGCCGACGCCGACCTCGTCATCCTGCCCGGCACCCGCTCCACCGTCGCCGACCTCGCCTGGCTGCGTCGACGCGGCCTCGCCGACGTCCTGCGTGCCCGCGCCGCCGCCGGCCGCCCGGTGCTCGGCGTCTGCGGCGGCTACCAGATGCTCGGCACCCGCATCGTCGACGACGTCGAGTCCGGCGCCGGCGAGGTGGACGGCCTCGGCCTGCTGCCGGTCACCACCGTCTTCGAACCGGCCAAACTCCTCGGCCGCCGCACCGCCCTCGGCGTCGTCGGTGGCGTCGGTACGGAGGACGCCACCGGGTCGACGGGCCCGGCCAGCCATCCGATCAGCGGGTACGAGATCCGCCACGGCCGGCTCACCCGCGCCGAGCATCCCGGCGCCACGACGTTCGCCGCCGATGGGGTGCGCGTCGGCGCCGTCGCCGGCACCAGCTGGCACGGTCTGCTCGAGAACGACGGGTTCCGCCGCGCCTACCTGCGCGGCGTCGCGGCCGACGCCGGCCGCGCGTTCGTCCCGGGCACCGTCAGTTTCGCCGCCGTCCGCGCCCGCCGCCTGGACGCCCTCGGCGACCTGGTCGCCGACCACC
>NZ_CADCWS010000036.1 GCF_902806475.1 Candidatus Frankia nodulisporulans
GCCTGCCCAGATACTCAGCGCACCAGATACTCAGCGCAGCAGCACGACGACCGTCAGCAGGATACCGACCAGAGTCGTCCCCAGGGCCACGAAGGTCGCGATCCGACCACGACCGCTACCCCGACGCCAGGCCAGCGCGCCGCATCCGATCGCGATCAGCCCGGCCAGCGGAAAGAACAGGCCGAGCGCCGCGAACGTGAAGGCAATGATCCACAAAGCACGTGCGTCCGGCAGTTCGTCGACCGGTTCAAGCGCCGGATCGGCCTCCCACTCGACATCATCCTCCGCATGCGGAGGATCGTGGTCGGCCGCGGGTTCCTCCGCCGCGGGCGGGTTCGGGGCTGGGCCTTCTCCCGCCGGCCGCGAAACCGTTGCCCCGGAATCGGCACTGGTCTCGGCGGTGGCCTTGGTCATCGCACACTCCTCCTGGCCGCCGTGTCGGCGGTCTCCGCGACAGCGCTCGCGCCGCGCGTAAGTGACATCTCCCGGTCCCGGTTCCGGGGCGTGCCCCAGAGCCTGACGTACTTTGTGCCCGCTGTCGCGATTCGACGCGAGAAGTGAATCGGACCGGCACCCACGATCACCCGAAGGCGCTACCGCATGTGAACCCGGTCGCACCCTCGGACAGATCGTCCGCCCCAGCCAGGGCGGGCTCCCGAGGCGGCCTCCCGAGGTCGGCTCGACGGAACCGGCCCCGGTGTCCAACGCCAGGAGCATCCGGGGCAGACTGGGGCGACGGCGTCGCGGCGGACCAGCCCGCGGGTGGGCCAGCGCATCCGGCCCCCGGATCTGCCCCGCGGCGGGCCTGGCGGGTCCGGCGCCCCGAAACCTCGCGGATCCGGAGACCAGACGTGACCGGCAGACCTGCCACTGGGCGACTCAGCCGCCCGATCGAACAGCTCGGCTCCGACCGCCGGCGGGTGATCGTTAGTCTGGGCGATCGCACCTATCCGGTCGACATCGGCGCGGGGGTGCGCGGCACGCTGCCAGACGTCGTCGCCCGCCTCGGCGCGCGTCGCGCGGTCATCGTCTCCGCCCGGCCATCCGAGGTCGTCCCCGATCCGGGGGTTCCCACGCTGCGGTTGGCGGCCCGCGACGGTGAGGCGGACAAGAGCCTGGCGAACGTCGAGGCGCTGTGCGGCCAGTTCGCCGGGTTCGGACTGACCCGATCCGACGTGGTCGTCTCCTGCGGCGGCGGGACGACCACCGATGTCGTCGGGCTCGCCGCCGCGCTCTACCACCGTGGCACCCCCGTCGTGCACCTGCCCACGTCCCTGCTCGCCCAGGTCGACGCGAGTGTCGGTGGCAAGACCGCGGTCAACCTGCCCGCCGGCAAGAACCTCGTCGGCGCGTACTGGCAGCCCAGCGCCGTCCTGTGTGACACCGAACTGCTGGCCACCCTGCCGCGGCGGGAATGGGTCAACGGCTACGGCGAGATCGCTCGCGCCCACTTCATCGGAGCGCCGGACCTGTTGGGTCGACCGGTCGCGGAGCAGATCGCGGCAAGCGTCGCGCTCAAGGCCGGCATCGTCGCCCGCGACGAGCGGGACACGAACCTGCGGCGCATCCTCAACTACGGGCACACTCTCGGCCACGCCCTGGAACGGGTCACCGACTACGCGATGCGCCACGGGGAGGCGGTGGCCGTCGGTACCGTCTTCGCCGGCCGTCTCGCCGGTACCCTTGGCCGCATCGACGCCGACCAGGTCGCGGAGCACCTGGAGGTCGTCCGTGGCTACGGGTTGCCGTGGGCCCTGCCCACCGGCATCGACCTGGACGCGCTCATCGCCGTCATGCGGTTGGACAAGAAGTCCGTCGGCACCGGGCTGACGTTCGTCCTGACCGGCCAGGACGGACCGCAGCTCGTCGGCGACATCGACGAGACGCATGTCCGCGCCACCCTCGCCGACATGCCCCGATCCGCCGCGTCATGAGCGTTCCCGTCGCCGACGTACCCGCGCAGACCGACGTACCCGCGCAGACCACCGGGCCGGGCACCGCCACCGGGCTCGGGCCGGCGCCGATGCCCACGGTCAGCGGCACCACGCGGCTGTATGTCGTCATCGGCGACCCGGTCACCCAGGTGCGGGCGCCGTCCCTGCTCAACCCGCTGTTCGCGCGGCTGGCCATCGACGCCGTGCTCGTCCCGGTCCAGGCCCGCCCGGAGGCGTTCGGCACCGTTCTGGCCGGGTTCGCCGCCACCGGCAACGTCGACGGCGTGTTCGTCACCATCCCGTACAAGGTAGCGGCCTACGAACTCGCCACCGAACGCAGCACCGCCGCCCAGATCAGCGGCAGCGCCAACGTGCTGCGTCGGCTGCCCGGAGGCGGCTGGGCAGCCGACAACTTCGACGGCGCCGGCTTCGTACGCGGTCTGGCCCGAACCGGTCAACCCCTGGAGGGGACGCGGGTCGCCCTGATGGGGGCGGGCGGTGCCGGCAGTGCGATCGCCGTCGCCCTGCTCGGCGCCGGCTGTCGCCAACTGGCCATTCACGACCCGGACCAGGCGAGATGCGCGGATCTGGTGGCCCGTCTCGACGTGCACTGGCCCGGACAGGTGACACGTGCCGTCCAACCCGCGTTGGCCGACGCGGATCTCGCTGTGAACGCGACCCCGCTCGGTCTGCGCCCCGACGACCCGCTGCCGTTCCCCCCGGAGACCCTGCCAGCCGGCGCGCTGGTGGCGGACATCATCATGAAGCCGGCCCGCACCAGGCTGCTCGACGCGGCCGGCGCGCTGGGGCTGCGCACCCATCCCGGCATTCCCATGCTGGCCGAGCAGGTGGACCTCTACCGGGAGTTCTTCGGCTTCACCGCCCCCGGCGGCGACGTCACCGCGTCAACCTGACCCAACCCCACCAGCTTCGCCCCCCACCAGCCCGGTTCCCGGACAGCCCGGTCCCCTGCCGTGAAAGGCGCGTCCCATGCCCATGCCCGCGTCCGCACCGACACCGGGGGTGCTCGGCATCGACATCGGGGGCACGAAGGTCGCGTTGCGCATCGAACCCAGCGGCGCCGACGGTGGCCCGGGCGGCGGCGCCGATGTCGCACCGGTGGAGTCGTCGTTTCCCTGGACGCCCGCCGCCAGCGTCCCGCGGGACCTGGCCGATCTCACCGACGGGGTCGCGGCGCTGCGGGCCCGGTGGAACGGCCCGCTCACCGCGGTCGGCGTCGCGATGCCCGCCACCGTCGATCCGGCTGGTCGGGTGACGACCTGGCCTGGCCGGCCGAGCTGGACCGGCCTGGACTTCGGGGCGGCGATGCGCGGGCTGGTGCCCGGGGCCCGCGTCGCCCACGCCGACGACGGTGACCTCGCCGCGCTCGCCGAGGCGGCCGCGGCCGACTGCCCCGATCTGGTCTACCTGGGCATCGGCACCGGGGTCGGCGGCGGGCTCGTGCTGGCCGGCCGGCCCTGCCCGCGCCCCGGCCACGGCTCGGCGGAGATCGGGCACATGCTGATCTCGGTGACCGGCGCGGTGTGCACATGTGGACGCCGCGGCTGCGTCCAGGCGACGGCCAGCGGCCCCGCCACCCTGCGTCGCGCCGCGGCCTACCGCGCCGCCACCACCACCGGCGTCAACGAGCCGGACGGCGGTGGCGGCGGTGAGCCGGCCGGCGTCCCGTTCGCCGAGCTGCGCGCGGGCTGGTTGGCGGAGGCCGGCTGGGCGGTTCGCGCGGTGCGGGAGAGCGCCCAGGCGGCGGCCGTGGCCGTGGTCAGCCTGACCGAGGTCCTGCATCCGAGGCTGGCGGTGGTCGGCGGCGGCTTCGCCGACGGCCTGCCGGGCTTCGCCGCCACGGTGGACGAGCAGGCCCGCGTCCTCGGTCGACCCGGGCATCCGCCGGCGCCGGTCCAGGCCGCTGTCCTCGGCGGACTGTCATCTCTGTCCGGCGCCCTGCTGCTGGCCCGCCAGGCCGACTGACCGCGGGGCGACGACCGGCGTGACCACAGTGGCGCCGCAGGCCGCGATAATCCCGGACGTGTCGATCTTCGTGGTCCTTCTACAGGGCCCACGGCGCAGTTCTGTCCGTTTCGTCCCTGTAGAAGGACTCGTCCGCTCCGCCAGGCCGCCAGCGGCGACGACCGCCCATGACAGCGATGTCGTCCCTGAGCATGCGTGGCCCTGCCCGGCGGCTAGTCGCCGGTGAGAATCCGTTCGCCCACCGAGGACGATGCCGCGGAGACGGGACGACGGTCACCACATCCGTGCGCGCCGCGGGCACCTCCGGTACGCCACCGCTCGACCGCGTCGGAGCCGGGACCGTCCCCGCCGGGATCGGGCTCGACTCACCGAGCAGGACCAGCAGGTCGGACGGCCGGTGCAGGACGGCATCCGGTGCGGCCGCGATCAGCTCCACACCGTCGGTCTCGCCCCACAGGGCCGCCGCGGCCATCACCCCGGCACCGCGGGCGCTGTCGAGGTCGGCGACCGCGTCCCCGATCATCACCGCCGTGCTCGCATCGGCGCCGAGCAGCGCCAGGGCGTGCAGGACGATGTCCGGTGCGGGCTTGGGCCGAGCGATCTCGTCCGAGCCGATGACATGGTCGAACAGGTCGAGCACACCGAGCACACCGAGCAGGTGACGGGCCCGCGACCCGGCCTTTCCGGTGGCGACGGCCAGCCCGTAGCCGCGTTCCCGCAGGGTGCGCAGCAGGTGCGCGACACCGTCGAACAGGACGACCTCGCTGGCGAGGCGGTAGCTCTCCCGGACGAAGGGCTCCTCCATCTCCAGCGGCAGATTCATGATCCGCATGATGTCGGGGAAGTAGCGGCCCAGGTGGCGCTCGTACTCCTCGAAGGGGGCCAGGCCGTCGCCGACGACCTCCGCGTAGGCGATCGTGAACGCCTGGCGCATCACGCCGAAGCTGTCCACCAGGACACCATCGAGATCGAAGATCACTGCCTGGCGTCGGACGACGACGGCCTGCCCGTTCTCACGTTCCGTTCCCACATGCCCCCCTTGGCTCACTGGACATCGGTGGTGGTGATGATGATGGCTGGGCGGAGCGTCATCGGCCCGCGGGGACGAGATCCGGCGCCTGGCGGGACACGCGTGCGCAGGCGTAGAACCGTTCGATCGCGGCGATCGTCGGACGGACCTCGGCGATCGCCCGACCACGGGAGGCCGGGTCGGCCAGCATCGCCGGCAGTTCGTCGAGCTGCCGGCGGTACTCGGCGCCGATCGGTTCGTCCGGCAGGGTCACCGGACTGGTCTGGCCGGTGCGGGTGAGGGTGAGCAGCGACCGGTCCTGCCGGTTCGGGCCGAACCCGAAGGTGCAGCGCAACGACACCGTGCCGCCCGTACCTTCGACGGTGATCGCGGTCAGGTCCCGCGCCTCGTGCGAGGCCCAGCTCGCCCGCAGCGCCACCGACGTGCCGTCCTCGGTGACCAGGAAGCCCCGCGCGGTGTCCTCCACGTCGCCACCGACCCGCGGCGGCTGCTCCGGCGCCGGCTGCCCGTCCGCGGGCTGGTCACCGTGTCGCCAGGCCGCCGCCCAGGCACCGTCGTTGACGAAGTCGTCCGACGTCGTCCCGATCACCTCGCGGAACCGGACGGCTCCGAGCAGCGGGGTGAGCGTGTCGAGCAGATGCCAGCCGAGGTCGACCAGCGCGCCACCACCGGACTGCTCGCGCCGGGTGAACCAGCCGCCGGCGTCGGGAATGCCCCGGGCCCGCACCCAGGCCAGATCGACGTGTCGGATGGCGCCGAGCGACGCCGCCACCTCGTAGAGCCGGCTCACGTCGGCCCGGTAGCGCGCGGCGCTGCCGGCCAGCAGCGTCGCGTCACCCGCCTGCTCCGCCGCTGCCAGCCGGTCGGCCTCCGCCGAGCTCAGGCACACCGGCTTCTCCAGGAACACCGGGATGCCCGCGGCCAGCAGCCGTTCGGCGATGTCGGCATGGCGGTTGTTGGGTACCGCCACCACGGCCAGGTCGGGCCGGGCGGGACCCGCCGCGGCCAGCTCGTCGACGTCGGCGAACACCGCCAGCTCCGCCGACCCGGACGCCCCACCGGCCGCGTCCGTGTCCTGCCCCGCGGGGGCGAGGTCCGTGGCGACGGCGGTGCGCGCGGCCGGGTCAGGATCGACGACTGCGGTCACCGCGAACCGTGGATGTTCCCGTAGCCGGGGCAGCCAGATCGAACGCCCAGCCCAACCCAGCCCGACGACGGCGACCCGCAGTGGCGCCGCGTCGAGGGACGGGTCGCTCGCCGCCGCGGAGGTCGCTGCGGTCACTGGGCCGCGATCACGTCGGCCACGACCGCTGCCACCTGGTGCATCTGCTCCTCGGTGCCGAGCAGGGTGCGGTGGTGCAGCCAGATGCCGTCCGCGCTGAGCGCCTCGGTGTTGGGGCAGCGGGCCGCCAGCTCGTCGACCGTGGTGTCCGGCGCGCCGGTCTCCCAGAAACCGTTCGACCGGTAGATCGACCGGAAGGCGGCGAAGGCCGGCAGGCCACGCTCGAGGAGCGCGTCGACGAGGGCGTTACGTCGGTCCTCACCCAGGCCCGGCACCCGGAACATCGCCATGTAGTGGGAGTTGCGGTCACAACGCTCGTCGCGGCTCTGCGGCACCACGCCGGGGATGGCCGCAAGTGCTTCGGCGAGTACCGGCCAACGCTGCTCACGGGTGTCGATCTGACCGGCCAGCCGACCGAGCTGGGCCCGCAGGACCGAGGCGGAGAACTCGTTGAGCCGGAAGTTCGAGCCGGAGGTCTGGTGGAAGTAGCGGCGGTCGGTGCGCGGCCGGCCACAGCTGTGCCGCAGGAACGCCAGCTCGAACAGCTCCGCGTCGGGGAAGGTCACCGCGCCGCCCTCGCCCGCGGTCATGAGCTTGCCGTTCTGGAAGCTGAACGCCGCCACCGAGCCGAGCTCGCCGACCTTGCGGCTCTGCCACTGGGTGCCGTGCGCGTGCGCGGCGTCCTGCAGCAGCGGGACGCCGGTGTCGGCCGACAGCTTGGCCAGCGCGTCCATGTCGGAGATCTGGCCGGCCATGTGCACCGGCATGATCGCCTTGGTGCGGCTGGTGACGGCCGCGGCGGCGGCCTGCGGGTCGATGCAGTAGGTGTCGAGGTCGACATCCACCGGCACGGCCACGGCGCCGAGGCGCTGCGCGGCCTGCGAGGACGAGATGAACGTGAACGCCGGGACGATGACCTCGGTGCCCGGGCCGACCCCGAGAACCTGCAGCGCCAGCTCGAGGGCGTGCGTGCCATTGGTGACGGCCAGCGCGTACTCGGCGCCGTGATAAGCACCGAATTCGCGTTCGAAGCTGTCAACCTCGCTGCCGCCCATGCGCCACCACTGGCCCTGCTCCAGAGCCCGGATCAGACCGTCGCGCTCCTCGTCGGAGTACTGCGGCCAAGCCGGCAGCTCCGGTGCGCGTAGCACTTCACCGCTCATGGTCCCTACCCTATACGAAAATCAATCCGCAACCAATAGCCCCGCTACGATCGGATGATCATGGGCGGCTGGGCCGCCGGGCCCGTCGCCGTCCACTGGGCTGGCCTTTCGTCGCCACGGTCCGCAGAGGCCTCAGCACGGCTGCGGTAGCCTCCGGGCCGGTGCCGGCCGCCGCGGCCGGTCGGGTCGGCAATGTGATGAGGAAACTGTGAGCACGCTGCTACTTCTGAACGGACCCAACCTCGGCATACTTGGTCGGCGGCAACCCGAGGTATACGGAACGGCAACCCTTGACGACATTGAATCCGCAGTCGGTGCACGGGTGGCCGAACGGGGATGGAAAGTACTCTCGATTCAGCGGGAATCCGAGGGCGAGCTCATCCATGCGATTCAGGAAAACTACGACTCGGTGGGCGCGATCGTCAATCCCGGTGCACTCATGATGTACGGCTGGAGCCTTCGGGACGCCCTGGCCAACTATCCCGCGCCGTGGATCGAGGTGCACCTTTCCAACGTCTGGGCGCGGGAGTCCTTCCGACACGAGTCGATTCTTTCCGCGCTGGCCAGTGGCGTCGTCGTCGGGCTGGGCGCCCTGGGCTACGAGCTCGCCGCGTCCGGGCAATCATTTATGAGACAACCACCAGCCGGATAGCTGCTATTCACCGCCGATGCCATGGACGCGAGGACCGACCGCGGCCCCATATAGGCGGGCATACAGCCCGTGCGCACCCCAGCCGTACCCGGCCCGACCGCGGGATGGCCGACATAAGAGACGCCTCCCGCGGCGCCGCGGTCCGCCACCCGCCGGATCACGGCCGGTGGATTCGTGACCGCCGACACAGTCGACTCACTTTGTTCATCGGCCCGGCCGGTAAACCTGACGGTCCGCCCGATCGCCATTCCGGACAATGGGCACTTTCTTCCGTCAGGCCGGCCGCGGACTCGGCCGGCGCCGGTGCCGACGCCTCACCCAGGCCGACGCCGGGACCGCCGACCCGGCGGTTATGCCGGACTGTCCTGAACCGCACCCCCATCGCCCCGCCACGGGAAGACCCGCGCCGCCGCCCACCCACCGGATACCGGCCGGCACGCGGCGAAGTGGCAGCGCACGATCCTGCCCGGGACGACACGTCGAGATGCGGGCGGCCACACTCCGCGCTCCGCGCGCCCGTCAGATCCCAGGCGGCGAGCGAACGATCGAGCGGACGGGCGGCGTGCCTGACCCACCCCGGACCTGTCAGTGCGGTCCGTTCAGCACGGTCCGTGCCTGGTCAGCGTGCCAAGGTGCCCCAGGTAGGAATCGGACCTACGGCCTACCGCTTAGGAGGCGGTCGCTCTATCCACTGAGCTACTGGGGCGGGCGGGGCGGGCAGCGATCGCTGGGCCCGGCCGGTGCCGATCGTACGACTACGACCGGCCCAGACGCCGGCAGGCCCGACAACACGAGGCCGGGACCAAGGGCACGCCGTGCCGGCCGTCCACCCGCCGGGCGTTGGTCCACGCGTCGCACCGCTGACCTCTCGGCGGCCGGAAGGTCAGCGGTGACCGGCGGCAGGCCGACCGTCAGCCGAACTGCTGGGCCATCTCGACGAGCTCCTTGCACTTCGGACAGATGGGAAACCGGGAAGGGTCCCGCACCGGCTCGAACTTGTAGCCGCACAGCGCCGTGACCCGTCCGCCCTCGATGGAGGCGCGGACGATCTCCTCACGGCGGGCGTAGTGGGAGTGGTCGTCGCCCTCGTCCGTCCTGGTGTCGGACGTCTCGGGTGCGATCTGAGTCGTGCTCATGAGGCGATTCTAGTGCCGAGCCCCGTCACGGCCGCCGGCCACCGGCGAGGTTTCGGGCCCACGGCCTACAGACACGGCACACGCGGGACACCTGGCCCTTGCGTGCTCCGGACGCGGCGTACTCTGGAGGGGACGAAGGAGAGCGGTGACTGGACTCATCGACAGTACCGAGATGTACCTCCGTACCTTGTACGAGCTGAGGGAAGAGGGCATCCCCCCGCTACGCGCGCGCCTTGTGGAGCGACTGCACGTCAGCGCGCCTGCCGCCAGCGAGTCGACCGCTCGCATGGCCAACGAGGGGCTGGTGTCCCTCGCCGACGATCGTACGGTTCAGTTCACCGAGAAGGGGTTGCAGCGAGCGACCGCGGTCATGCGCAAGCACCGCTTGGCCGAGCTCCTGCTCACCAAGGTCATCGGGCTCGACTGGGCGCTGGTGCACAACGAGGCCTGCCGCTGGGAGCACGTCATCTCCGACGAGGTCGAGGCGCGGCTCACCGTGCTGCTGGGTGACCCGAAGCGCTGCCCGTTCGGTAACGAGATCCCGCCCGCGCTCCACCCCGAGGCGGTGGTTCCGGGGATCGCTCCGGTCAGCCTGCTGACCACGGCCGACCGGGCACCCGCCGACGGCGGCCCGCCGGTCACGGTGAGCTGGATCTCCGAGCGGCTGCAGACCGACGAGTCCGCCATGCGTCGCCTGCAGGACGCGGCCATCGTGCCGGGCGCCCAGGTGCTGCCGGGCTCCCGCGGCGACCTCGTGCGCATCGTGAACCCCAACGGTCAGGCCGACGCGGAGATCAGCCGCAGCACCGCCGCACTGGTCTACGTCGACCGCTGAACCCGGGGGCCTGTCGGCCACTGGCTCCGCGAGGAGCGCAGGTCCGACAGGCCCAGTTCCGGGGCCGCCCGCCATCAGGTCAGGCGCCCGGACGCACGCCCCCCTGGAAACTCGGCCAGATCGGCTCCACCCGGACGACAGCGCCGGTGTGTGGGGCGTCGATCATCTGGTCGCCCCCCACGTAGATCCCCACGTGGTCCAGATCCTCGTTGAAGAAGACCAGGTCACCTGGCACCAGCTCGGCTCGGCCGACGCGCTTTCCCTCGTTCCACTGCGAACCGGTGTAGTGGCTCAACGACACCCCGGCCTTGCGCCACACCCACTGGGAGAGCCCGGAGCAGTCGAAGGTTCCGGGACCATCCGCGCCCCACACGTAGGGCTTGCCGAGCTGCGCGTAGGCCTCCTGGACCGCGACCGCGGCGCCGCCGCTGCCCAGTGGCGCCTGCGGGGGTGCGGCGGTGATCGGCGTGGCGGCGAAACTCCGGCCAGCGGTCGCCGCGATTCCCACGGCCTGCTGATAGCGGCTCTGCGCTTCCTGCGCCTGTCGGGCGAGGGCGGCCGCGGCGGCCGCGGCCGCGGCCTGGCGGGCTCGACGGGCCGCCTCGGCTCTGGCCAGGGCCTGCCGCTTGAGCTCGGCGTAGCGGGCCTGGAGCCGGTCCAACAGCTGACCTTGGGAATCGGCTGAGGCCTCGAGCGACTGCTTGCGCCGGCCGAGATCCGCGACGATCTCCTTCTTGTCCGCGAGGGCCGCGTCCGCGTCGTGGCGGGCCCCGGTGAGGTCGCGGCGCGCCAGGCGCAGGGACGTGTCGGCCAGACGCTGGCGGGTGGCCAGCGCGTTGACCGCGCCGACCCGGTCGAGGGCATGTTGCAGATCCCCGGTGAACAGCAGGGACAGCTCGCTGAAACCGCCGGCCCGACCGGCGGAGACGGCCAGACCCCGGTGCCGGTCCGAGGCCGCCCGCACCGCCTGGTCGGCGCGGACCACGCGGGCCGCCGCTGCCGCCGCGGCCTGCTCGGCGGCCGCGAGCCTGATCCGCTCGGCGTTGAACTGTTCGGCGGCCTGGGCCGCCTGCTGGGCCTGGGCGTCCAGTTCGGCGCTTGCCTCGTCGATCTCGGACTGGACTCCGGCCAGGTCGGTCGAGGAGCTCTCGGCCGGGTTCGCCCATGCCACGCCAGCCGAGCCCACCAGCGTGGTCGGGCCGGCCAGCAGGAGGCCGGTGAGCCCCAGCGCCACCGGCCAGGCCCCGCGAGCCGCATTGCTCTTAGCACGGTCCATCTGGGCATATGCCCCCGTCGGTGATGGTGTGAGCATTCTTGGAACAGCCGTTTTTGCTGGCCCTGGTATCGGCCGCACCACTTTGGTGGGGTCCGGGTCAACCGGGGGTGGAACCGGCGGTGGGACGTCGGGCCGTCCACCTCGGAAGGCGCGTGCGCGCCGGGTGGCGGCGTGAGAATGGCGGGCCTTGGGAAACGGTTCGCCAGCGGTATGCCAGCCCTCCGTAGGGACGCTGCTCACACCGCGGGACCGTAACTGTGGGCAGTTGTACAGTCACGGAAGAGCGCGAATCCGGGCGGAGAGTCTCCGCACCCCCACCGTAAAGCCGCCAAAACGGGCCACTAGGCGCCCAATTTAGCGAATTCACACGTCAGAAACAGCGGAGACACAGGTACGGAACAGATCCTGCCGAATCTTCGGCCCGAGGATCCGGGACAAGCGCAGCGTGGCGGGGGACCGGGTGAGCGCAGTCCGCGCAACGCGCGGGGGGACGACAGGAGAGACATGGAATTGAATTCGGGCGATACCGCGTGGATGCTCATAAGTTCCGCGATCGTGCTGTTCATGACGCCCGGGCTGGCATTTTTCTACGGCGGCATGGTCCGCGCGAAGAACGTCCTCGGCATGATCATGCAGAACTTCTTCGTCATCGGCATCATCACCCTCGTCTGGTCGCTTGTGGGCTTCAGCCTGGCGTTCGGCGAAGGTAACGGGTTCTGGGGCGGCTTCCACTTCACGGCGCTGCAGAACCTCAGCAGCGGGGACGGCGCCATCCCGTACGTGGTGTTCGTCGCCTTCCAGATGATGTTCGCGATCATCACTCCCGCGCTCATCACCGGTTCCATCGCCGACCGGATGAAGTTCAGCGCGTTCGCGGTGTTCGTGACCCTGTGGTCGCTGCTGGTCTACTCGCCCATCGCGCACTGGGTGTGGGCGACGAACGGCTGGCTGTACAAGCGCGGCGCGATGGACTTCGCCGGCGGCACGGTCGTCCACGCCAACGCCGGTATCGCGGCCATCGTGCTGGCCGTGGTGCTGGGCCGGCGGACCGGCTGGCCCAAGGGTGACTTCCGCCCGCACAACGTGCCCTTCGTCCTGCTCGGCACCGGCATCCTGTGGGTCGGCTGGTTCGGGTTCAACGCGGGTTCGGCGCTGGCGGCGAACAAGCTCGCCGGTTTCGCCCTGCTCAACACGCAGATCGCGACCGGTGTGGCCATCCTCGGCTGGCTCGCCGTCGAGCGGCTGCGTGACGGCAAGGCCACCACGCTCGGTGCGGCTTCCGGTGCGGTCGCCGGTCTGGTCGCCATCACGCCGGCCTGTGGTTTCGTCTCGCCGATGGGCTCGATCGCGGTCGGCGGTCTCGCCGGCGTCATCTGCGCCCTGGCCACCTCGATCAAGGGCAAGGTCGGCATCGACGACTCGCTCGACGTCGGCGCCGTCCACCTGGTCGGCGGTGTGCTCGGTGCGCTGCTGACCGGTCTGTTCGCCACGGTGGACACCAACTCGGCGGGCAAGGACGGCCTGTTCTACGGCGGCCCGTGGAGCGTCCTCGGTGAGCAGGCGCTCGCCGTCGGCGCGACGCTCGGTTACTCCGCCGCGGTCACGCTGATCATCGCGCTGGCGATCAAGTACACGATCGGTCTGCGGTTGAGCGACGATGACCAGGTCACCGGTATGGACGAGGCCCTGCACGGGGAGACGGCCTACCGTTACTCCTCCATCGGGGGCGGCGGCTCGCTGACCTCCTCCGTGACGCCGGTCAAGGTGCCCGAGGAGGCCCAGGCATGACCAAGCTCGTCACCGCCATCATCAAGCCGTTCAAGGTCGACGACGTCAAGGCCGCCCTGGAGAAGCTGGGCGTGCACGGCCTGACGATCTCCGAGGTCCAGGGCTACGGTCGACAGAAGGGCCACACCGAGGTCTACCGCGGTGCGGAGTACAAGGTCGACTTCGTACCGAAGATCAAGGTCGAGGTCGTGGTGGCGGACGAGTCCGCCGACGAGCTGGTCGCGGCGATCACCGCGGCCGCTCAGACCGGCAAGATCGGCGACGGCAAGGTCTGGGTCGTCCCGGTCGACTCGGTCGTGCGGGTCCGCACCGGGGAGCGCGGAAGCGACGCCCTGTAGACCGCGCGACGGCACCACAGGCAGCGCAAGGCACCACTCGCACCACGTGCAGCACCGGCACGAACAGCACATGTGGCGGCACCGCGTGAGATCTGACGCGGTGCCGCGCCATATGTCCGGCGAGTCCGGAACCTCCCGTCGGCCGAACGCACCGCGGGTGCGGAGGAGGACAGCCATGCCGGATCAGGACCGTCTGGAGATCCTGCGCGGTCGCCGCGACCCGCTGCCCGAGCAACGCGGCGCCGAGCTGCGCGGTCTGCTCACCGAGCTGGCCGACGATGTGCTCCGTGAGCTGCTGGGCGATCCCGGGCCCGGCATCGCCCTGCTGGCCGTCGGCGGCTACGGACGCTGCCAGCCGGCCTTCGGCAGCGACCTTGACCTGGTACTTCTGCACGACGGCAGCCGGTCGGACGTCAGCGCCGTCGCCGACGCCGTCTGGTACCCGCTGTGGGATGCCGGCATCGGCCTCGACCACAGCGTGCGCACCGTCGACGAGGCGATCGCGGTGGCCGACGACGACCTGAAGGCCGCCCTGGGGCTGCTCGACGTCCGCCAGATAGCCGGGGACGACGAGCTGGTCCGCACGCTGGCCCGCCGGGCCCGCGACCGGTGGCGCACCCGAGCCCCCAAGCGGCTGCCGGAGTTGGCCGCCGCCGTGGCCGAACGAGCCGACCAGCTCGGCGAGGTCGCGTTCCTGCTCGAACCCGATGTCAAGGAGTCCCGCGGCGGTCTGCGTGACGTCGCAGCCCTGCACGCCCTCGCCGCCGCCTGGGTCGCCGAGATCCCCTCCGCCCGGGTGCTGGCCGCCGCCGAGGTGCTGCTCGACGTCCGCGGTGAGATCCGCCGGATCAACGCCGGCCGCGCGCAGGACCGACTGCTGCTGCAGGACGGCACCGCGGTCGCCACCGCGCTGGGCTATCCGGACTCGATGGCGCTGGCGCACGCGGTCGCCGACGCCGGGCGGACCATCTCCTGGGCCTGGGACGCCACCTGGTACCGCACCGCGGCCGGCCTGCGCAGCACGTCCCGCTGGCGCAGTCGCCGGCCGGTCCGCCGCCCCCTCGACGAGGGTGTGGTCGAGCAGGACGGCGAGATCCAGCTCGCCCTGGACATCGATCCGACGAAGGACCCGGCGCTGGTCCTGCGCGTGGCCGCCGCCGCCGCCCGCACCGGAGTCCCGATGGGGCGCTTCGCCGTGGACCGGCTGGCCCGCGAGGCGCCGTCCATGCCGGACCCCTGGCCGCCGGCCGCGCGCGACTCGCTGGTCGCCCTGCTGGCCACCGGGCCGGCCGCGATCGGCGTTCTGGAGACCCTGGACCAGGTCGGCCTGCTGGTGCGTCTGCTGCCCGAGTGGGCCGCAGTACGCAGCCGTCCGCAGCGCAATCCCTACCATCGCTTCACCGTCGACCGGCATCTGATCGAGACGGCCGCACGCGCCGCCGCCTTCACCCGGGACGTGGACCGACCCGACCTGCTGCTGCTCGGCGCGTTGCTGCACGACATCGGCAAGGGCTATCCCGGCGACCACACCGACGCGGGCATCGAGCAGGTCCGCCGGATCGGGCCGCGGCTGGGCCTGCCCCCCGCGGACGTCGACGTCCTCATCGCCATGATCCGCCACCATCTGCTGCTCGGCGAGTCCGCCACCCGACGCGACATCGACGATCTCGCGACGATCCAGGCCGTGGCCGGCGCGGCGGGCAGCGAACGCATCCTCACCCTGCTGCACCTGCTGACCGAGGCGGACTCCCGGGCCACCGGGCCCACCGCCTGGAACGCCTGGAAGGCGCGGCTGATCGGGGATCTGGTGGCCCGAGCCCGGGCACTGCTCGGTGGACAGAGCGTCCCCTGCCCACCCCGGCTCGACGAACGCCAGCGTGCGCTGCTCGCGCTGACACCCGAGCACGTCATCCAGGTCAACCCCCTACCTGACGAGGGGATGTTCGAGATCGTGGTGGTCACCGACGACCAGGTCGGCCTGCTGGCCGTCACCGCCGGTGTGCTGGCACTCAACCGGCTCGACATACGCCGGGCCTCGGCCCGCAGCGCGGACGGTCGCGCCCTGCTGCAGGCCGCGGTCGCCACCCAGCACGGATATCTGCCCGAGCGGGACAAGCTGCTCGCCGACCTGCGGGCCGCCCTGGGCGGAACTCTGGACATCGCCCGCCGGCTGGCCGACCGGGAACGTGACTACGCCGGCGTGCGGCAGTGGACGACCCCCGGGCCGCCGCAGGTGAGCTTCGACGACCTGGGCACCGCCACGGTCGCGGAGGTGCGCGCCCCGGATCAGGCCGGAGTGCTGTTCCGCATCGTACGGGCGCTGTCCGAGCTGCGACTCGACGTCGGCACCGCCATCGTCGCCACCCTCGGCCTGGACGTCGTCGACGCCTTCTACCTGCGGGAGGCCGACGGCGGCCCGGTCACCGACCCGGCCCGCCAGGGCGAGATCGCCCGAGCGGTGCTGCGCGCGCTCGGCGCCGAGGTGGCCGCCGACGACGCCGATCTCGCCGGCATCGCCGACACCGCGGGCGCCGCGCCGGGGTTGTGATCCAGGCCGCGCCCGCCGACCGGTACCCACCCTGCCAGCACCGCCGTGCGGGACGCTATGATGAGCGAGCACGTTGGGAGGCTTCGCCTAGTCCGGTCTATGGCGCCGCACTGCTAATGCGGTTGGGGGCTTCAACCCCCTCCCGGGTTCAAATCCCGGAGCCTCCGCCCTTCGTCTCGCGGGCCAGGTCCGTCGTGGCCCGGCCCGCGATCGGCCTGATCGCCATCCAGGGCATCCGATGCTCCCACGGCCGCCGCCCGATCGGCTTCTCACCGGACCACGCACTGCGCCCCGCGTGTCATTCACGGCCATGAGAAACAGACACCGTCCTTTTTCCTGAGAAATTCCCACTCGATTCTCCCCCTGCGGGACATGGGTTTTTCCGTCTCGTCAACCATTCCTTCGGACGACTATTCGACTGCCGCCTGGGACTGCTCGACTGCCGCATGGAACTGCGCGGTGCGGCCGTTTTCAAGCGTACTCGAATGCACCGACATCTTCGCCGGCGGCAACCGGGACGGGCCGCCGTGCGGCGCGGGCGCCGGCCGCGCACCCGCGGTCCCACCTTGGCCTTCCTGGCCCGACCGCCGCTCTGACAGGCCAGTTGACGTGCACGGCCGCGGGTGGCACCGGGCACCTTCGCTCCGACCCGGCCGCTGCCGGGCATGTCGAAACCGCCCGGACCAGGCGGCCCGCTCCAGCGAGTGACGCGCTTCTTCGGCCGCGTTCAGCCGCATTCTTACGACCATTTCCTCGAGTTCATACACAGGGCGTCGCAGGCGCTGGCCAGGCCGGCTTTTCTGGTCGTACTGTCCGGCACATGCAGATCGCGTTCACCGCTGTCGACGCCCGCCAGGGGCGTCCGGTCGATGTTCTGCTGCGCGCCGATGCTCGCACTCCGCTACGCGAACTGGCCCACGCTCTCAGCACCGTGCTGCGCCTCGCACCGGCCGGGGCGGTCGCCTGTCCACGTCTGACCCTCACCGGCCATCCCTGGCCACTCGATCCGGCGCAGCGCCTTGGCGCGTCGCCGTTGCGGGATGGCGCCGTACTGGTGCTGGGAGCGCCGGCTCCCCACCGGGCCCCGGGAACGGGTCTGGTCGATCTCGAGGTGAGCGCCGGTATCGGCGCCGGTGTCATCCATCCGCTGGCGATCGGCGAACATCGCCTCGGCAGCACACCGCTCGGCCTGGTCAGGCTGAACGATCCGGGAGCGCGGCCGCTCGCCGTCGTACGGGTCACCCCCGATGGCGGTTGCCGGGTACGTCCACATCGCCAGGTTCGCGTCACCTACCCCAGCCGCGGTGAGCCGCAAGGCTCGGTCCTCGCCACGATCGAGTCCTCCGCCTGCACCCTGCGCCTGGTCCGACCCCAGGCGCAGGCTCTGGCATCCCGCGCGCGGGCCGACGGCACCGGGTCGACGGGTGTGCATCGGGCGCCACGCATCCGTCCGCGGCAGGAGGTCCGCAGCTTTCGGCTACCCGCCGCGCCCACCCGACCGCGACCAGCACCGATCCCCGTCATCGCCGCCGTGCTGCCGATGCTGGCGGCCGCCGCGGTGGCGTTGGTGCTGGACTCGCCCACACTGCTGATGTTCGCCGCGCTCGGACCGGTCAGCATGGTGGCATCCGTCCTGAGCTCCCGTCGTCGGGACAGCCGCACCTACCGCCGGGAGCGGCAGGCCCACCGGCGCGGCACGGCCGAGATCAACCGGGCGGCGCGGGCGGCGCTGCGTGCGGAGCAGGAACGTCGACACGCCGACCATCCCGGCCCAGCGGAGCTGTTCACCACCGCCTGGCACCAGGACGAACGGCTGTGGCGGCGCCGCCGCGACGACCCGGACTATCTCCACCTTCGACTGGGCGTCGCCACACAGCCCAGCCTGGTGGAGATCGCCGGTGCCGCCGCGGGCGAACCCGCGGTACGGCTGCGCGCACCTCTGCCCGCGCTGCTCGAGATGGCGTCGCTGGGAGTCGCCGGTCTGGCCGGAGCGGAACCGGTGACCCGCGCGCTCGGTTCGTGGCTGGTCGCGCAGGCAGCGGTCCTGCACAGCCCGGCGGACCTGGCCATCTGGGTGCTGGTCGCGGAGCCCGCCGACGCGCCGGCCTGGTCGTGGATTCGCTGGCTGCCGCACTGCCACCGGGCTGATGCCACCGCCGCGGCCGGCAACGGTGCCAGTGTCGGCGCGGCGATGCTGCGGTTCGCCGTGGGACGTGAGGCCTGCGTCTCCTCGGTGCGTGAGCTGCGTTCGCTCGCCGAGGGGCGCGGCGACCTCCCGGCGGGCCAGACCCGCCCGGGCCCGGAGATCCTGGTCATCCTGGACGGCGCCCGGGCGCTGCACACGGTGCCTGGGCTGCGTGCGCTGCTGCACGCGGGTCCGGCGGCGGGCGTTGTCCTGGTGTGTCTCGAACGGGAGAGCCGTCATCTGCCCGCGCAGTGCCGAGCCGTCGTCGAGGCGACCGAAGATCGCCTGGTCCTTCGGCTGGATCAGGGCCCGACGACCGCCGACGTGCGGTCCGACCTGGTCGGGCCGGTCGGTGTGCCGGCAGGGTCGGGCGAGCTTGCCGGCACGATCCGTTGGTGCGAGTCCACCGCACGGGCCCTCGCGCCGCTGCGTGACACCGACGCCGACGAGGGCGCTCTGCCAACCCGGGTGCACCTGGTGAACCTGGACGGCCTCGCCCAGGTGTCGGTGGCGGCGATCCAGCGTCGCTGGGCCCGCGGCCGGTCCGAGCCGACCGCGCCGGGTCAGATCAGACCAGGTCAGATCGGGCTGGGTCGGATCGGGTCCGTCCCCATCGGCGTCGCCGGTGGGGAGACCTTCAGGCTGAGTCTGCCCGAGGACGGCCCGCACGGCCTCATCGCCGGGACCACCGGTGCGGGCAAGTCGGAACTGCTACAGACGATCATCATCGCGCACGCGGCGACCTACCGGCCCGACGAGCTGGTGTTCGTACTGGTCGACTACAAGGGCGGCGCCGCGTTCGCCGAGTGCGCGACCCTGCCCCACACCGTGGGTCTGGTCACCGATCTTGATCCACATCTGGTCCGCCGTGCGTTGACGTCGCTGGCGGCCGAACTGCGCCGGCGCGAGACGTTGCTGGCCGAGTACGCGGCCAAGGACCTCGACGCCCTGGCCCGCCAGCCCGGCCGGCTGGCCGCCGGCGTGGTTCCACCCCGTCTGGTGCTCGTCGTCGACGAGTTCGCGACGCTGGCCCGTGAACTGCCCGACTTCGTGGCCGGTCTGGTCAACCTGGCACAGCGCGGCCGGTCGCTGGGTCTGCATCTGCTGCTGGCCACGCAACGACCGAGTGGCGTGGTCTCACCCGAGATCCGGGCCAACACCAACCTGCGGATCGCCCTGCGGGTCACGGACGCGCACGAGAGCGACGACGTGGTGGGCCGGCCCGACGCGGCCCTGATCGGCCGGGCCACGCCGGGCCGGGCGGTGATCCGGACCGGTCCTGGGCGGGTGCACCTCGTGCAGACCGCCTGGGTCGGCGACATCGCCGGGCGGTCCGACGCCGCCGGGCGAGGACCGGGAGTCGGCCTGCCCGCACCCGAGATCGTCGAGCTGCCCTGGCCCTGGCGCGGTCACGGCGATGCCCGCCCCGGTGAGCGCACCCGCCCGGATTCGGCCGGTGCCGCCGGAGCGAGCGGTGCTATCGGAGCGAGCGGTCCCGCCCGATCCGATGATCCGGCGACCGGCCCCACCGATCTGACGGTCCTGGCCCGAGCCGTGCGCCTGGCCGCCGAGGGCCTGCGGATTCCCGCGCCGCGCAGCCCCTGGCTCGCACCGCTCCCGCAACGGCTCACCCTCCCCCTGTCATCCGCCCCGTCGCAGTCGCGGTCGCGCCACGGCGTCCGGCCCGGCCCGGAGGCCAAGGCTGAGGCGGCGGCTCTCCCGGCGGTGCACGTCGGGCTGGCCGACCACTGCGCCCGACAACTGCAACTGCCGTTCACGACCGATGTCGAGAACGGTGGTCACCTGCTGGTCGTGGGCGCGCCTCGATCGGGTCGTTCGACGGTGCTGCGCGCCATCGCCGGTTCGATCGGCGCCACGTTGTCCCCGCGCGACGTCCACCTGTACGGCCTTGATTTCGGGGGTGCCGCGCTGCGCGGTCTGGCGGATCTGCCGCACACCGGTGCCGTGGTCGACCGCGGCGACCCCGACCGGGTCAGCCGGCTCCTGCGGCGGCTGACGGACCTCGTCGACGGGCGACGCCGCCAGTTCGCCGCCGAGGGCGCCGCGGACCTGCGCGAGGCACGCCGGCTGGGCGAGGCCCACACCGCACCCCCGTACCTGGTCGTGCTCGTCGACGGGCTGGAGGGTTTTCTGAGCGACTTCGAGGATCTCGACGGCGGCGACACCGTCGATCTTCTGCTGCACCTGCTGCGGGAAGGGCCGGCGGCCGGCGTCACGGTGGTCCTCACCGCGGACCGTAGAGGTCTGACCGGACGGTTCGCCGCTCTCGTGCCCGAACGGCTCGTGCTGCGCATGACGGATCCCGCGGATGCCGCTCTCGCCGGAATCCCGGTGGCGGACCTTCCCCAGGACCAGCCGCCGGGCCGGGGTGTCGTGGTGGGCGGCCGGTTTCCCGATCCGGTCGAGGTGCAGGTGGGCCTGCTCGATCCGGATCCGGCCGGGCGTGCGCAGGTGGCCGCGCTACGCGCGATCGCTCGCCGCGGGCACCGCACCGACAGCGGCTCCCCCTGGCCCGCTACCCCTGCGCGTCGAGGCGCTGCCGGAGCGGATCACCCGGGCCCAGCTGGTCGCGGCTCCGCCCGGCCGACTGGAGCCGCTGGCCGCGGTACCGCTCGGAGTCGGCGGTGACGACCTCGACGTCATCACCGTCGATCTTGCTGGTAACCCCGGGTTCGTCATCGGCGGCCCACCGCGGTCCGGGCGCAGTTCGGTCCTGATGACCTTCGCGCTGGTCCTGCTGGCCCGCGCGGTGGCGATGGTGGTGGTGGCACCGCGGCCCTCGCCGCTGCGTGACCTGCGCGGCCAGCCGGGAGTGACCGTCCTCGCCGACGCCGAACTGCGGGATCCGAGCAGGCCACAGCACACGTGTGGGCCACCGTGGGCGCTCGGGCAGCCGGCTGGTCGCCCGGTGGCGGTGCTGGTGGACGACGCCGAACTGGTAGCGGAGCCGGTGGCCGGCGCCCTCGCGGAGCACTGGCGGCACGGCCGGGGCAGCACCGGGCCGTTCCTGCTGGCCGGGCTGACCGAGGATCTGCTGCTCCAGTACCGGGGGTTCGCGGTCGACCTTCGCCGAGAAGGGCACGGGCTGCTGCTGGCGCCGCGGCGAACCACTGACGGTGATCTGCTCGGCGTCCGGTTGCCGCGGGCCCGGTCCGGTCCCAGCCCGCCCGGCCGCGGGCTGCTCGTCCAGCACGGCCGGCTGCTACCCGTCCAGATCGCCGGCCCTGACGACTCGTCTCCCCCCGGTGGGCATCCGCCCCCGACCTGAAGGGAAACCGTATGCGGACCGTCACCACCCCGACCGCCATGCAGGCCGCGTCCCGGATGAGCCAGACGTTGCCCGAGTTGCAGCGCACGGCCACGGACCTGATCGGTCACGGCTCCACGCTGGCCGATCCACGCAACTGGGAGGGGCCCAAGGCGCAGCTCTTTCGAGGCCAGATCTGGCCGGAGGTGCAGCGTGCGCTGACCGACCTGCACCTGAACCTGACCGAGCTCGCGCATGGCATCGCCGAGATCAACCGCAGGACCGCCGAAGCCGGCAGCTGATCGCCTGGCCGGATCGGCGCCATCCCGCGACCCGTCCCCGCCTCCCCCGTGTCATCCGCCGCCGCGCGGGTCCAACCCACGCCGAACATCCGAGGAGCGACCATGACCTCGATTGACATCACCGTCCGTAGTACTCCGGAAGCGGTAGCCGCCGTCTCCGATCTCGCTTCGATCGTCAACGGCCCCCTGCTGGGCCATTTCGACGAGCTGCGCTCGATCGCCAGAAGCCTCACCGACCCCGAAAGCTGGGACGGCCGGGCCGCGACCGACTTCCGAACGAACATCTGGCCTGGTTACGAACGCACCCTGACGGATCTGCACGCCCAGCTCGACCAGCTGCGCGCCCGGCTCGCCGAGATCCAGAACGAGATCCAGAACGCCGGATGAGCCGCGCACCCGCCCCGGTCAGCCGCGCAGGACGGGCAGGAGCAGCCCGATCGCCCCCATCCGGCCGAGCTGCAGGCCTTCCCGGTTGGTACGCACGACCACCTCGCCGACATCCATCTGCAGCAGCGCCCAGCCGGCGTCCAGATCCAGCAGATCATCCGTCGGGTGCCGTTGGGCGAAATGGACGGCCGCGACATGCCGGTCCGCGCTGGACAGCAGGGACACCCAGCCGCCGAAGGCCACCGAGACCCAGCGGCGGGTGTCCGGTGCCCACCCGCACAGGTTCAGCCGCGCGGCGAGTTCCCGCTGGGCGAGACCGGCCACGAACGTGCGCGGGGCCAGCAGCACCACCCGGGCGCCGACGGTGGGCGTCAGCCGGCCGGCGATGTCCGGGGCACTCGGCGACTCCGTCTCGATCTCCCGTTCCCTCGACGCGCTCGATCCGGCGACGGGATGGGCCGGCGAGACACCCGAGCCCAGCCAGGGAGCGGTCACGGGATCGCTGGGTGCGCTCGAAGGTGACGGCACCACTTGGGTGGTGAAGCGCAGACCATGGGCGACGCGGCCGTCCCACCCCGCCAGGCTGGCATAAGGCGCGTTTGCGATCAACGCCATAGCCGCTTCGACCGCGCCCGTACCGCCGCGTCGCCGCTGCTCCGCCATCCGAGGCCTCCGTCTCGACCTATAGTTGAGCCAGCCACTTAGGTTTGCCTAACTTAACGGAGGAGACGGAAATGCGCCACCAGTCCGTGACCACGCCGAGTCGGAAACCTGGCCTGTCCCGCGTCGACACCAGCACGCGCCACCGCAACCGGCACACGCCGGCCGGCTTCGGCCACGAGCCGCGACCGTCCTAGGTGAGCCCCTACCGGGAACACCTGCGCGAGAAGCAGCAGCTGTGCCTGCCGTACCGGATCACGGACAGCGCGTGGAACGACCGGGTCAGCTCGTCCAGCCCGGCGACACGGTGACCGTCACGACCCGCAGCCGCGCCATCCCCGCCTTCCGGATGCTCTCCGACGAGCCGGCACCAGCCGCGGCCGTCATCACGCCGCCCCATCTGGAGGTCCGTCACCACGACCTCGCAGTGATCGTCAGCCGTCGACCCCGACGCCGCGAGATCCCCGTCGCCTGCGACGGGGATCTCGCGGTGGAGTACCTCGCCCGCTGAGCCCCCGCCAACACCGACCGTCAGATACACAAGAACAGTTACTCAGAGCGACAAAAGCCAGGTCCGGATATCCACCGACTCTGGAATGGCTTCCCACCGTGCGTTCATACCGCCGTATCCGTCACCCTGTCGTTCCCGCAGCGCGACCGCACTGATACGGTCACGGCGGGTTTGTCCGCCCGGAACTGACCGACACCGACCGGCACCGGTGGACGCAGCCTGCGAGGAGGCCCGCGTGCACTCGGAGCCCTTCGTGTCCATCAGCTGGGCAATTGCGGTCGATCGTCACAGGACGGCCGAAGAACGCGCGTTTCGCACCGGATGCCGGTCTGGCCGACCTAGCATGAGCGCCACGTGGCGTGCCCCGCGGCTTCCTGGCGACCGCCACCCGGCACGCTCGTCCGCCCGGCCCTGTACCTGATCGGGGGCGATCCATGTCGACCACCTCGTTTTCGTCGGCTCCGCCGCCGGCAACGCCACCACCGGGCGGTCCGGCGCCGGACGACCGGTCCGTGGGCGCCGGCGGGGTGCCGTCCCGACAGTCACTGCCCGCCGTCGACCCGCAGGTACGTGCCCGGCAGCGGCGGCGATCACGACCATTGTCCTCGCGGTGGTGGGCGTGCCGGTGCTGCTCATCGTGCTGCTCGGCCCGCCGGTCGGTCAGGGCGGCGGCACCGGGCCGATCGTGCGGGCCGTCGTGTCGTTGCTGCTGTGGGCGGCCTGGGTGCATTTCCTCGCCTGCCTGTTCGCGGAATGGCGCGCCGAGGTACGGGGCAGCGCGCTCGCACCCCGCATACCGTGCGGCGGTGTTCCACAGGCCGTCGCCCGCCGGCTGGTGCTCACCGCCCTGCTGCTGTCGGGTACGACCGCCCTGGTCGTGCCCGTCACGTACAGCCAGGCAAGCGGTGCCCGGCCGCGTCCGGCCAGCTATCCGTCGCCGCCCGCGGCTCCCCAGCTGAGTGCCGCGCCGGCCGCGTTCGGGCCAGGCCAGCAGGCTGCCGCACCGCAGCTCGCGCCGGGCCGGACAGCCCGGGCAGGCCGGGCAGCCCGGGCAGGCCGGGCAGCCGCCGTGGCACTCGCGGTCGGCGGCGACCGGCGAGGCCGAGCTCCGGTCGCAGCGTCCTGGTCTGCTGCCCGGTCCCTACGATCCGCCGCCCGTTCCCCCGCGTCCCGGTGGCACGCCGCCGAACGAGGCGCCCGCGTGGCTCGGCCCCGCCAGCCCCGGCCACGGCATCGATCCCGACGTCCACGCCAATGACGATGTCAATGTCGGCGCCGATGACACCTACGATGATGACACCTACGATCCCGATGACACCTACGATGCCGACGATGTCGATGTCGATGACATCGACGATGCCGCCCCGGTCGCTGCGACCTGGCCGTGGTCAGGTGACGCACCGGCCGCTGAGCTGCCCGATCACGGCGCGGGTACCTTCGACGGCGCCGGCATCGGGGCGAACGCCGGGCCCGGTCGCCCGGAGCTGACCAGTCCGATCGTGGACGACCACCAGGGCCTCGTGCCCGGCGAGCGGGTCGTCAAGCTCTACGAGGTGCGTCCGGCCGGGGGGCGCCACCACGACACGCTGTGGGGCATCGCTCAGCGCTTTCTCGGTGACGGCCTGCGCTACCGGGAGATCTTCGATCTCAATGAGGGCCGCACCCAGCCGGACAGCCGGACCCTGTCCAAGCCCTCGCTCATCCATGCCGGCTGGGTTCTGCTGCTGCCGGCGGACGCCCAGGGCGACGGACTACGCGTGCTACGCATGTCGCAGATCACCGGCGGCTGGCCCGCGGACGTCGGCCGCGACGTTGACCTGGCCGACGAGTACGACGAGGACGAGGACGAATACGAGGACGACGAGGACGACGACGGGGACGACTATCCCGACGGTGACCACGACCGTTCCACCGTCGGCGAGTCCCACCACGAGGACCGTGGTGAGCGTGGCTTCGGCCAGGGCGGCGAGATGCGGGTGGCCGAGGATCACGGCGGTCACGTCGATCGACCGCTGACGGCCGCCGCGCTGGTTCCGGCGCAGGAGTTCGTCGGGGTGGCCGCGGCCGGTCTGCTCGCCGCCGGTGTTCTCGCGGCGCTGGCCCACCGGCGCAACGAATCGGGATCCGACGCGTCGGCGTCGAATCCGGCCGAGGACGCCCTGGTGCTGGCCGCCGACCGCGAGGCCGCGCACTTCGTCGACCGGGCGCTGCGAGCCCTCGCCGTCAGTCTCACGGCGCAGCAGCGCCTGCTCCCCCCGGTCTACGCCGCCATCCTCACCGACCAGATGCTGGTCCTGCACATGGCGCCCGCCGAGCCGAACCCGCCGCCGCCGCCCTGGTTCGCCGCCGACGGTCCCGGATCATGGTGGATCGACCGGTCCGTCGCGCTGATCGGCGACCCGGACCAGCCCAGCGAGGCGGACCTGGACGCGGCCGAGATACCGGCGCCCTACCCAGCCCTGGTCACCTTCGGTCACGACGATTCCGGCTCGCGCATCCTGGTGGACCTCGAGGGCGCCCCGGGCGTCATCAGCCTGCTCGGCGACCGGCCGGTGGCTCTCCAGGTGGCGATCACTGTCGCGCTGGAACTGGCCACCAACATCTGGTCCGACGACCTGAGGGTCTGCCTCATCGGCTTTCCGCCGGAGGCCGCCGTCAACGAACTGCTGGCCATCGCACCGGACCGGCTGTGGACCGCCGACAGCGTGGCGCGGGCGTTGGACGAGCTGTCGGGACCCGACGACGAGGAACCAGCCGCTCAGCTCGGCGACGCGGACTTTCCGTTGGAGGCGGGTCAACGCATCCCCGGAAACCCCGATGCGCTCGCCCCAGACCTGCTGATCCTCGCCGAACCGGTGGATTCGGCCAGCTCCGAACGGCTGCGCCGGATGGCCCGGGGACGTCGACATGCCATCGGTGTGCTCACCATCGGCGACACACCCATCGCGCAGTGGCGGTTCACGGTGGACGCGAACCGCCGGCTGTCCCTGGGTGTGCTCGGCGTCGATGTCTGGGCCCAGGCCCTCTGGCCGGCGGAGTACCTCGCGGTCGCCGACCTGTTCCGCCCCACCGACGCCGCCGGCCCCGCCGGCCCTGGCCCGATGAGCTCGCAGACCGCGCTGGTGTCGATACCCGCGCCGACTCCGGTACCGATGCCGGTACCGCTGCCGGCCGACGAGATCAC
>NZ_CADCWS010000037.1 GCF_902806475.1 Candidatus Frankia nodulisporulans
GGCGCAACGGATCGAACGAGTGCCACCAGGAGTTGAGCCGGGCGGGGTCCGGATCATCGACCGAGAACGCGACCAGTTGGGTGTCGGAGCTCCAGAACTCGTAGAAGTGATTGGCGAAGAAGTAGCAGAGCCGGGTGCCGCCGGGCTTGTCGGTGGGAGAGGTCCACCGTTCCGAGCTCTGCTGCCCGTCGTCGCAGGACCCTTCGTCCGAGTAGAACGCCTCGCGGGCACCGATCTGCCGGTCGAGCGCCGACCGGTTGGCGAAGTGGAACGCGGCGACCTGACGGTTACCGGGAGCCTTGCAGGTGAGTGTGGCGTCGGCGTAGGCGCTGTCGCTGCGGGCCGGTGTGGTGCAGCCGGACATCACGGCTGGGTTGAGCATGGCCCGAAGCGCCTCACGGGCATCGCCGACGGGGCCTCCGACCGGGCTCGCTGTCGCGATGATCGGTGCCGCGTCGATGCTCGAGTCGGACTCCCCAGCGGCGAGGGCGAGGGCGCCGAACAGGACGACGAGCGCGACCAGCGCGCCGACACCGGCGAACAGCAGCCGCCGGTCGACGAGGATCTTGTGTCGGTTGTTCCGGTCAGGCCCGCCCGCCCCCGGCGGCCCCCGGAGAGCCGTACGGTCCGCCGGGTGCGGGCAGCAGCGGCGCCGGGGGAGCTGGTAGCCCGGGGAGAAGTCCGGGCAGCAGATCCTCTTCTTCGGGGTCCGCGTCGAAGCCGAGGTCGGGCGGCGCCGGACGCGCGACCGGATGGGTGACCGGGTGTGCGAACGAGCCCGGGGCCGCGGCGTCGGGTACCACCGGCAGCGGAAGGCTGGTGAAACCCGATGTCACCTCCCGCTCGTCGTCCTGCTCATCCGTGGGGTTCGCGGGTCTCGTCGGCGCGGCAAGACCGGGCAGAGGCCCAGGCCGACCCCCAGGACCCCCAGGACCAGCGGGACCGCCATACAGGCCAGGTCCGGTGGGTCCGATGGGCCGAATCGGTGCTCCCGGTGCGGGCCGACCCCCTGCCGGTGCTGGTACGGGGCCAGGCGGGGACAGCGGTGGCGCGGACGCGAGCGTGACCGGCGGCGGAGTCAGCCGGTAGGTGAGATCATCGTTGTCTGCTCTGGCAGCGCCGCCGTGGGCGGAGCCGCCAACGGACGCCGGTCCAGCTGGCGGCGATCCTGCTGGTGACAAAGCATTGCCAGGCGGCGGGACGGGCGAGGGGCCCGTGGCACGCGGCGGTTGGCCGGGTGGCGCGAAGTAGAGCGGTCCCGGCGGACCCGCCAACGAGCCGGAACCACCCGCCGGCCCTGACTGCCCCGGCGGGACGGACATGCCTCGAGGCCCGGTCGGCGGAGGTGGTGGACCAAAGGAGCCGGGCGGCCCGGAAGGCCCGGGGGGACCGGGCGGCCCCGGCCGTCCCGGAGACCCCGGGGATGTGAACTGTCCAGGCGGACCGGGTGGCATCGGTGGCCGAGGCGGTATCGAACCCGGCGGCACCATGGGCACCATCGGTGCCATGGGTGGCTGTGGCCCGGACGGAGGTCCGCCGGCCAGATACGGCGACTGCCAATCCGGTGGAAGCGGCGGCGCCGACGGCGCGGATGGGCTGCCGGGACGAAACGGCCCGCCATGCGGCCCGGGCGGCGGCCCACCCTGAAAGCCAGAGGGCGGCCCGGAGGGCTGCCCATACGGCCCGGACGGGCCGCCCAGCCACGGCGGCGCGGCGGATGCCGGCGGGCCGGGTGGGCGCGGCGGCTCGTAGGGCGAGCCCACCCGGGGCCCGGACCCAGGGCCAGGTCCTGGCACCAACGGACGCTGCCCGGGGGACTGCAGGATGGTGCGCTCGGAGTCGTCGAAATCCGCGTCTGGACCCGGCAGCCCGTCGCCGATGAACGGCTGGGGTGGCGGCTGCTCGGCGGAGCGTGGCGCTTCGTCGTCGCCGCTGCCGGGACTCGGCACGGTTCCTCCCGAGCGTGGTGATGTATCCGGCCACCAGCGTAGGCGCACTACCGTGCGGATACAGCCGGTATAGGGCTACTGGCAAACAAATGCAGCCCTATCCCGGCCGGCCGAGATCCCGCCGAGATCCCGTCTGGATGTGGATCTTTTCGGTTCAGCTTTGCGGTACCGGGTCGAAGCCGCTCCACCACTCGTAGAGCCCGGCGCCGTCACTTCCGGTCGCCGTGAACGCGACCAGCTTGGTGTTGTACGACCAGTAGATGGCCGGAGCGCCGTTTTGGGTGCTGCAGATGGCGGTGCCTTCCGTCTGACCCTCGTGGAAGTTCCAGGTGAACACTTCGTTCTCGCCGTTCTTGCAACTGCCGTTGGTGGACGTCACCTGCGCCTTGCGCACATCGACATCCGCGTCGAGATCGCTGCGGGTGGCATAGGAGAACGCGGCGACGTCCTTGCCGTCGTCGGAGTGGCAGACCAGCGCGGCCAGGATGTGACCGCCTTCGGCGGTGCTGTTCGGCTGGCAGTCGGTCATCGCGGAGCTCTTGAGCTTGGCCAGCAGCGTGCTCTCCGCCGGGCTGAACCCACTGGACGCGCTCGGTGACGGGCTCGGGGAGAAGCTCGGGGAGAAGCTCGGGGTGGTCGACGGCGACGGGGTGGTGGTGGCCGAGGCCGACGAGGACACGACCGGCGGTGCTGAGGCGCTGGCCGACGGCTTGTCGCCATCCGAGCCGCCGGTGAGCACGATCACGGGCACGATGATGAGCAGGAGCAACGCGGCCACGGCCGCACCGATGATCAGGGCCCGTCGTCGCCCCGAGCCGTTGCCCTGGGGGGAGCCGCCGCCGCCGGCGGGCGGGTAACCGCCGTAGTTGCCGTAGGCATCGGGCTGTCCATAGCCCTGCTGCCCGTAACCCTGCTGGTTGTAGGCCTGCTGGTCGTGGGGCTGCTGATACTGCCCGCCAGCCGGGTAGCCCGGCTGCTGGCCGTAACCGGGCTGACCGTAGCCGGGTTGGCCGTAACCCTGCTGGTTGTAGCCCTGCTGGTCGTAATTCTGCTGGCCGTAGCCCTGCTGGTCGTAGCCTTGGCCACTGTCACCCGAACCCTGCTGGTAGCCGCCCTGCGGATAGCCGGCCGTCGGCGCACCGTAGGCCTCGCTCTGCCCGCCGCGCTGGTCCTGGCCGTAGTCACCGGACGTGCCGCCGCTGTTTCCGGGGGGCGGGTAGGAACCGCTGCCGCCGGGCTGGCCGGGTGCCGAGTGTGCGTTCGTGGCATAGCCGTCCGGCAGGATCTGGGTCTGTGGCTCCTGGTCGCCCGACTGGGTCGGGCCGCCGTAGCCGGCCGAGTTGCCGTAGCCGGCCGAGTTGCCGTAGCCGGCCGAGCGCCGTAGCCGGCCGAGTCGCCGTAGCCCGACGAGCCCTGCGAGTAGCCGCCGCCGGACGGGTTGTTCGGGGAACCGCCGGCCGGCCAGCCGCCGCGTTCGTCGCCCGCGATCCGGGTCTGCTCGTCGTACGGGTCGACGCCTCCCGAGTAGCCGGGCGCGCCGTCGACCCGTCGGGTCTCGGCGTCCGGGTCCGGAGTGCTGGAGCCCGGTGACTGCATGATGCGTTCCTCCTGTGCCGCCGGTGCCGCGCGCAGGCGTCTCGCCGCGCGCTGTCGTCGCGCCGGAGGGAACGGCATCCTGATCGGACGGCCACTCCGTTGCGTCGGTGCCCGGCGGGATACGCCGAAGGCGACCAACCTCTCAGACCGGGCTTGGTACTGATGGTAGGGGCTTTCCCGTCGAACGGGACACCCGGTCGCCTTCTCGACAGACAGGAGGCCGACCGGCTGCGGGGCCGGCCCCTCCGGTGAGACGACGACGACCGGGCAGCCCAGTGGGCGCCCGGTCGTCGCAGGTCAGCTCAGGTCAGTGCGCGGGTCAGATCCGGCCGGCGTGCTCTGGCACCCGGGCGGGCAGTTCGGTGGGCAGGTCGGCGCGCGGTGCGGCCTTGGGGTCGTCCGGGTGCAGGAAGACCCACTTCTTGTAGGCCCAGAAGCGGAACACCGTGCCGAGCCCCGTGCCGAGCACGTTGCCGAACAGGTTGAAGGCGAGCACTCCGCGCAGATCGAGCACGTACCGGGCGAACCCGAGGCATCCGAGCGCGATCACGAGGCCGACCACGTTCAGTATGAAGAACAGCGTGTACTCGCGGCGCAGACCGGTCCGGGCGCGGTGGTTGAAGGACCACTGCCGGTTTCCGATATAGGAAAAGGTCGCGGCGATGACGGTGGAGATCGTCTTCGCGCTGAGCGGACCCATTCCCAGAAGCGTGTGACACAGGTTCGAAACCAGGAAGTCGATGGCGTAGCAGACGCCACCGACGAGGCCGAACTTGCCCAGCTCGTGGATGAGTAGCTGCAGCGGCGACCGTCCCTGTCGGTGCTTCACCACAGGCGACCTCGATCGATTCTTACCACCCGAGGAGAGTACCGGCTGGCCGGAACCCGTCGCTTCGCCACCCCCTCCCTCGAGCGTCCCCGCGGACGTCGGGACCGCTGCCCCTCCGAGCCTGCCGTCGCCAAGGGTGATCAAATGCTCGACTCTGTGTGCTCGATCCACCGTAGTGGTGTTCCCTACTCTACGGTGAGTGATGCATCCGACTCGTAATGCCAGGCAACGTGGCGGTCGCGACGCTGGCGAATGTGGGGAACGATGGCCGGTTCGGGCGGCGGGGCGGCATCCTGACATTGCGGAGCACGGCACCATCGATCGGGAGGGACGGACACCATGAACGGCACGGATACGGCAACGGCAACGGCAACAGTGACGGCGGCGGTGAGGGTACCGGCGGCGGCGACGGTGCCGGGCGTGGGCGGGCGTCGCCCGGCAGGTGACGTGACCGGTGCGGCGACGGCGACGGAAGTGCTGCTGACCTACGCCGCGGGTAACCCGGCTCGCCGCCAGGAGGCCGGCCTGCAGGGCGCGCTGCCGGCGCCGCCGGAACTCGGAGTGGCCGTCGTGGCCTGCATGGATGCGCGGCTCAACGTCGAGGCACTACTCGGCCTCGGGGAGGGCGACGCGCACATCCTGCGCAACGCCGGCGGCGTTGTCACCACCGATGTCGTCCGCTCCCTGGCGATCAGTCAGAACGCCCTCGGCACGAAGGAGATCATCCTGCTGCACCACACCGGGTGCGGCATGGAGAAGATCACCGAAGAGGGTTTCCGCGATCAGTTGGAGCGGGACACCGGGGTCCGCCCCGAATGGTCGGTGCAGGCCTTCACGGACGTCGCCGATGATGTCCGGCTCTCCCTGCGGATTCTGCGTTCGTCCCCCTTCCTGCAGGCCACGACGTCAGTGCGCGGCTTTGTCTACGACGTGGAGACCGGCGCCCTGGTGGAGGTGCCGCTCTGACGTGGGCCGCTCCGGCAGGGGGCGTTCCGCGAGGTGCCGCGGAGCGTAGTGGCGGACGGTGGCCGGGCGCGGTGGCCGACCGAGAGCCCGGTAGGTCCAACCGGCGCCGCGCCAGGCGTCGGGGTCCAGGACGCCACGTCCATCGATGACGACCGGCCGGGCGACATGGCGGCGCAGCGCGGCGGGATCGAGCGTGCGGAACTCCGACCATTCGGTGAGGACCAGGACGATCTCGGCGCCGGCCACCGCGCCGATCACCGAGTCGGCGATGTGCAGGTTGGGATGACGGTCCCGAGCGTTCGCCGCGGCCGCCGGATCGTAGACGGCGACATGCGCGCCGTCCCGGCGCAGGGCGGTGGCGACGTCCAGCGCCGGTGAGTCACGGATGTCGTCGGAGTTCGGCTTGAAGGCGGCGCCGAGCACGGCGACGGCCCGGTTCATCGGATCTCCGCCCAGCAGCTCGTGCGCCAGCCGCACCGCCCGGGCCCGAGCGCGCATGTTCACCGCGTCCACCTCGCCCAGGAAGGACAGCGCCGGACCAACGCCGAGTTCCCGAGCGCGGGCCTGAAACGCCCGGACGTCCTTGGGCAGGCAGCCGCCCCCGTAGCCGATGCCGGCCCGCAGGAACAGCGGCCCGATCCGATCATCGTGGGCCAGGGCGTCCGCGAGCTCCACGACATCCCCGCCGGTGGCGTCATCCCCGCCGGTGGCGTCGCACACCTCGGACATCGCGTTGATGAAGGAGATCTTCGTGGCGAGGAAGGCGTTCGCGGCGACCTTCACCAGCTCGGCGGTGGCGTAGTCGGTGACGATGACGGGCGTCGATGCGTCGATCATCCGGCTGTACAGCGCGCGCAGCACGGCTTCGGCCCGGCCGCCGGAGGTGACCCCGAAGACCAGCCGGTCGGGGTGCAGGGTGTCCTCGACGGCGAAGCCCTCGCGAAGGAACTCGGGGTTCCAGGCGAGTTCGGCCCCCGGGGCGGCCGCGGCGATCCGGGCGGCGAGCCTCGCAGCCGTCCCCACCGGCACCGTCGACTTGCCCACCACCAGGGATCGTGGCCCGAGTCCCGCGGCGATCAGCCCGCTGATGACGGCGTCGACGTGACGCAGGTCGGCGGCCTGCGAGTCGGGACGTTGCGGTGTCCCGACACAGATGAAGTGCACGTCGGCATGGTCGACGGCCGCGGCGATCGAGCGGGTGAAGGAGAGCCGGCCCGCCTCTAGGTTGCTGCGCAGCAGGGCGGCGAGTCCCGGCTCGTAGAACGGGGTGTCGCCGGCGGACAGCTGACGAATCCGGTTCGCGTCGATGTCGACACCCAGCACCTCGAACCCGAGCTCGGCCATGCACACCGCGTGGGTCGCCCCCAGGTAGCCGGTGCCGATGACGCTGATCGTCGGACGCGGCTGTGCGCGCACGCTCGACACCTCCCCATTGCGACCTGAGCGACCTGAGCGACCAATCGCTTCCTGACAGTAGTCGCTACCCTCGGAGGTCGGCCGCCACGAGGCCACGATCGGGCCTCACCCCGGCCGGGTTACCCACCTCACCCGGCCGGGTCGCACCCTCAGGCCAGGGCGGCCCAGGTCAGGCGGGGCAGGCCGTCGTCCGGCAGAGCGTCCCTCGGCGGGTCACGGTCGCCTCAGGTGGACGGTCTCAGGTGGAGACGGGCAACCGGAGTACTCGGACACCGGCCGCGGCTTCCCCCGGCCATCCCGATCGCGCGTCCACGGCGGGCCCGTCCACCGTCGGGGTGTCGGTGACGATCGCGGTCACGCGCTCGGCCTCGATCCGGCGGATCAGCAGGTCCGGATCGAGCCGGCGGCACAGCACCACGGACGCCCCCGCCGAAAGCGGCGCGAGCAGTCCGCCGAGCAGCCCCGTCGTGCTGCTCGGTGTGGCGGTGACCAACAGCCGGTCGGACGCCCCAAGCCGCCACCCCACCGCCGTGCGCAGCGCGCGCCGGACGAGGTCGGCCTGCACCGAGGGAGGCGGCGGCGCCCCGAAGCGGTCACCGTGCGAGGGCACCTCGACGGCGTAGTCGAGCACACCGGGGATGGACCGGGTCATCCGGCCACCCAGCGGACGCAGCGACAGCGCGACCGTCTCGTCGACGTCCAGATCCGCGGCCGCGTCGAGGCGGTCCTGCGCGACGAACAACGCGTGCAGCGGGGTCGTCGGTGCCAGCGCCGCGACCTTCGAGCTCGCGCTCGGTTGGTCCGTGGGCTGCTGGTCCGTGGGCTGCTGGGCGACGACGAGGTCGCCGCCGGCGGACCAGGTGGCGAGCGCGATCACCAGCGCCAGCCAGTGCGGGGGCAGGTCCATCCCCACCCGGTCGCCGGGGCCGAGACCGAGCGTGTCCACCAGCATGTTCGCGGTCTTGGCCACCCAGTTGTCGAGCGTCGTCGCGGAGAACTCGACCCGCTCGCCCGTCTCGTCGTCGTAGAACGTCACCAGCGGACGGGACGGGTCGGCCGCCAGGCGACGCGCCAGCAGGTCGGCGATGCCCCGCGCCCCCACCCCCGGTAGGCCGGTTCCGGTGGCCGACGTCGCCTCGTCGTCGGCCACCGCCGGTGCCGCGAGGATGAGGTCCGCGGCGCGGACCAGCCGCGAGGACGTGGCGCTCGTCGCGTTCGGGGTGCTCACGGTGTGCAGGAGGTGTTGGCGGGCGTGCCGGCGGCGGCGGAGCTCACGCCACTGATCGCCGACGCGGGATCGGTCGGTGCGCCCGCGGTGACACCGCCACCGCCACCAGTGGAGCTGGCGGTCGAGGTGGGCGTGTTCGAGGCGCTGACCAGCCCGCTGAAGTCGGTGCCCACAGCGAGGACGATGCCATCCGTGCCGGCGGAGCTGCCCGTGCCGGCGGTGGTGCGTCCGGAGGTGGACGACTCGCCCGGCGCCGAGGTGGTGGGGGGCAGCGGGGTTGGTGGCGAGGTGGCGACCAGCTGGCTGCCGGGGATGCGGCTGGCGAGGACACTCGCCTGTTCCCGAAGCCGCGGCGGATAGTAGATCTCGGTCTGGGCCTGACCGGTCGTCGTCGAGGTCGTCATCGGACCAGTGAATCCGAGGGCGCGCAGACCGTCGACCGTCCGGGCGGCGAGTCCGGTGCGGCTGGTGGCGTTACGAACGGCCGCGATGCTCACCGAGGACGGCGACCCGACCGGCGTGGTGGCCGAGCCCCCGGCGCCAGCGGTGGTGGTGCCGCCGGTGGAGGGCGTGTTCGGGGGCGATACCCCGTCCGGTAGCAGCGGTGTGAGCATGCGGTTCAGTCCGGCCTGGTCGGCGATGAGCACCGCGCCGTGCGGGGGGACGGTGCCATGGTCGTCGACGGCGCCGTCCGCGGGCAGCGCGATGTGGGTCGGGACGGTGAGGAACCGCATCCCGCCGCTGCCGGCCTCGCTGGCGCGGCGGGCCAGGCTGAGCAGCGCGGCCTGGTCAAGGCCCGAGTCGACCCGCAGCGCCCCACCGACCGCCCCGAGCAGCGCGGAGATCTTCGCCGGGTTGGTCAGGACGCCCGCGCTGGTGGCGGCGGTCAGCAGCCGGTCCAGGAACTGCTGCTGACGCAGGATGCGCAGCCGTTCGTCACCGAGCGCGTAGCGGGTCCGGACGAAGGCGAGGGCACCCCGTCCGTCCAACCGGTTCTCGCCGAGGCGGCCGCTCCAGCCGGACATCGCGTCGTGCAGGTTGCGGGTGGAGCCGTCCGGCAACGGTGTCACGCAGACGGTGACACCACCGACGGCGTCCGTCATGGCCCGGAAGCCCGCGAGGTTGATCGAGATGGTGTGATCGATCTTGAGGTTGGTGAGTGACTCCAACGTGGTGACGAGCCCCGGCACACCGGCGAGCTGGAGCACCTCGGTGAGCTTGGCGTGCCCGTCGCGGGCGTTGGCCTTGGCCTTCGGCAGCACCGGGACCAGCATGTCGCGGGGGAACGACAGCAGTGTCGCCGAGCCGTCCGGGCCCAGGTGCGCGATGATCGTCGTGTCCGATCGGACGCCGTCCACCGTGCCGTACTCGCCGTCGGTGCCGTCCCGACTGTCGTCACCGAGCAGCAGGATGTTCTCCGCGCCCGCCGCCGCGACCGGCCGTGTCCCGGCGATCTTCCAGTCCTCGCGGGTGACGGCACTGTCGAAGTGCCGGTAGGCCACCCAGCCGAGCGAGGTGACCGCGAGCACGAGGGTGGACAGCGTCGCGCAGGCCGCGAGCAGGAGCCGCTGCGAGAACGGCCGATAGCGTCGAGGCCGGCGGGGGTCCAGGTGGGGCGGAAGCGGACGGCGTGACCGGCGGGGAGTCTCCCATCCGGTCGTGTCCCGACCCCGGACGGGCGACCTCAGGGCGTGGGTGGGGGCCGTGCGGGAGCCCGGCCGCGCATCGGGCATCCGGGTCTGCGGCGCGCGGACCGGCGTCCGGACGGTGACCGCGGCGGTCGACCGTCCAGCGGAAGCCGACCGTCCAGCGGAAGCCGACCGTCCAGCGGGAGCGGAGCGTCCAGCGGGAGCGGAGCGCGCCGAGGATCCCACCGGAACCGGCCGGCCCGACCGTGGCGGCGGCACTGACCAGGCCGAACGACCCGACGGCACCGAACGACCCGACGGCACCGAGCGTGGCGGTGGTACCGACGGAGGCGGTGGCACCGACGGAAGTGGCGGCACCGGTCCGGGCGGCAGGACCGACGGCAGCGGCGGAGCCGAGCGGGCCGAACGAGTCGAGCGTGGCGGCGGCACCGAGGGAGGCGGCGGCACCGGTGGCAGCGGCGGGATCGGTGGGGACTCGATCGCGGGAAAGTGCTCCGTCGGCTGGTGCCACGTCACGTGTGCCCGGCGGGCCGGTGCGGACGGGTGGTACAGCGGCGGCGGTGTTCGCTGCGCCCGGTGCCGACCCAGTCCCTGGGTGGGCGACGCGGTCTGCGCATGACCCAGCGCGTGGGTCTGGGTGGTGCTCCCCGACGACGGCACGGTGCCCGACAACAGCATGGTGTCCGGCGACAGCCCAACGCCTGAGGACGGCCCAACGCCTGAGGACGGCCCAACGCCTGAGGACGGCCCAACGCCTGAGGACGGCTCGGCACCGGAGGAGGGCACGATGCCGAGCGCCTGGGTGGGCGCGGCGGTCTGGGGCGCGTCAGGGTCAGCGTTCTCGTGTGGCCGCAGGACGAGAATCGTCGGGCGGTCCCGCCGATGGCCGCGCGAACGGGTGGGCAGCGGCCAGGCCGCCGGCGGATCCTCGTCCGACCCCCGGCGGCGGGCCGGTTCCGGCGCTGACGGCGGTGGCGCCGGCCGGGAATGGGGTGTCACGGGTCGCTGGCGCTCCTTGGTCGGGCGGCTCTGAGCGGCAGCCTGGTAATCGCGTCTGCGGCCTGCGTCGTGATTTCACTTCAGCACAGATCCGGCGATTCGGACGTCCGCCGAGGGCGTCTCGCGGCCGGGAACGGGGCTGGAACGGTCAATCAGACCCGATGGTCGTGGCCCATCGGTGGGGGCGGGGAACGGCCACCTACCCGACCGGGCCATCCCCCGACCGGGCGATGCCACGAGCCGTCCCGGCGGGGCGCCCAGCTGGGTCGTCTACCCTGACGTCAACCATGGATGCCCCGAAACCGACGAGGCGACGGGTGCGGCGCGGCCCCCTGCTTCTCCTGCTCATCACCGCCGCTCATCTGGCGATGCTGCTCAGCTACGCCTTCGTCTACCCGACGTGGGCGGGCTACGACGAGGCGCAGCACGTCGACATGGTCTACGGGCTGCAGCACGGTGACGGCTGGCCGGCGCCCGGCCGGAAGATGATCGCGAGCGGGGTCGCGGCGACGTCCGACGACTTCGACCGAGGCCGCTACGCGGACATGTTCCAGTCCGGCGGCAAACGTCGGGGCGCCGAGCCGTTCGCCGAGATCGACCCCACCCCGCGCGGTGAACGCCGGTCCTTCGACGAACTCGGTGGTCCCACCCCGGTCGACGACGGACGACTGTCCAACCAGATGGTCCAGCACCCGCCGATGATCTACGCTGCCGGTGCGCTCCTGCTCGACGCCCTGCCCGGGTCGGACGGTTGGCCGTACGACCAGCAGGTGTTCGTGCTGCGTCTGCTGAACATCCTGGTCGTCGGGCCGCTGCCGGTGCTGGGTTTTCTCGCCGCCCGTCGGTTCGGTCTCGGTGAACCCGCCGCGCTGGCCGCCGCGGCGCTGCCCCTGGCGATCCCCGGCTTCACCCGGGTGGGTGCCACGTTCAACAACGACGGCATCCTCATGCTGACCACCGGCGCGCTCACCGTCGTCCTGGCCGGTGTGATGCGCGGTGACCTGCGTCGGCGCACCGCCCTCTGGGCCGGCCTGTGGTTCGGGCTCGCGTTGCTGTCGAAGGCCTTCGCGCTCACCACACCAGTGATCATCGTGGCCGCCTATCTCGTCGGCTGGTGGCGGGTGCGCCGTGCCGGCGGTACCTCGGACGTCCAGACCGGGTCGGATGTCCAGGGTGGATCGGACGTCCAGGCAGGGTCGGATGTCCAGGTCACCTCGGGCGGCCCGGACGGTGGTGGCGTCCGGACCGGGCGGGAGCGGTCGAGGCTGGGATCGTGCTGGGGGCTGGTGCGGTCGTTGCCGTGGGTTCCCGGGGCGTTGGCGGTCGGGCTGGGGCTCGCCGTCGGTGGCTGGTGGTGGGTGCGCAACTACGTGTTGTACGACGCCGTCCAGCCGAACGGATGGGCGACGAATCCGCCGCGGCGGGAACCGCTGCTGCTGCCCGATTCGTTCCTCACGTGGTTCTGGTACTTCGTCCGGACGATGATCTCTCGGTTCTGGGGTGGGCTCGGCATGTTCGAGCCGCCGCAGCTGTCGCCGATCGCCATCGTCCTCGCGACGGTGGTCGTCGTCGGGCTCAGCGTGGTGGCTGTGGTGGGTGGTGGTCAGCGGCGGCTGGCCCGTCCCGAGGGGGGCGGCGCCGGTGCCCGGCCGGATGACGCGGTGGGGCGCGGGGTGCGGCTGTGGGGTGCGGCGTCGGTGGTGGTGCTGTTGTTGCCGGTGGCCTTCGCCTACCTGTCGGTCGGCCAACGCAGCTGGGGGGATTACAAGGTCTACACCCGGGGGATCGCGGTGCAGGGCCGCTATCTCTACCTGGGGCTCGTCGGGCTCGGCGTGGTCGTCGCGCTCGGGCTGAGCCGGGTGCTGCGCGCTCGGGAGCGGTTCGGCCCGCTCGTCGTCCTGATCGGCGCGGTGCTCATGCAGGGCGCCGCCCTGCTCGCGGTCTGCAGCTACTACTGGCTGCCCCGGCAGGTGTCGTTCACACCCGCCCGCATCCCGGACGTGGTGTCCGCGATCGGCCGCTGGGCGCCGTTCCCGACCGGCGTCACCATCGCCACGTTCGTCCTGGCCGCGGTGTCGCTCGTCGCCGCCCTGTTCGCCGCCGCGACCCTCGGGTCCCTCCAGCCTGACCGGACAGCGGCGGGCGTGATCGTCGCGGCCGGCCGGACTGGGACCACACCCGGTACTGTCCCGGCCCAGCTGGTGGGGTCGCAACCAGCCGCCGTCCAACCGGAACCCGCTCCGACCGAGGTCGACTCCCGGTAGCTCGTGGTCCTGGCCGCGGGGAACGGGCGGTGGGTGCGGGGTCAGTTGCCGGGGAGGGTGGCCACCGAGACGCGGGAGTGGTCGCCGAGCATGAGGCGGTGGGCCTTGGGGAGCGCCGCGGACGGGATGACCTCGACGTCCCGTCCGATCAGGGAGTCCTCGATGCGGCCGATGCCGCGGATGGTCGCCCGCTCCAGGACGATGGAGTACTCGATCTCGGTGCGTTCGATCGTGCACGAGTGGAAGATCGAGGTGAACGGGCCGACGTAGGTGTCGACGAGGCTGGTGCCACGGCCGATGATGGCCGGGCCACGCACGGTCGAGCGGACCAGCGACGCGCCCTCCTCGATGATGACGCGGCCGACGATGGAACTGTCCGCGTCCACACTGCCGTGGATGGCCGGCTCGATCGATTCGAGCAGGTGCCGGTTGGTCTCGAGCATGTCGTCGAGACGACCGGTGTCCTTCCAGTAGCCCTCGACGAGGTGGGAGGACACCTCCCGCCCGCCGTCGACCAGCCACTGGATGGCCTCGGTGATCTCCAGTTCGCCGCGGGCCGACGGTTTGATCGAGCGCACCGCCTCGTGGATCACCGTGCCGAACATGTACACGCCGACGAGGGCGAGGTCGCTCGGTGGGACCAGCGGCTTCTCGACCAGCCGGAGGATCCGGCCCTCGGCGCCCAGTTCGGCGACGCCGAACGCGGACGGGTTGTCGACCTTGGTGAGCAGGATCAGCGCGTCCGGTGTGGTGCGGCGGAACTCCTCGACGAGACCGGCGATGCCGCCGATGATCAGGTTGTCGCCGAGGTACATGACGAACGGTTCGTCGGCGAGGAAGTCCCGCGCGATGAGCACCGCGTGGGCCAGGCCGAGCGGGGCCTCCTGGCGGATGTAGGTGACGCGCAGCCCGAACGTCGATCCATCGCCGACCGCCGTCTCGATCTCCGTGGCGGTCTCGCCGACGATGATGCCGACATCAAGGATCCCGGCGTCCCGGATGGCCTCCAGGCCGTAGAAGAGCACCGGCTTGTTCGCCACCGGTACCAGTTGTTTGGCGGACGTATGGGTGATCGGCCGTAGACGGGTTCCCGAGCCACCGGCAAGGACGAGGGCTTTCATGATCCGAAACCCTATCGCGTGTAGTTGAACGTACGGAAAGTCACGTCCGGTGTGGCATCCATCACCAGCCGTGTCTCTGTCGGGTGGGCGGCGTCCACGCTGGCCATGTGCTTCGCTGGCCGCCTTTCGGGCGCCATCGGGTCGGTGCCGGGTACGGGTGGCTCAGTGCGGGTACGTTGAGTAGTCGAAAGACGCGCTACCGCACAGTAGGTCATCGTCGCATCGCAGCAGGTCGCGCCTGGCCGTCGGGGAGGGGGAGCGGTGACCGATGCGCCGTCGCGCCCGTCGGATGATCCGCCGCCGCCGCTGACGACGTCCGAGACACCGGCCCCGCCGGCCGGCCCGGTTCGCTCGGCGCACCTGTTCCGTCTGACGCTTCCGGCCCGCCCTGCCGGTCCGGCGCCGTCGCGCTCCACGCTGGGACGCCTGACACTGGTGCTGGCGGCGGCGATGTCGGCCGTGGTGCTGGTGACCACGGCCGGTGCCTGGACGGCCTACCAGTACTTCGGCGCGCAGATCCACCGGATTCGGCTCGGGCTCGGCGATGATCGCCCGGCCGACGCCGCCAGCGGCACCCGCAACTATCTGCTGGTCGGCTCGGACAGCCGGGCCGGCACCGGCAACGAGTACCAGCGTGGCGGCGCCGTCACCGACGAACGTTCGGACACCGCGATCCTCGCCCATCTCGACGCGGACGGGACGACGACCATGGTCTCGTTTCCCCGTGACACCCTGGTGCGCATCCCCGGCCACGGCCGGGGCAAACTCAACTCGGCGATCACGCTCGGTGGTCCCAGCCTGCTGATCAGGACGCTGGAGGATCTCACCGACATCCGGATCGATCACTATGTCTCGATCGATCTGGCCGGCTTCAAGTCGATGACGGACGCGCTCGGCGGGGTCACCGTCTGTGTGAAGGCGCTGCCCAGCGGGTCGAAGGCGAACCTGTACGACCCGTGGTCACAGTGGCGTGGCCACGTCGGCGCGAACCGGCTCTCCGGAGAGCAGGCACTCGCGTTCGTCCGTCAACGCCACGGCCTGCCGGACAACGACTTCGACCGGATTCGCCGCCAGCAGCAGTTCATCGGCGCCGTGTTCGCCCAGGCGACCTCCACCGGCGTGCTCACGAACCCGGTGAAACTCGAGTCGTTGCTGCACGCGGCGACCGGCGCGCTCACCGTCGATGACGGCACGGGCATCAACGACCTGCGGGCGCTCGCGACCCGGCTGCGCGGCCTGTCCAGCGACCAGATCCGGTTCGAGACCATCCCCGTGCACACCCCGACACCCGCCGAAGGCGGCAACGCGATCGGCGAACTGCCCAGGTTCGGCGCCGTCCAGCTCTACGATCCGCTCGCCCTGGAGAAGTTCCTCGCTCCCCTGCGCGGACGTCCCGGCCGAAGCTCCACCGGCACCGCCAGTCCGAGTCCGGGCTCGTCCTCGGCTTCCGGCGCCGCCGGGACGGTACCGCCCGGGCGGATCACCATCGACGTCTACAACGCCGCCGACATACCGGGACTGGCCACCACGACATCCTCGACGCTGACCCGAGCCGGCTTCCGGGTCAGGTCGGTGCGGGACTGGCCCGGCGGCAGACTCACCCAGACCCAGATCCGTTACCGCCCCGGCGACACCAGCACCTCCACGACCGCCGGCTCTGCTGGCCCTTCTGGTACCGCTGGTCCTTCTGGCACGGCCGGGACGGCCAGGGGCGCGGGCGTCGCCGGAGCCGAGGGTGCCTCGGGCGGTCGAGCCGCCGCCGAATCGGTGCGGGCCGCCATCCCCGACAGTCAGACCCGTGCCGATCCCGACGCCCCCGCCGGACGGATCACCCTCGTCCTCGGCGCCGACTTCGACCCCAGCACCATCGAGACACCCAGCACCGTCGCCACACCCACCACGACCTCCGGCGCGGGCGCCGCCACCTCCGACCCGGCGGCGGGCAGCACACGGCCCGGCACCTCCGACGGCACGGACGGCTCGAGCTCACCCACCACCGCGAGCTCCCTCACTGCCACCTGCACCTACTGATCGGTGTTCAGGCCGGTGGGCATCGGACATGACCAGGTGTCTCGAGTGGCGTGGCGATGGCGGCGGGTGGGTCTGCCAGACTCGGGCCGTGCGCGTTCTCGTGACCGGTGCGGCCGGGCAGCTGGGGGCAGACCTGTGCCGGCTGCTCGAGATCCGAATGGCCGATCCTGACTCCGCTGTCCACGCCTACGCGGGTCTTGGCCGGGCCGAGCTTGACATCGTCGATCCGGCGCGGGTGCGCGCGGTGATACGCGATCAGGCCCGTCCGGCGAAGGTGCAGGGTGGGCTGGTCGTCATCAACGCGGCAGCCTGGACCGATGTGGACGCGGCCGAGGCCGACGAGTCCGCGGCCTACGCCATCAACGCCTCCGGTCCCGCGCATCTGGCGGCGGCCTGCGCCGAGGTCGACGCCATCCTGGTGCAGGTCTCCACCGACTACGTCTTCGCCGGGACGGCGAACAAGCCGTACGAGACCGACGACGAGACCGGCCCCGCCGGTGCGTACGGACGGACCAAGCTCGCCGGCGAGGAGGCCGTCCGCGCGTTGCTGCCGACGTCGTCCTACGTGGTGCGGACGGCCTGGGTCTACGGCCAGACCGGGCGGAACTTCGTCAAGACGATCAGTCGGCTGGCTCAGGAACGCGGTGCCGTGTCGGTCGTCGACGATCAGGCGGGTTCGCCGACCTGGTCCGCGGATCTGGCCGCCGGGCTGCTCGACCTCGCCGCCGCCCAGCCGCCGCCCGGGGTCTACCACTGCACCAACGCCGGCGAGACCACCTGGTTCGACTTCGCCCGCGCGATCATGGCCGAGGTCGGTCTCGATCCACAGGTGGTGTCGCCCACCACCACGGCCGCCTTCCCCCGGCCGGCGGCCCGTCCGGCGTACTCGGTGCTGTCCGCCCGTTCCTGGCTCGACGTCGGACTACCCCCGTTGCGTTCCTGGCGGGACGCGTTGCGCGCGGCCTTCGACGCCGCCGGAGCCGATCTACGCGGCTGAGCGCCGGCCGTCAGCTCCTGGCATCCGCGACCGCCGCGCGGATGGTGGGCGATCACCTTCGCCCCGCGGGTGAGCCGCCGCGGGTCGGGCGAGCCGTGATGGCCGTGACCCGACTGCCGGTGACCGCCGGAGTGCCTGCGAGACTGGCAGACGATGGACGGCGACACCGCGGCACCTCCGGCAGGCACCGCCGCACCTCCGGCTGGCACCGGGCCATCTTCGGCAGGTATCGCCGCGCCGGTCGGCCGGATTCGACGGGTGGTGCGGCGCCATGGTGTCTTCGGCGCGCTGGTGCTGCTGGGGGTGGTCGCACGGGTCCTGGTGATGGTCGCCTACCCACCGGGGCTGATGTATCTGGGGGATTCGGGCGCCTACCTCGACCAGGCCTGGCGTGGTCTGTGGCCGGGGGACTGGCGGCCGTCCGGCTATCCGATCTTCCTGCGGCTGGTGGATGGGCCGGAGCACATCACCCGGATCGTGCTGATCCAGCATGGGCTCACGCTGGTCGTCGCGGCCGGGCTCTACGCGTCCGCGCTGCGCGTGGTGCGCCGGCCGTGGCTCGCCGCGCTGGCCGCGGCGCCCGCCCTGCTCGCTCCCTGGGTGCTGGATCTGGGCCAGTTCGTGCTGGCTGACTCGCTGTTCGGGGTGCTCGTGGGGGCCGGGGTCGTCCTGTTGGCCTGGCCTCGGCGCGTCCGGGCGCCGGTGGCGGCGGCGGCCGGAGCGCTGCTGGGTGCGGCGTTGTGCGTGCGGACCGTCGGGTACGGGCCGCTCGCCGTCGCCCTGATCGTCCTGGTTCTCGACGCCGCCCGGGCTGGGGCGGGGCCGTCCGGCGCGGGGCGGGCATCCCGCCTGCCGTGGCGGTGGGTCCATCCGGGGCGGCGGATGCTGCCGGTGCTGGCGCTCCTGCTGGGCGCGGCGGTGCCCGCCGGGGCGTACGCGGGATGGAGCGCCGCCGAGGGGGCGGGTTTCACCGTGTCGGCGCACTCGGGTTTCTTTCTGTACGGCCGGGTCGCGCCGTTCGCCGACTGCACCGACATCGCGGGGGCCGAACTGCGCTCGTTGTGTGACCCGCGACCGGTCGATCAGCGAGGTGCTCCGGTGCGCTATCTGTGGCCCGCGGACTCGCCTCTGCGGCAGGGAAACCGGCGTGTTCCGCCCGGTCGGGAGGAGCTCGCCGGCCGGTTCGCCCATGAGGTGGTGCGTGACCAGCCGTGGATGCTCGTCACCTCCTCGGCCCGCTATCTCCTCGGCTATTTCTCGCCGGTACCGCACGTGACGACGAAGACCTCCCGGGCCGATACCTGGGAGCTGCCCACCGACCGGACGAACGCGTTGCCGCCGGACGATCCGCATGCCGACGACGGCTATTTCGTGGCGACCACGGTGCGCGCGCCGGCAGGGCCGCTCGCCGCCTGGTCCCGCGTGTCCTACCCACTGATGCCGCTGGTCGGCGTTGGTCTGGTCGCCGGGTTGGCCGCCGCCGCGGTCGGGGCCGTCCGGACCTGGCGAGCACGCCCCGGTCGACGAGGCAGAGCCATGCTGCCACCGCGGACACCGCGGCCACCGCGGCCACCGCGGCCACCGCGGCCACCGCGGCCACCGCGGCCACCGCGGCCACCGCGGCCACCGCGGCCACCGCGGCCACCGCGGACACCGCGGACACCGCGGCCACCGCGGCCACCGCGGCCACCGCGGCCACCGCGGCCACCGCGGCCACCGCGGACACCGCGGCCACCGGGGGAACCGGTGACGGCGCACGCGGCCACACCGGCGGCCGAGGGTGGAAGCGGCGGATTGTTGCGGTTGTACTGCCTGGCGGCGGGCGCGGGTGGCACGACCCTGGTGCTGTCGGCGGTCACGTCGGGCTTCGACTACCGGTACCTGGGTGCGGTGATCGGGCTGATCGGGCTGGCAGCGATGATGGGTGTGATCGCGTTCGTCCGGGTTGTGCGACATCGGCCGTCAGGGTGGGTGGATCGACTGCCCCGCCAGGGTGGATGACCGTCCCCGGCGCAGCGGTGAGGATCGGGGGGATCGGTGACGTGGGGGGCGTCGGCGCGGCGCTGGGTGGTGGCCGGTGTCGTGGGGGCGGGGCTGATCCTCACCTCGTTGGGGTTGCTCGTGGCGGCTGTCGTCGCCCCTTTCACCAGCGGGGATGAGGCTCAGCACACCGCCTATGCCATGGAGATCGGGCACGGATCGCTACCCACCATCGACACGCCGATGCGGGCCCGAATCCCGGGAATGCCCGGGTTGCCGGTGGACTGCGAGGTGCCGGCGGCGCGGGTTCGGGCGGCGGTCGAGGCCCGGGCCCGACAGCTGTGCGGGGTGCCGCTCGCGCGGCCGGTGACGAGCTTCGACCTGATCTACACGGCGAACCATCCGCCGTTGTTCTACGTCGCCGAGTCGGTGCCCCTGCGGATCGGGGCTAGCCTGGGCCGGCCGCGGGTCGGGTTCGCGGCCGCGCGGGCGCTCAACGTGGTTTTCGGGGTGGGGCTGGTGGTGGCCACCGCGGCGCTCGCGCGGGAACTGCTGCCCCGGCGGCCGGCGGTGGCGGTGGGCGCGGCGGGAATCGTCGCGGTGCTCGGGCTGGTGGTGACGACGTCCGGGCAGATCTACAACGACGTGTTGGCGATGGCGACCATCACCGGGCTGCTCGCGGCCGCGGTCGCCCTGATCCGACGGGGGCCACGTCCGTGGCTCGTCGTCGGCGTCGCGGTGCTGGCGGCGGCGGCGACGGCCAGCCGGGCCAGTGGCGCGGTGGCGCTCGCGGTGGTGCTGCCCGCCGTCGGGGTGGGGGCCGCGCTGGGCGCGTCGGGACGACGGTGGCGGCGGCTGGGCGTCGGGGTCGCGTCGGCGGGGGTACCGCTGGGCGTGACGATCGCCGCCATCGGCTGGTTCTACCTGCGTAACGACCATCTTTATGGCGATCCCACGGCGTCGGGGCGGATCGCCCGGATGTTTCCGATCGCGGGTCCACGACCGACGGTGGAGCATGTCCTCCACGACGGGCAGCTGTGGTGGCGGCTGTACCGCGGCCTGCTGGGACGGCCGATGCTGGTGACCGGATGGCCGGCGCGGATCGAGGTCGCCGTGGGCGTGCTGACCGGTGTGGGACTGGTCGCCGCGGCGCTGCGCGCGGTGTGGTGGTGGCACCGTCGTCGGCGACAGCCGCCGCCCGGCGGCCGCGACCCGGTGCCCTCCGCCGACCGGGCCGCGGGAAGTGGCTGGGTCGCGGGAAGTGGCTGGGTGGCCTGGCTGATGGTGGGCGGGCACTGCGTACTCGTGGTGGTGACGCTCGTGGGCTACATGGCCGCGGGCGGGGCGCCGTTCGCCCGCTACCTGTTGCCGATGGTGCCGGTCCTCGCGGTGGTGATGGCGCTGGCGGTGAACGCGTTGCCGCTGGGCCGCTGGGGGGTGCCGACAGTGGCCGTGGTGGTGGGGCTGGCGTGGAGCACCGTGGCGGTCCTGACGCGGGAACTGGCGTGGAAACGCCATGTGCTTGGCCACTATGACGGGTTCGACCGGCTGCGGGTGGCCTGGTCGATCACCGGACCGGGTCCGGCCCGCCCGGGGCTGGGCCTGCTGGCCGGCTGCGCGCTGGTCGGGCTGGTGCTGCTCGCGGTCGCGCTAGGACGTCTCGGCGACGCGGCGGTAGACGGCGGCGGTGAGTTCGGCGGTGCGTCGCCAGGTGAAGGTGCGGGCGTGGCGGCGACCGGCGTCGGCGTCGCCGGGGGCGGTGAGCAGGTCGAGGATCGCGCTGGCGAGGTCGTCGGCGAAGGCGTCCCAGCCGGTCTGGCGAACCAGCCGCAGCGGGCTGGCCGGGGAGCCGAGCAGCTCGCCGGTGACCTCACGCACGGTGGGGATGTCGGCGGCGGCGACCGGCACGCCGGCCGCGAGCGCCTCCAGCGGTGGTAGGCCGAAACCCTCGTACCGGGACGGGAAGCACAGCACGCTGGCCCCGGCCACGGTGGAGCGCAGCTCACCGGCGTCCAGATAGCCGGCGGTGATCACGCTACCGGGAGGCATCCCGGCCAGGTCGAGGGTGGGACCCCACCCGGGCGGGCCGACGAGGACCAGCGGCGGCGCGTCGGCGTCGGTGGCGTGCAGCCGGCGAACCGCCGCCAACAGCACCGGCAGGTTCTTGCGCGGCTCGACCGAGCCGACGAACAGCAGATACCGCTCGGGCAGGCCGTGGGCCGCCCGCCAGGCCGCGGTCGGCGGGTCGGTGGTGAACCAGGCGTCGTCGACACCCAGCGGGGTCGGGGTGACCAGCGCCGGGTCGAGCCGGTAGGCGGCGATCACCTCGTCGGCGACGGCCTGACTGGGCGTGAGCACCGCGTCGGCCCGGCGCAGACCGCGGGGCACCAGGTCGGCGTAGCGGGCGGAGGCGGCGCTGACCGTGTCGGGGGTGCGCAGGTAGGACAGGTCGTGGATGGTCAGCACACCGCGGGCGGCGCGCAGCGGCGGGAGCACGAAGTTCGTCCCGTGCACCACGTCGGCGGCGCCGGTGAGCCATTCGATGGCGGGATGTTCGCCACGCAGCCAGCCCTCCTGCAACAACCGCGCCGGGGCCCGGCGGGCGGCCGGACGCACCCCGGGGGGCAGGGCGCCGGCGAGGTCGTCCAGCCCACGCCAGGTGAAGGCGGTGGCGGCCAGCTCCCAGTAGGCCGGTGCGCCCGCGTCCCCGCTGTGGCCGCGGGCCTCGGCGACGAGCCGGGCGAGACCGGCGAGCAGGTACTCGGTGTAACGCCCGACGCCGGTGCGCCGGCCGAGCAGCGGTGTCGCGTCGAGCACGATCCTCATCCGGCGGGTCCGCTCAGCCCTGGTAGAGGCGGTGACGGGTGGCGATGTCGGCCCACTGGTCGGCGAAGGCCGCGTCCGAGAACGCCGCGGCCCGGTCGATGGCGGCGCCGGCCAGCCGGGAGCGCAGGTCGTCCTCGGCGGCGAGCCGGCGGGTGAACGAGGCGACCTGTTCGGGACCGGTCCACCGGTAGCCGTCCACCCCGTGGCGGACGATCTCCCGCTGACCGGCGCGGTCGATGACCACCGGCACGCAGCCACCGGCCATCGCCTCGACGGTGGTCATCCCGAAGTGCTCGGCCGTCCAGGGGCGGCGGCGGTCGTCCTCGCCGTAGCCGGTGGCCGACCAGAACACCGAGCTGGTCGAGAGCAGCCGCTCCACCTCGGCCCGCGGCGCGTTCGGATGCAGGTGCACCGGGAGCCCGGCGCCGGCCGCGCGGACCTGCTCCAGGTACGGCTTCTGCGACTCCTCGCAGCCACCGACGACGTGCATCGACCAGCCGGGCAGGTCACCGGCGCGGTAGAGCGCGCCGAACCACTCGACCATCTCCAGCTGCCGCTTGGCATGGCCCAGTCCCGGGGCGAAGAAGCGTCCGACGGTGATGACGGCCTTCTCCCGCACCGGCGCCGGATGCAGCCGGTCGACCTGGATCGGCGGGAACAGCACGTCGGCCTCCCGCTTCCACAGCTTCGCGATCCAGCCGCGGGTGAACCGCGAGTTGGCCATGATCACGTCATAGTGGTCGAGGTGGGTGAGATCCGCCGGGTCACGCAGCAGCCAGGGGAAACGCAGTGGTAGCCGGGCGATCGGCCCTTCGCCACCGTCGGTGACCCGTGGCCGGCTCACCGCCACCCCGAGTTCGCGCACGTCCGCGGCGCCGGGGGAGAAGGCGTCGCTGACCAGGGTCAGTTCGGTGCCGTCCGCCGACGGGGGCAACGGCACCTCGAACGGGGCGAAATCCGGGCCGATCTCCAGCTTGGCCAGCACGTGGCCGCCCGCGTCGAGTACCCGCAGGGATGTGCCACCGGGTGCGCTCGGCCGGCCGATGTCGGCCCGCAGCGTCCGGCGTTCACCCGGGCTCACCGCGAGGATCGCCGACCCGTTCGTCCATGTCCACTGGCGACGGCGACCGCCCTCCGGTGGGTACCAGCCGACACCGAAGCTCACCGCCGGACGGATCCCGCGCAGCAACGGGCCGGCGGTGCGCACCGCGGCCTTGCGCCAGGGTGCCATGTCGTGGTCGAACGGCGTCGGGAAGAAACACAGGTACGCCGAGCGGGCCGACTGCGGTTCGATCCGGCTCATGTACGAACCGTTGACGAACAGGTCGTAGTCGGCGGACAGCGCCGCCACGGCCTGCTCGCCGCGGTCGGGTAGCCGCACGTAGCGGCAGTCGCGCAGGTCCAGGCCGAGGTGGCTGCCGAGGGCGGCCAGGTCGACGTCGGAATGCCCGAGGATGTCGACGTCCGCGCCGTCGGCGGCCAGCACCTGGGCGATCATCCCGTTGTGCCGTTCGCCGCCGCCCATCGAGTGCCAGAACCGGTTGTAGACCGCCGCGCGCACCCCGGCCCCCGGCCTCGGCGTGGCCGCCGCCCCCGTCGCCGGCTCGTCGGGCCCCAGGTTGTCGGGTTCCAGGTTGTCGGGCCCCGGGGTGTCGGTGCTCATCGGGAGACCAGCCAGCTCTGCAGGCTGCCGCGGCGCTCGGTGGCCGTGGCGGCGATCTGTCGGCGGGCCCGCAGCATCGTGGGCAGCAGCCGCAGGTACGACCCGATCACCCGCAGGCGCAGCAGCGTCGGGCGGATCGCCGGACGGCCACGGGCGGCGCGGGCCTGCCGCAGCGAGCGCAGCGCCATCGACGCTGTCGTCACCGGGTAACGCAGCACCGCCGACAGCGCGAGGCGAGCGGTGGCGTCCTTGGTGAGCATCAGCAGTCGGTTACGGTCGGTATGGAAGACGAACAACGGTGACCATTCGACGCTGGACGCCGAATGGACGTGCCGCAGCACCGCGCCGGGCACGTAGCGGATCGCGAAGCCCCGGGCCCGAATCCGCCAGGACAGGTCGGTGTCCTCGTAGTACAGGAAGAACGCGTCGTCGAACCAGCCGAGCTCATGGCCGAGCGAGCCGCGGATCGCCATGCCGTTGCCACAGGCGGTGAACACGTCCTCGGGCTGGTCGAACTGGCCGGTGTCGACCTGCTGGTAGCCACGGTCGGCGCCGTAGCCGTCCACCAGGACGATCCCGCCGACATTGTTGATCACGTCGACGCGGGGGGCGTCCCCACCGACGGTGACGGTCACCGTCGCCGACTCGGGGCTGACCGACAGCTCCGCGCGCCCGCCCGTGGTGGTGGTGTCGGCGCCGGTCGTCGGACCGTCCCAGCTCAGGGTCACCTGTTTGAGGGATTCGGCCGCCCAGGTGAACCCGAGGGTGGCCGGGCCGCTCTCGGGGATCGGCACGCACAGTTCGCCGTCCCCGCGGGTCCAGAAGTACGGAGAGGACGCGGGCCCCTCGGCACCGTAGGTGAGTTTCTCCCACAGGACCTCGCGGAGCACCTCACGTCCGTCGACCGTCACCGACGACACCCGCACCCCGAGCTCGCGGGAGTCGTGCGGGCCGGGGACGAAGGTCGCGGTGTGCAGCCGCAGCCGCAGGAACCGCGGCAGGAAGACGACCTTGCCGGTGGTCGCGCCCAGGTGCTGACCGCCGGGCTCGGTGAACGGCGAGAGGATGGCGGTCAGCCAGGTCGGCTCGGGAACCGCGTCGTTGTTCAGCAGCACCGCGTACTCGGTGGTGACCGAACGCAACGCCAGGTTGTTGCCGCCGGCGAAGCCGAGATTGCTGTCGGCGGCGACCACATGCACCCACGGGTACCGCTCGGCGAGCAGCTCCCGGGAACCATCGGTGGAGGCGTTGTCGACGACCCAGGTCCGGTAGGCGAAGGACGCGTCCTGCTTGGCGACACCGTCGAGGCAGGCCGGCAGCAGATGGGCGCCGTTCCAGTTGACGATCACGATGGTCGCCAGCGGCTGCGCGGCCCCCGTCGCGGTGGTGGCGCTGGTGGTACTGGTGGTACTGGTGGTATCCGGGGTGACCGCAGCAGGAGTGCTGGTCGTCTGGTCCGTCATCCGCGCAGCCTCGCCTCGTAGTCGACCTTGAGAAGTCCACCCGCATGGGTCCCGCTGACGCCGAACAGCTCGTCGAAGCGGCGGGTCGTCACCGGGACGCCCGTGGCGGCGTCCGAGACGTGGACCTTCACGGCGAACGCTCCGAGCAGCTCGGGCAGGTGCGGCACCGCGAAGTCGACCACATGACGACCGGGGCCCAGTCGGAACCCGCCGGGGGGTGTCTCCATCATCCAGATCGGGATCTCGTCCTGCCCGACGATGTAGGCGTGCAGGTAGATGGCCTCGGGGGCGCCCTCACCGAGGTCGAGTTCGACGCTGACGACGAGCTGCTCGCCGGGATCGAACTGCACCGTGGTCGGGCCGTCGGGATGGCGGCTGAACCCCACCGACTGCGGGCGCACCGTGGCGTACTGCCAGTCCACCGGGCCGTCGGAGGGCAGGCTGCCGAGCTTCTGGCGCAGCAGTTTCGTGCCGACCGCCGGCGGCCCATCGAAGATCATCTCGCCGGATTCCAGGACGAGGACCCGGTCGCACATCTGCTCGATCAGATCGAGCGAGTGCGTGACGAACAAAATCGTGCGCCCCTGCGCGCGGAACTCGGCGATCTTGGCCAGGCACTTGCGCTGGAAGGCCTCGTCGCCGACGGCGAGCACCTCGTCCACCAGGAGCACGTCCGGGTCGACGTGGACCGCCACGGCGAAGCCGAGCCGCACGTACTGGCCGGACGAGTAGTGCTTCACGTCATCGTCGATCTTGTGCCGAAGTTCGGCGAAGTCGACGATGGAATCGAACAGTCGATCGATCTCCCGGCGGGACAGGCCGAGCAGGGAGGCGTTGAGGTAGACGTTGTCCCGCCCGGACAGTTCGCCGTTGAACCCGGCGCCGAGCTCCAGCAGCGAGGCGATGCGACCGTGCACCGTCACCGAGCCGCTGCTCGGGCGCAGGATGCCGGCGAGCACCTTGAGCAGGGTGGACTTGCCCGAGCCGTTCGCGCCGGCGAGGCCGACGGTCTGCCCGCGACCGATGGTCACCTCGATGTCGCGCAGGGCCCAGAAGTCCTCACCGGCCGGACCGCCGCGCCGGACGAAGCGCTCCTTGAGACTGGTCGCCCGGTTGCGGTAGGAGACGAACCGCTTGCTGACCGTGCTTGCCTGGATCACCACGGTCGACTCGCCGCCGGGCCCAC
>NZ_CADCWS010000038.1 GCF_902806475.1 Candidatus Frankia nodulisporulans
GTTCTACCGGCACGAGGCCATGACCTACCTGCGTGCCCACAGCGACCGACTGCCGGTGGTCGCCGCGGCCCGCCTCGGCCGGACGTGGGGGGTGTTCCACCCCTGGCAGCAGGTTCGCCTCGACACGATCGAACTGCGCCCGATCGGTCTGAGCCAGCTCGGGATGGTCACCCTGTGGGCGGTGGAGGTCGCCTCGGCCGCCGGGGTGGTCGTGCTGGTGCGCCGCCGCCAGGCCGTGCTGCCGCTGGTCGCCGTGCCGATCGCGCTCAGCCTGGCCACCGTGATCGTCTACGGCACGACCCGGTTTCGGGCCGCCGCGGAACCGGCCCTGGTGCTGCTGGCCGCCGTCGCGATCACCGCCGCGGCCCAGGCGCTGCACCGACGCGCCCGACCCGGCCACGTCGTCCCGGCCTACCCCGCGTCCTCGCCGGCCTCCCCGACCCTCGAGCCCACCCCGTCGATGGCCTCCGATCGGCGCTCGGGCAAACGAACGCCCAACGCGGCCGAACTGACCGACAGCTGATCGCTGTCTTCGACCGGTTCGGCTGTCTCGGGGTCACGCACCGCTGGTACCGTGCCACCGTGCCGGCCACCGTGACCCGCAGGGCCCCCGTTGTTCTTGCGCACAGGGCTGTTCTCCTGCCCCGGGCCGATCTCGCGCCCAGGGCGATCGGTCGGTGACGGGTCGCCTGCTGCCCGGGTCGGCCGCGGCGCGGACCACGGGGCCAGGCACATCCGCGCCGCCGGTGGTGACCGAGGGCGCGGCCACGTCCGTCCGGCGTGCGCCGAGTGTGACCTTCGCCGGATTCGACGGGCTGCGCGCGATCGCGGCGCTGATGGTCGTCGTGGTGCACACCGGGTTCCCGGCCGGATTCACGACCTCCAGCCGCCTCGGTCCCTATGTCGCCCGGGCCGAGGCCGGCGTCGCGGTGTTCTTCCTCATCTCGGGGTTCCTGCTCTACCGGCCGTTCGTCGCCGCCCGGCTGGCCGGCGCGTCGCCACCGCCACCCGGCGGGTACCTGGTGCGGCGGCTGATGCGCATCCTCCCGCTGTACTGGCTGGCGCTCGCCGTCACGCTCAACGTCGTCAGCGACGAGCGGATCGGGGTGCACGGTCTGACCGGTGTGGTGCAGACCGCGCTGCTGGTGCAGGGCTACCAGGCCACCTGGGCGATCCAGGGCCTCACCCAGGCCTGGACCCTCGACATCGAGGTGGCCTTCTACCTGGCCGTTCCCGTCTACGCGTGGCTGCTGGGCCGTCGGCGACGAACCCCCGAACAACAGGTCCGGGTGGAGCTGGCGGCGCTCGCGGGAGGCTACCTGGCCTCAAGAGTGGTGCATCTCACTGTTGTCCCGTTGCGGCACGGGTGGACCAGCGGCTGGAACGGCTGGCTGCCGGTCTGGTGGGACCTGTTCGCACTCGGCATGGCCCTCGCGGTGATCTCCGCCCGGTGCACCCAGCTCGGCCGCCAGCCACGCTGGACCGGGCTGCCCGGCTTCGGTTTCGCCTGCTGGGCGGTCGCGGCGTTCTGCTACTGGTTGGCCGTCCGGCACTCGGGTCTGCCGCTGTCGCCGATCTTCACCCCGAGCCGGTCGCAGGACCTGGCCCGGCACCTGATGTACGGCCTGTTCGGCCTCTTCCTGCTGCTGCCGGCGGTGTTCGGGCCGCCCGGGCGCGGGCTGATCCCTCGCCTGCTGGCCAGCCGGATTCCGGTCTTCCTGGGGTCGATCTCCTACGGGATCTACCTGTGGCACACCGCCGTCATCGACCTGCTGCTGGACCACACCAGCTGGCGGATCTTCCACATCCCCTACGTGCCCTTCCTCGCCATGGTGCTCGCCGGGACGATCGCGCTCGCCACCGTGACGCACTACCTGGTCGAACTGCCCTGCATCCGGCTGTCCCGGGGGTGGGCGCGCCGGGTGGATGCCCAGGTGGGCCGCTGGACGCGACGTTCGACCCGCCCGGTGACGCCGGGCGTCACCGCCGCCCCCACGGACCCGCTGTCCACGCTGGACGGGCCGCTGGGCGCACCGGTCACGGCGCCGGTCACCGCGCGGCCAGAGCCGGGGTAACGCGCGTGGGGGCGCCCCTGGACGCCCCGACCGTGCCACTGGGCACCGGTCCGCAGGCCTGGGCCGCTCGTGGCTGGGTGGCGCCCCTGCCGCCGGACACGGCGGGGCTCGGGGAGCGCGACGGGTCCGAGGTGACGGCGCGGCTGACCCGGCCGAGGCGGCCGGATGGCACGCCGCAACCGTCCCGCCCAGGTGGGGCGGGTCGACCGCGTCCGACCGGCGGACCGGGGGTGACGAGCACCTCGGCGACGGGCGGCGAGGTGCTCCCGGTGGTGGAGCCCGGCCCGCCGGGCACCCGCGACGTCGGGCGGACCTGAGCGCGCACGGCCACGATCCGGGCACACCCGAACCCGGCCGTCGGGATCCCGGCACACAGCGTGTTCCGGGCGCCGGGGCGGGATCGGTCTTTGTCCCCCGCGATCCTCGGCGCCCATAGCTACATATAGCCGCCTAGTATCTGCGAAGCGTGACCGTCGTCGCGGGTCGCACGCGTTCTGACGCGGACTCCCGTTGACCTCTGCGGACCGGCGTCCCTAGACTTGGGTCTGTGCACGAGGGTCCGTGGGTCTCAGACCGAGCGGATCCACTCGAGCGTCGTTATCGGTCCTGACAGTTTCTTCGTTTCCAGCGTTGTATCTGTCCCTCGGTCCCGGCGGTTCGATCCGGCCCTCGCGCGGACGACCACCCCAAGCCGGAGCCGACCCCTTGACGAGCACCACCGACGTACGACCCGTGGAGACCGTGACCACCCCGCACAGCACGCCCCAGGTAGCGGTCAACGACATCGGCTCGGCCGAAGACTTCCTCGCGGCCGTCGACAAGACGATCAAGTTCTTCAACGATGGCGACATCGTTGACGGCATCATCGTCAAGGTCGACCGGGACGAGGTGCTGCTTGACATCGGCTACAAGACCGAGGGCGTGATCCCGTCACGCGAGCTGTCGATCAAGCATGATGTCGACCCGCATGAGGTCGTGAGTGTTGGCGACCACGTCGAGGCCCTCGTCCTCCAGAAGGAGGACAAAGAGGGCCGCCTGATCCTGTCCAAGAAGCGTGCGCAGTACGAGCGCGCTTGGGGCACGATCGAGAAGCTCAAGGACGAGGACGGGGTCGTCACCGGCACCGTCATCGAGGTCGTCAAGGGTGGTCTCATCCTCGACATCGGCCTGCGCGGCTTCCTGCCGGCTTCTCTCGTCGAGATGCGCCGCGTCCGCGACCTGCAGCCCTACGTGGGCCGTGAGCTCGAAGCCAAGATCATCGAGCTGGACAAGAACCGCAACAACGTCGTGCTCTCACGTCGTGCCTGGCTGGAGCAGACCCAGAGCGAGGTCCGCTCCGAGTTCCTCGCCCAGCTCGCCAAGGGCCAGATCCGCAAGGGCGTCGTCAGCTCCATCGTCAACTTCGGTGCCTTCGTGGACCTGGGTGGCGTCGATGGTCTGGTGCACGTCTCGGAGCTGTCCTGGAAGCACATCGACCACCCCTCCGAGGTGGTCGAGGTCGGCCAGGAGGTCACCGTCGAGGTTCTCGACCTCGACCTCGACCGCGAGCGGGTCTCCCTGTCGCTGAAGGCGACGCAGGAGGACCCGTGGCGCCAGTTCGCCCGCACCCACGCCATCGGTCAGGTCGTGCCGGGTCGGGTCACCAAGCTGGTGCCCTTCGGTGCGTTCGTCCGCGTGGACGAGGGCATCGAGGGTCTGGTGCACATCTCCGAGCTCGCCGAGCGGCATGTGGAGATCCCCGAGCAGGTCGTCAACGTCGGTGACGAGATCCTCGTCAAGGTCATCGACATTGATCTCGACCGGCGGCGGATCAGCCTGTCGCTCAAGCAGGCGAACGAGGTGTCGGGGCTCGCCGTCGACGGCGACGCGTTCGACCCGAGCCAGTACGGCATGGAAGCCAAGTACGACGAGCAGGGCAACTACGTGTACCCCGAGGGCTTCGACCCGGAGACCGGCGAATGGCTGCCGGGCTTCGAGGAGCAGCAGACGGAATGGGAGCGGCAGTACGCCGAGGCCCAGACCCGCTTCGAGGCGCACCAGGCCCAGATCCGGGCCGCCCAGGAGGCCGACGCCGCAGCTGCGGCACCGTCCTCCTACACCTCCTCTCCGTCGTCGGATCAGGCCCCTTCGGCCATCGACGAGGAGGCGCTGCGCCGCCTGCGGGAGCAGTTCGGCCGGGGGGAGTAGTCCTACCTGGCCGCGGCTGACCCGGCGGTGACGCCGGCAGCACGGTAGAGCGACGAGCGAGGGCCCGAGGAGAACGTCTTCCTCGGGCCCTCGCCTCGTGTCCGGGGGAGCGACGCCGCCTCTGGCGGCGGTGTGGCGCCGGGACGGCTCCGCTCAGCGCACGGCACGCCCGGCGCGGGCCTCCGCGGCGTCGACGTGGTCCGGGCGCAGCAGGATCGGCACGCCGGCGCGTACCTCGTAGCGGTGGCCGAGGCGAGGGTTGACCAGGGTGTCGTCCACCAGTTCCAGTGGCCCCTTGTCCACCGGGCAGGCCAGGATCTTCAACAGCTCGGGATCGATGCTCATCGCGGCGCGGCTTCTTCCTGTTCGTTCGGTATCCGGGTGCGCCCGCAAGCATCCCAGACCGGTGGTCGCGGCCGTCGAGGCCCATCGCCCGTCGCCACCCACCGGCCCTCGAGGCCCACTCGACCAGGGCGGACGAATTACGATACCGATGTGGCGACATAAAGGGCTCGGGGGAGTAGCGTCGGAGATGGTCCGCGGTCGGACGAACGGCCGGGACCTTCCTGATCGCACCGATCGAGAGCCAGGTTGATCGTGACTGTTCATGACTTCACCGTCGAAGCCGCCGACGGCGGATCCCGGTCGCTCGGCGAGTTCGCCGGCCAGACGCTACTGATCGTCAACGTCGCCAGCAAGTGCGGTCTGACCCCGCAGTACGAGGGGCTCGAGGCGCTCTACCGCGATCTGCACGGCCGGGGGCTCGAGGTCCTCGGCTTCCCCTGCAACCAGTTCGGTGGGCAGGAGCCGGGCACCAACGAGGAGATCCAGAGCTTCTGCTCGACGACCTTCGACGTCACCTTCCCGGTGTTCGGCAAGATCGACGTCAACGGCGCGGAGAGCGCCCCGCTCTACCAGTACCTGCGCGCGCAGGCGCCGGGTGATTTCGGGCCCGAGTCCGGCTTCCTCTACGAGCACGTGAAGAAGAGCCGGCCGGAGGCCATCGGCACCGACGAGATCAAGTGGAACTTCACCAAGTTCCTCGTCGACGGCGAGGGTAATGTCGTGCGCCGCTACGAGCCGACGGTGACCCCCGAGGAGATCCGCAAGGATCTCGACGCCAGCCTCGTCTGAGCGGCCTGAGCACGGGCGCCCCGGGGCACTCCCGGGGCGCCCGTGCTCAGCTGGTGCTGGGGCCGAACAGCTGCAGGTAGCGCTGGGACGCCCTGGGATTGAGGTCCGGGTTGGTCAGCGAGGACTTGACGTTGCCGTCCTCGGCGGTCCGGTAGTAGGCCTCGTACGCCAGGTTCTGGGCGTTCGCGGCGAACGTCTCGTACATCCGGCTGACGTAGAACGGGTTGTCGCCGCCGCCACCGGCGCTGCGGACCACGCCCCACTCGGGCACCGCGAACTTCTTGCCGTGATCCCGGGCGAACTGGATCACCGTGCACAGCCCGGACCGCAGGTGACACTGCCTGTTCCAGGTCGCCTGGGTCAGCGAGGCCGGGTAGTGGTCGTAGGCGTCGATGCTGACGATGTCGACGTACTGGTCACCGGGGTAGGCCGCCCACACGTCCTCCTTGCCCACGGGCAGGGTGTCGTTGTGGGCGTTCATGTTCCAGTCGATCCGCACGGCCGGGTCGGTGGAACGGATCGCGGTCACGGTCCGGCGGAAACAGGTCTTCCACGCCTCGACATCGCGCACATGCCAGTACATGTAGCCGCCGTTGAACTCCCAGCCCAGAAGCACATAGGCGTCGGCGCGGCCGTACGTCGTCAACGTGGTGCCGAACTGGCTCCAGTACCGGTCGTACTCGCCGCGGGCGCAGGCCGCCTCGTTGCCGTCCTGCGGGTACAGCGGTTGGGCGATCGAGAGTTCACCCGGGAACGCCTCGCGGGTGAACGCGGACGTCGGCCAGCCGGCGGCGACCAGGCCGTTCCAGCTCCGCCGGTCGGTGAACACGATGGCCAGGCCGCTCTGACGCCCGGCGAACGTCCCCCAGGCGTTGACCTCGCTCGGATAGTTGCCGTTGGATCCCGACACCCAGCGCACCCCGGTGGTCCGCGGCCCGGGTGCGGGCGAGGACGACGAGGACGAACACGCACCGAGCCCCGTGGCGACCAGCATGAGCACCGCGATCACCGTGAGCGCCAGGCGGCGTCGGCTCATGCCACCGATGGCTTCCGCGACCCTGCTCCCGGCGACCCACCGAAGCCACCGCCGGACGCGGCGACCTCGGGCGCGGGCGACCCTGATCCGCCACCCCCGCCGATGGTGCTGACCGCGGTGCGGGCCTGCGACCACGCTGTCACGCTCGCCGCCTCGGCCGCCCAGTCACGGCCAGCGGCCAACGCGTCGTCCAGCTCCAGATGGGTGGCCAGCGACGGCTCGGGCACCAGCATCGTTCGCCAGCGCCGCTCCGGGCGGGTCAGCGCCACCGCGTTGAGCGTGAGCCGGACGCTGGTGAGGGCCGCCCGCCGGGCGGCCCGCCGGGCGGCCGTGGGCGGCTCCACCGCGGGCGGCTCGCCACCGAGATCCGCCAGCTGGAACGGCTGGTAGCCCTGCAACGCCAGGCAGGTCGCCCGGTCGAAGGCGCCACCGACGAACGGGATGGCCCGCAGCAGCCGCTCGTCCGCCAGCAGGGCCCCGATCCGCACACCGAACGTGCTGGTGGTGGACGCGGCCCGGTTCCACGGCACACCGTCGAAGCGGGGTAGGCCGAGCTGGTCGTTGGAGCTCTGCTCCATCGCGGGCCGCCGACGGGTGGAGGTGGCGCTGAAACGCAATGTGCTGTACAGCGTGAAGTAGTCGATGTCCGGACGGGCCTGGGCGGCCGAGACCAGAGCGGACAGGGCCTGCTCGGTGTAGAGGTAGTCGTCCTCGGCGAACCAGACGAGATCATCCTCGGCCCAGCGGCGCAGCCGAGGCATGCGCAGCACATGGCGGTAGGAGGCTCGGTTGCTGCCGCAGCTGACCGGGACGATCTCCCCGGCCTCGGCCATCAGCGACAGCCGGTCGGCCGGGATGGTTCCGTCGTTGACGAAGTGGATCGACATCGGAACCTTCACCTGCGCGGCCGCCCGCAGAAGGGACTCGAGCGCGAGCTGCTTGCTGTAGTACTCCGGCCGGTTCTTCTTGTTCTCCGAGCCAACCGATCGGTACAGGACACGCAGATTCATCGCAACCCCCCACCCGGACCTGGCCAGGCTTCATCTACTGGAACGGTCTCGGCGCCGATCGAAATCCTACCCAGATGCTGGTTCGCCCCGGGCTGCCTGGTAGCGCCACGGGGGATCCCCCGTGGCCGCCGGTCGGCGACGAAGGCAGTTCGGGTCATGGAGCGGCATCCGTCTCGGTCGTCGTGTCGTCCGCCGCCGTGGCGGTCGTCCGTTCGGCATCGGTCTTCGTGACACCGCCGGTCGTCGTGGTGCTGCCGGTTGTCGTGACACCGCCGGTCGTCGTGGCACCACTGGTGTTTGTGGCGCCGTCGGCCTGCGGTGCGGCGTCCCCGGCGGCATCCCGCGCCGCATCCCGGGCAGCGCTCGCGACCAGGAGGTACCAGAAGGGAACGGTGATCCAGAAAGCGGCGATATAGCCGACTACCGCGCCGGTGGCCCCGCCGAAGTGCAGCCCGATCACGGGGTAGACTAGGAGTTGCGGGGCGAGGATGGCATTGGCGCGGAAGGTCAGTTTTGCCTTGCCAAGAGCGTAGAGCATGCACGCCGGACCCACCGTGGCCGCGGGGCCGGCCTGCTGGATGATCGACAGCGCGAGCAGGTGGTGGGTCTGGTCCCAGGTGGGGCCCAGCAGGGAGTGACCGACGCTCGCCGGCAGGAGCAGAAAAACGGTTCCCCAGATCACACCCACGGCGACGATGACGCCGGAGAGCGCGTACGCCGCCCGGATGCGGGCCGGCGCCGACATGTCCTTGCGCCGGGAGAACTCCGGGATCGCCCAGCTCACGATCCCGACCGCGAGGATCGTGGTGGGCCCGAGCAGGGTCTGCACGCCGCGCAGCGCACCCACGAGGTCGATCGCCCCCAGGGTGCCCAGCAGCAGTGTCGAGGCCTGCTGCGCGCCCTGGACGGTGAGATATTCGGCGCACATGTAGCCGTTGATGTCGCGGTGCTCGACCAGCCATGACTTCACCTGCCTGGTCGCCGGGTTGAAGCCCGCCTGGTACAGACCGAGCAGAGCCGCCACCCCCGCGGCCCCGCCCCACGCCGCCAGCATCGCCCAGGACGTCGACACATCCTGGACGATCAGGGCGAAGATCGCCCCGAACTGGACGACCGCCCACACCGCGTCGTTGGCGGCGGCCGCCGCCGGCCGTCCCTCGGCGAAGAACACCTGTCGCCAGGCGTCCTGCAGCAACAGCGCCGGGAAGACGAGCCCCATCGCGACCAGCGACGCACCGACCGACCCGCCGACCGACAGCCCCGCGAACAGCGTGACGACACCGGAGAACAACCCGACGGCGAACGCCGTGCCCGTCCCGGCCGCCGCGGCGCCACGGAACACCGCGGGTGAGGCGCCCGCGAACCGGATGCCCAACGGCGACGTGCCCGCGGCCTTCGAGAAGCCGATCATCAGCGAGAAGATCGCGAACGCGATGGCGAACGCGCCGAACTCGGACGGACTGACGCTGTGGGCGATCACGAACGACATGCCGGCGTTGGTCCCGCTGGAGAGCACCTGGTCGACCAGGGTCCAGATCGCCCGGGACCGCGACGAGCCCTTGGTCGTGCGCTCCGCGCGATGCTTCGACCCGGTCTCGACGTCCACCGAGAGGTCGTCGAGACCGTAGTCGACCGGCTCGACGAGTGTGGTGCGCCGGGCGTGCGAGCCGGCCGTCGTCCCGCCCCCACGGCGCCCCTGGCCACGTTGGCCCTGACCGCGCTGAGCCGGACCACGCTGGCCCTGGTCACGCTGGCCGTGACCGTCACCCTCAGTGGGGCTCGCGGAGCGGTCGGGCCGGGTGAGCGACCCCAGGAAGAACTCCCCGGTCAACGTGCCGGACATCGGGATGAGCCCCTCGGCGGACGGCGCGTGCCGCACCCGGAAACTGTCGACACCCGGCACCCGTCGGCCGTGCAGGCCACGCAGGATCTGCGTCTTCTCCGGGTCGTAGGTCTCCACCCGCCGGACAGGTTCGACCACGGCTGGGCGCTGCTGGGCCTGCGTGGGCATCCGGCGATCCGTGCCCGCCCGCGGTCCCGGTCCGTCCGTGCCCGCCCGTGTCCCAGCGCCGCCTGCGGTACCAGCCCCCGTGCCGGTGTCGCCATGTGCGCCGTCAGCCCGCTGCTCGCCGGGAGAACTCCCCGGCGGGTGGACGCGACCCACCGGCTCGCCCGTCCGCCCGCCCGGTATCCGCGGGCCCGAGAACGCGGGCTCCGGCCCGCGTTCGGGGTCGCTTGGGTACGAGGGCTCCCGACCGCGGCCATGCTCCCGGGTGGGTTCGTGACCGAACTGCCGGCCGTGGCCGTAGCCGTGCCCAGGCTGATGATCAATGGTGTCGCCGGTGGGGCGCCGGGTCGCGGCATCCGCCGCGTCCGCCGGAGCCGCCCGGTTCATGCCGCGGCGGCGTTCACGTTCGGCCCGCCGGACCTCGGCGATGTCCGGCATCCCGAGTTTGCGTCGCAGCTGCGCGAGTTCCGCGGTCGTGGCGAGGAGCGGATCGGCGGACGGGGGCGGATCTCCACCGCTGGCCGGCTCGGCGCCGGCGTCGACGGGCGAACCGGCCGGCTCGGGCCGCTCGCCGCTTCGCTCGCCGCTTCGCTCGCCGCTGCGATCGGAGCCGTCCGGTGTCGGGGCGTCCGCGGCGGGCGGCCGCGGTGCCACCGACGGTGACGGCGACTGTGGCATCGATGTGATGTCGGTCATCTCGGTTGACTCGATTCGCCGACGCGACCGGTTGCCGGCTGGCGGGTCGGGACGACTGTCATCGGCGGGGAATCCGTGACCGGACTCATCCATCCACCGACGACCATCCTCTCCGCGCCTGAGTGTGTGGGTGGGCTCGTCCGCCGCGCCTGGCGTCAAGGACTTCCGATGGCGCAGCCCGCTGGTGGCGCTCTGCCTGCATCGGTGCCGACCGCTGTCCGTGTTGACCGCTGTCCGTGTTGATTGCTGGTGACGCACGCGCACAGTCGCGCATGGCCGAACTCGACAGCCACCACGGAGATGGTAGCCCGATACACGCCGACCATCCGGGCAGGGCTGTTCTGTCATGGCGCGGTCGGCTACGGGAACGAACGATGTGGTGACGGTGGATATCCGCTCGCCCGGATTCGCGGCGTGCTCAGGGGTGTTGGCGACGCAGTGTGACAGCGGCCAGGCCAAGCGCGGCGAGCGTGCAACAGATCACGATGCCGAGGTCCAGCGCGAGTCGGCCGTCCACGGTACGGGAACGACTCAGCTGCGCCATGGAGTCGACGACATAGGTCATCGGCATCAGCGCGCTCAGTGTGTCGAGGGCGGGCAGCATGGTGTGCCGAGGCACCAGCACTCCGCACAGCATGAACTGGGGGATGAGCACGGCGGGGATGAACTGGACGGCCTCGAACTCGGTGCGGGCGAACGCGCTCATCCAGAGCCCGAGGGACGTGCCCAGAAACGAACTCAGGATCGCCGCCACGAACAGCATCGACGCCGATCCGCGAACGTCGAGGCCCAGCGGGCCGACGGTGAGCGCGGTGGCGAGCGCGGCCTGGGTCGCGGCTGGGACGGCGAACGCCAACCCGTAGCCGACCAGCAGGTCGCTGCGACCGACCGGGGTCGTCATCAGGCGCTCGAGCGTGCCGGACGTGCGCTCACGCAACATCGCCACCGACGTGACGAAGAACATCGTCATCAGCGGAAAGATGCCCAGCAGCGCCGGTCCGACCCGCCCGAACGTGGCGGGCGAGTGGTGGAAGAGCAGGCGCAGCGTGAGCAGCAGCGCCGGTGGCAGCAGCAGAACGAGCGCCAGGGTGCGCCGGTCCCGCGCGAGCTGCCGCAGGACGCGTCCCGCCGTGGCGCCGGTGCGTCGGGCATCCACCGGGCGGCGAGTGGGGCACGGTGCGACGCCGGACGGATGTGGACCCGCGGTCGGCGTCGGGGCCGCGGCATCCGGGACGCCGTCCGAGGGCGCCGCCGTGGTCGGGACCGTCGTGGTCGGGACGGTCGGGGATGCCTGGCCGGCCGATGCGGCGGAGCGTTCCAGCAGGCGGACGAATCCCTCCTCGAGATCGTTGCAGTCCGTCGTGGCGAGCAGCTCCGATGGAGCTCCCTGGGCGAGGAGCCGACCGGAGTAGATCAGAAGGAGGTGGTCGCATCGGGCGGCCTCGTCCATCACGTGTGAACTGACGAAGATCGTCATACCGTCGCGGGCCAGCTCCCGCAGATCGGACCACAGACGTCGGCGTAGCAGGGGATCGGCTCCGACCGTGGGCTCGTCCAGCACGAGCACATCCGTGCCACCGATCATCGCCGCGGCCAGGGACACCCGGGAGCGCTGGCCACCGGAAAGCTGGTTCACCAGGATATTCGCCTGCTCGGTGAGACCGACCTGGGTCAGCAGCGCGTCGAGATAACCCGGGGACCAGGCCGGATCACCGGGAATGCCAGCCCGCATTATCTCGGTGAAGTACCGCAGGTTCTCCAGGACGGTCAGATCGCCGTACACCGAAGCGGACTGGGTGGCATAACCCACACGGCGGCGCAGGCACGCGTCGCCGGAGGTGTATCCCAGAACCCGCAGATCGCCCGACACCGCGGACTGCACGCCGACAATCGCTCGTAGCAGTGTGGTCTTACCCGAGCCGCTCGGCCCGATCACGCCGACAACACGGCCGCTCGGGATCGTGAACGACATGCCGTGGATGACCTCGTGGCCGCCGCGGCCCCGCCGCCGAGCGCCGCGGCGAATCCGAACATCGATGGCCTGTAGCGCGGGAACGTCGGTGACCATGCCGATGCCAGCATTCGCCCCGCCCCCGCCGGGTGACAGGTTGACGTCGGTGTGCATCGAGGGCATCCTCCGTCAATGTCGCCGGATATTCCTGGGCAGGTCTGATGTGCCGGGTGCCGACATCGGGCCGGCCGGGTGTGCGAGAGCCTCGCCATCCGAGCGTTTCGGATGAGAATCCGGGTGCGGCAGGAAATAGTGTACCTGACTGTTCCCGATAATTCCGCTGACGGTCGTGAGGTGTTTGCCCGGTCGGATGCGCACGCCGGCCGACGCTGGCGCGGTTTCGAGTCTAGGCGCGCCCGGTTGGTTGGCAAGTCCTGGGTAGGATTCTCCTGGCGTCCGAAATTTCCCGCTGTTGTGGTCGTGGGGGGCTGTCCGGTTCGTGTCGGTCGGCGGGCGATGGGGGCCTGTTTTCGCCGATCCGTTCGGGTGAGGTAGAAGTGGTCGGTCGGGAGCCCGCGGCCTCGTCGGCGCAGCGGGATGAGACGGACACGGCCTGCGATGTCGCCGGCGCGCCACCGTGGCTCGTGCCCTGCGCCGCCGATCCGGGCGAAGGTGCTCGCCGACGGCCCTGTTGTCTCGCCAGGAGGTCCGATGTCGGAGTTCGCCGGGTTCCCCACCGAAGCGATGATCTTCTACGAGGGGCTGGAAGCGGATAACAGCAGGACATACTGGTCTGATCATCGTGATACGTACGAGAAGGCCGTGCGGGGGCCGATGCTCGCGCTGCTGGCCGAGCTTGAGCCGGAGTTCGGGGAGCCGCACGTGTTCCGGCCGCATCGCGATGTCCGTTTCGCGAAGGACAAATCGCCGTACAAGACGGCGATGGGGGCGTACATCACCGGCGGCGGCTACGTGCAGGTCTCGGCCCGGGGGCTGATGGTCGGCTCCGGCTACTGGCAGACCGCGTCGGACCAGGTGCAACGCCTGCGGGTGGCCGTCGCGGACGAGGGGAGTGGTTCGAAGCTCGAGGCGGTGGTCGCCGCGTTGCGTGCCGGCGGCTATGAGGTCTCCGGTGACCAGCTCAGGACCCGGCCCCGCGGGTTCGATGCCGACCATCCGCGGATCGCGCTGTTGCGTCACCGCACGCTGACGGTGTCCCGGGATTTCGGTGAACCGTCATGGCTGGCGGAGCCGGAGTGCGCGGTGCGGGTCGCGGCCGCCTGGCGGGAGATGCGGGTCCTGCGGGAATGGCTCGACCGACATGTCGGGCCCAGCCGGCTGCCGCGGCGCTGAGCGATGGCCCGCCCGGCCTGGCCACCGAGACCGGGCCGGGGCCGGGCGGGGCGGGATGACGCGTCGTGACCACAACGGCGTGCTGTCCCCGCCGTCTGCGCGGGTGACGCGCTACCGCGCGGGCGGTTCCTCCGAGGCGAGCAGATCCCGCAGCTCGTGCAGGGCCTGACGGAGCTCGGTGGCGAACCGGTGCAGGCCGTCCGCGACGGTTCGGGGGGTGCTCAGGTAGAGATTGAACGTCTCGGGCAGCAGGACGTACGCCGCGCCGACGCACTGGCTGCTCGTCGAGCCGAAGCCAAAGAACTCGACGTTGACCGACGGTGCGGAGCTCGTGCTCAGGAAGTCGTCACGGGTCTTCACCCAGCCGGGCGTCTCGTACAGGGCGAGCGGCTCGTGGACCCCGAGTTCGTCGCCCTGTCGGCGGGCGATGAACTGCAGTTCCCACAGGTGCTGCTCGGGAGCCCGGCCGGCCTGACAGTCCTTCGCCCGCGTGACGTGGGCCTGGGCGGCGGTGCGGAAGGCGGCCCGTCGGGTGTCCGCGGTCGCGGTGGGGTCGCCCATCGCGGCGACGAACGCGAGGACCTCGGGGGTGACGACCCGCATCGCCTCGGTGCGTCCACGGCGCCAGGCCCGGGTCGCGATCGACTCGTAGGTGGCGCCGACATGGCCCTTGGCCCGCACGTGGGCGAGCTGGTAGGCGAGCTGCACGAAGGCGTCGGGGGACATCCGCAGGCGCTTGGCCTCGTTCTGGCCGAAATCGTCGATGCGCAGGGTCATCGAGGCGGTCGCGGCGGCGAAGGCGGCGAACGACTCGTCCGCCGCGGCGATGTCGGCGCGCAGCGCGTCGTCGAGGACGAACGTGACCGCGTCGATCGTGGGCAGGCCCTGCGCCCGCGCCCCTGAACTCACCGCGTGCTCCTGGGGGGAGGTGGTGAGCAGATCGTCCACGAAGCTGAGGATGGTGGTGCCGTCCAGGCCGCAGTGTTCGACGTTGATGCCAGCCCGTCCGTCCGGGAAGACGATCAGGGAGACGGCCTTGTCGAACCAGCGGTTGGCCGCGTCGCCGTGCAGCAGCCGGTCGCAGGTGGCGAGGTCGTCGGTGGGGTTCTCGTCTTCCAGGCACACGCAGAACAGGGCTGTCTCGATCGTGTCGAGAGCCTGCTGGTTGGCCGGGTCGAGCGCGAGCAGGCGGCCTCGGCTGTCCGCCCAGGCGGCGCGTGCCTTCGTCGTGAGATGGCCGACGGCGCCGTCCGCGGCGGCGCGGCGCGGGGTCTGCTTGACCACGGCGGCGAGGCCCGCGACCAGATCGGCGAGGGCGTACGGGCTGCCGTCGGGGCCGATGACGTCCATGCGCACGGGGTTGCCGCGGTGGAACACCACGATATGGCGTGCGGTCGACGGGCCAGGCCATTCGGCGCTGTAGGGGGTCCGGACGGTGTCCTGGACGGCGCCCGGGATGCGGGTGGTGGAGAACAGGAACGTGTTCTGGGCCATCGACAGCGGGGTGCCGCGTTGCAGGACCGGGGCGATCCGCTCGTCGTCCAGCCGCAGCTTGTAGTCGACCGCGGCGGTGATCAGACCGGCGGCGCGTTCGAGCTGGGCCTGGCCATCGGCGTCCAACGACGAGGAGTCGTTCGCGGGGGTGCCGGCGAACAGGAAGATGTAGTTGGCGTTGAGCGCGATGCGGTCGCGGCGGCCCAGGTAGCGGGAGTCCCAGAAGTCGTCCAGCCAGCTGTGCACACCGTCGGTCGCGTCATAGCGCTCGAGGGCCGCGTGCAGGATCGGGCCGGGACCGTCCGGAGCCTGGAACGCGGCGACGGCGGCGGCGGTCTCGGCTCGTTCCGCCTCGGTGAGCAGCGGCGCGGACCAGGCGAGGAACCGTTCGCAGCTGTCGGCGAGGCTGGGCAGCGGGACCCGCGGCAGCTGGTCATCGTGGGCGAAGGTCGTGGCGTTCAATCGTGGCCTCGGTTTGTCCGATGGGGCATCGTTCGTGGAGTCGGGCGGTTCCATCGTGGCTGGATATGTGTCGAGATGCCTGACCATCACCTGATCCGGCTCGCCGGAGCAGGCCTGACCTGGGCGATCAGGTTGGTCACGCGGTCAGCGTGGTGCCGCCGCGGGTGCCGTGGGCCTGGGCGCGGGAGGCGCCGGTGGCCGTGGCGGTGGAGGTGCTAACGGCGGCGAGTGAGGCGGTGCCGCGGGGACGGGAGATGTGCAGCTCGGCGTACAGCCAGCCGTCGGCCTCAAGACCACGCGGATCGACGCCGACCGTGGCGAGGGTGTCCAGCACCTGCTCGCGTTCGCGGGCCGAGGCGAACCTGCGCTGCGGGAACACACCATCGACGCGTTCGGTCTCGTAGCCGAGGGCGCCCAGCGCATCGGCGATCGGGTCGAACGGGAACATACGCAGGACGAAATGAGCCATCGCCGGCCGTCGGTGTTCGTCGGCGGCACGGGCGATCCGCTCTATGGTGGGGGCGCCGATATAGCCGATGCAACCCGTGGACACCACCAGGTCCACCTCGGCGAGCAGCGCCTGTTCCTGGCTGGTCGGTTCGCGGTTCTCCAGATCGGCGCAGACCGCGTCATCGAGGAACCCGGCCGCCAGCGCATAGGCGATGGCGGGGCGGGAGCTGTCCAGCCCGATGAAACGGGGGGTGGTCGGGCCGCGGTGCGCGCCCGTCAACGCGCGGTCCCGAGCCGCGAGCGAGGCGGGGCCGGTCTCCCCGCCGGCGGGGAGACCGGCGTACCGGGCGTACATGTCCGCCATCGTCAGGTCGCAGCGCAGCAGCGCGGCGTTCACCCCGTAGGAACAGCCGACGTCGAGGATGACCGGCGCCCGACCCCGCCGGCCTCCGTGCTCGTCGACAAGCTGGCCGAAGAAGGGCTTGGCAAGCTCGGGAATAACATAGTCGAGGCGCCGTAAGGTGGTGAAGTAGGCGCGTGGATCGGGTTGGGTGTAGATGTGGTCGAGCGAGACCTTGCCGCTTTCGTCGAAGCCTTTTTCGTCGAATATCCTGTCGTTGGAACCGGCGGCGGTGCTGACGTTGTCGTGATGCACGCGGGCGCTTCTCCTCGAACGATCTGTGGTGCGCTGTCGGGCGACGGTCACGCAGGGGCGATGGCGGGGCGGGCGGGGCGGATGCGGCGGCTAGTCGAGCAGGGCGTCGACGCGGACGGCACCGGCGTCGGCGCTCTCGTGCTCGGGCAGGAAGCGGCCGAACAGCTGCCGGGTACGCTCCCGGCTGCCGATCACACCGGCGCGTTCGGTGTAGGCGAAGATCGCGCAGTGCCGGGCGGTGCCACCCTGGACGGGGCTGACCCGGTGCATCGAGTAGCGGCCGAGGAAGAGCTGCAGGTCGCCGGGACGCAGCGCCAGCCGGTGGACGAGACGGTCACCGGTGCCGCGCAGGACCGCCCGCACGTCGTCGAAGTTCTCCGCCTGCGCGGTGCGGATGTTCGGGCAGTACTCGAACGTGCCGCCGGTCTGGGCCGCCTGGGTGAGAATGCTGACCGCGAACTCGTTGGTGTCGAAGTGCCACGGGTGTTCCAGGCCCGGCGAGATCACGTTCAGGCACAGGCCGGCGAGCGGATCGGCCAGTTCGTGCACGACGGGCAGGCCAAAACAGGCGGCCACGAAATGCTGGAACTCGGCGTTTCGGTACAGGCGGTGGATGTCGAATCCCGCCGGTATCTGGTCGCGGGCCACGAAGGCGTTGCCCCGCCGCATGATGTGCCGGCCGGGATGGTCCGCGGGGAGCGCCGCGTCGACCGGAATGTTGTAGGCGTTGACGTCCTCGATGCGATCATAGCCGAGCCCGGCTATGGACAAACATTCTTCGGCCAGGTGGCCGAAGGCCGTCGGCGCAATGAATCCCGGTAGCACGCTGCAGCCGTTGGCAGCCAGGTCGTGTCGTGCCCGTGATACGACGTTCCACCACTGGGTGCTGGTGGGTTCGCCGATCGGATAGCTGGCCGTATCGACCAGGTCGCTGATGGTCTGGGTGTCGGTGGCACCCATGAATCACCTCTTTGCCGCCGCTCGATGGTTCGCGCATCACCTGTGACAGGTGATCGGAACCGGAATTACCCCATGCTGACCCGGAGGTCACGGTAACGAAAGACAGTGTGAGATGATACACGGTGCTGTGGGGAGTGGTCGGGAACCGATGGCGTGACCAGCATCAAAGTGTTATGTCAAACCTGTGGCCAGGGCCTTTGTCGGAGCCGGTGCGGTCCGGTCATAGCGGTGTGGCGGGCGCGGTTCTTCGCGGGTCAGAGGCTCATGCGGGTGAGATGATGGGCGCCGAGGCGGAAGGCATCCGCGAGGACCCGGATACGCGCGGGGCGTCGGTTCGGATCGAGGTCGAGAGCGCGCAGGAGTACCTCGTCGAGGGTCTGGGCCACCGGAAACGGCAGCCGGCAGCCGCGCAGCGGTGCGGGAAGTCCGCCTCGGCCCGGCGCCACCCCGGCCAGCCCGTGGTAGGCCATCGCCGCCAGGCGGAACACGTCGGTACGTGGTCCGATGCGCGGGCCGGGCAGACCGTAGCGTTCCTGTTCCGGCGCGCGGTATTCGGCGGGGCCTTCGCCGGCGAGCCGGGCGACCGCGGCGAGGCCCAGGTCGCGCAGCACCACCGGCCTGGCCACGACCGAGGGACGGGATCGACTGGCCCCGGGCAGCAGCACCGCGTCCGGTGTGACCGCGCGGTGGCTGTAGCCCGAATCGTGCAGGGCGGCGAGAACGTCACCGACGCCGGCGGCGACCCGCAGCAACGCGATGGCCCGGGCCTGGTCGGGTGGTGGCATCCGGCGCGGCGCCGGCGGGCCAAACATCTCCCGCCAGCTGCGGCCAGCCGGCCGGGCCGACAGCAGCACCCCCTCGGCGGCGGTGAGCTGGCCCGCGACGAGGCTGGGTAACCCGGCGCGGCCACCGATCTCGGCGAGCAGCTGCAACTGGCCGTCGACGGTGGCGAGCAGGGCGTGCCCACGGTCACCGGGCTGCCGGACCAGCACATGGCGGAACCACACCGGCCGCGGGTTCGGGCCGACGACACGGGCCGTGCCCTCGCGCAGCACCCACGCGTCGTCGGTGCCGCGCCGTTCGGCCGGGTCCCCCTCGAGCATGCAGGCCCGGCCGGCCATCCGGACGGTCTCACCGCCGCGCCACCGTCGCCGGGCGGCACCGTCATCACCGCCGCACAGACTCAGTCGCGGGCCCCGCGGCCCGCTGACCCGGGGGAAGACGTTCTCGGCGGGCGGCGGGGACGCGGCGGTGTCGGGCCGGGCGGTGTCGCGCTCTGCCCGCAGCGGACGAAGGTGGGCGGGGAACGTGCGGGGACGCGGATCCGGCATTCGAGATCGCTCTTCCCGGAGTGGTGGATTGTATTGACCGCAAGAAGGCTAGCCGAATCGCCCTACCGTCATCCGGAGAATTCCGCCAGAGCCTCGAGAATCTGCCGGCCGTATTTCGCCAGTTTGTTCTCGCCAACCCCGCTGATGCCGGCCAGCGCGGCCAGATCAACCGGCCGGCGGTTGGCGATCTCGCGCAGTGTGGCGTCGTGGAAGATGACGTACGCCGGCACGCTCTGCTCCTTGGCGCTCGCCGCTCGCCACGCCCGCAGCGCCTCGAACACCGGCGCGGCCTCGGCCGAGAGCTCCACCGGGGCCGCCGCGCCCCGCCGGGACCGCCCGCCGCCGCCCTCCGCGCGGGTACGGCCCCCGCCCTCGGCGCCGCCGTCACCGCGGGCGCCGCCCGTGCTGGTACGCGGGGGACGGGCCGGTTCGCGGCGCAGGGAGACCGAACGGGAACCGCGCAGCACCTCGGCGCTGGCCTCGGTCAGCGCCAGGGTGCCGTGCTCACCCTGCACGGCCAGCAGGCCCTGGGCGAGCAGTTGGCGCACGACGGCGCGCCATTCGAGTTCGCGCAGGTCCGTGCCGATGCCGAAGACGCTGAGGGCGTCATGGCGATGCTGTTCGACCTTCGGGGTGCGCCGGCCGAGCAGAATGTCGATGGACTGGCCCGCGCCGAACCGCTGGTTGCGTTCCCGGTCCAGGCGCAGGACCGTGGACAGCAGCTTCTGGGCGGGGATCGTGCCGTCGAACGACTCGGGCGGGCGCAGGCAGCTGTCGCAGTTGCCGCAGGGCCGCGTGCCGTGCTGACCGAAGTAGGCGAGCAGGCCGACCCGGCGACACTCGACGGTCTCGCACAGCGCGAGCATCGCGTCCAGATGGGTGGACAGCCGGCGACGGTGCGCCACGTCGCCGGGTGAGGAGTCGATGAGCCGCCGCTGCTGGACGACATCCTGCAGGCCGTAGGCGAGCCAGGCGGTGGAGGGCTGCCCGTCCCGCCCGGCGCGGCCGGTCTCCTGGTAGTAGCCCTCGACGGACTTGGGCAGATCGAGGTGGGCGACGAAACGGACGTCCGGCTTGTCGATGCCCATGCCGAACGCGATGGTCGCCACCATCACGATGCCATCCTCCCGCAGGAAGCGGGACTGGTTGGCGGCACGGACCCGGGCGTCGAGGCCCGCGTGGTACGGCAACGCGGGTATGCCCTGGGCGACCAGGAACTCGGCGACGCGCTCCACCGAGGCGCGCGACAGGCAGTAGACGATGCCGGCGTCACCGGCGTGCTCGGTGCGCAGCAGTTCCAACAGCTGTGCCTTCGGCTCCTTCTTCGACTCGATGCGGTACTGGATGTTCGGCCGGTCGAAGCTCGAGACGTGGTGGTGGGCGTCGGCGAGTTCGAGGCGGGCGGTGATCTCCCGGTGCGTCTCCGGGGTGGCCGTCGCCGTCAGCGCGATCCGCGGCACCGTGGGCCAGCGTTCGTGCAGCATCGAGACCTGGAGGTAGTCAGGCCGGAAGTCGTGCCCCCACTGGGCCACGCAGTGCGCCTCGTCGATGGCGAACAGGGAGATCGACGCCCGGTCGAGCAGGCGGGTCGTCGCCTCTACCCGCAGCCGCTCCGGCGCCAGGTAGACGAGGTCGAGTTCGCCGGCGAGCAGCGCGCCCTCGACCGCCCGGCGCTCGCCGACGTCCTGGGTGGAGTTGAGGAAACCGGCTCGCACGCCGAGGGCCCGCAGGGCGTCGACCTGGTCCTGCATGAGGGCGATCAGCGGGGAGATGACGACGCCGGTGCCCGACCGGACCAGGGCGGGAATCTGGTAGCACAGCGACTTGCCACCACCGGTCGGCATGAGTACCAGCGCGTCGCCGCCGCCCACGACATGGTCGATGATCTCGCGCTGGCCGGAGCGGAACGCGTCGTACCCGAAGATCCGCCGCAGCACCTCTTCGGCCCCGGCCTCGGCCGCGGGTGGCCGCATGCCGGTGGGACGGGCAAGCTCCGCGGGGCCGACAGGCACGGTCATGACTTCACCCTACGGTCGCCCCGTCGGGGGCCAGCGCCGTGGGTCGCCGGCTGTGGACAGTGCCGGCGCGGCCCCCGCGGGCCCTGTGGACAGCGGATGGTGTCGCAGGTCGGACGTCCGACGGGCGGTGGGTGGTGGGTGACGGTGGCGGTCGCCGCTGGTGGACAGCGACGGGTACCTCGTTACGATCCAGAGGATTTGCCGCTGTGGTCCGTCGGCGGGCCTTCCGTTCGGGCTGAGGTGATTCGTCCGGGTGGCTCGCGTCCGGGCTGAGGAGAGGATCACACGATGTCCACCGATCCGGCGCCGGTCGCGGTCGCCGCCCTACGCCTGTCCGACCCGGTGCAGGTCGGGCCGCATCGCCTGTTGGGCCGGCTCGGTGGCGGCGGGATGGGCGTGGTCTACCTGGGTGACGGTCCACTCGGCCAGGTGGCCATCAAGATCATTCGGTCGGAGCTGGCGGACAACCCCAACTTCCGGGTCCGGTTCCAGCGGGAGCTGCAGGCCTGTTTCCGGGTCCGCGGCAGCCACACCGCCACCCTGCTCGACTTCGACATCACCGCCGACCCGCCGTGGATCGCCACCGAGTTCCTCGCCGCTCCCACCCTGGAACAGCAGGTCGCCCGCCACGGCGTGCTGGCCGTCGCCGACCAGCGTCGCCTCGCCGCGGGTCTCGCCGACGCGCTCGTGTCCATCCACGGCCCGGGTCTCATCCACCGCGACCTCAAACCATCCAACGTCATGTGGACGACGCACGGCCCGATCGTGATCGACTTCGGGGTGGCGGCGGTGCGCGACGCCGGTCAGCTCACCGTCACCGGGACGTTGATCGGCACGCCGGGCTGGCTCTCGCCCGAGCAGCTGGTCACCGGCGGGATCGACGCGGCCGCGGACGTGTTCGCCTGGGGTGGCCTGATCTGCTACGCCGCCACCGGAAGCCCGCCGTACGGGCAGGGCCCGGCCGAGGCGATCGCCTATCGGATCGTGCACGAGGAACCGCGGGTCGACTACTCGCGGATCGACGAAGCGCTGCACGAACTCGTCCGCCAGGCCCTGTCCCGCGAGCCCACCGACCGTCCCACCGACCGTCCCACCGCCGCCCAGCTGCGCCTCGCCCTGATCGACCATCTCGGCCCGGCCCGCCCGATCGCCGGGTGCTGCCGGTGCCGGTGGCCTCCACGCGTCTGGCGGCGCTGGCGGTGCCGGGCCGGCTTGGACGGTTCCCGAGACCGTGGTGACACCGGCCCCGTCGGCCAGCCCGCCGCCGTTCGCCGCGGCGATGGGTCCGGTGGGCGCCGGGGCGTCCGGAGGTACCCCGCCGTGGAATCTCTCCGGCACCGCGACGCGGGGACCGGGCGGGCCCGCGGACGGTTCCACGATGAACACGGGCAGCGGCAGCGGCGGCGGCGGGCGGGCGGCTCGGTCGAGGCGGCGCGGGCGGGTGTTCGCGCTGGGCGCGGGCGCCGTCGTGCTGGTGGCGGCCGCGATCGTCACGGTCGTGGTGCTGATGGGCGGCAATGACGGATCGGATGGATCGGACGGGTCGGGGGAGTCGTCGACCTTCACCTACTCCGCGACCGGGCCGTGGCGACTGATGATCTCCGACCATCAGTCCGGGGACGACGTGGGCTGCACGGTCACCGCGTCCGACACCGCCGCCAACCCGCCCGGTCTCTCCCTGCCGGCCAGCGCGGTCTACGGGGAGGAGAGCTACCAGATGCACCTGGTCGGTGACTTCGCGTTGGACGTCGCGCCGGCCGATCCCGGCTGTGTCCTCCAGTCGATCGACGGCGCGGGCGACGCGCCGCTGCCCTTCACCGTGCAGCACAACGGCGACAGCACCGCGTTCCAGGCGCCGGGGGCCGTCGAGATCCAGGTCCGCGACTTCAACGGCAGCGACACGTGCGATCTCGTGCTGCGCGATGTCGCCTCCGGTGAGGACATCGACGTCGTGACCGCCAGCCCGGACGCGCCGACCGTCCGCCTCGACCCCGGCGGTCACGCCCAAGTCTACCTGGCGGCCGCCGGCTGCGTCACCAGGATCGCCGCTGTCTCCTGACCTGCCTGGTCGGCGGGCCGAGGCGGGTCAGCAGATGCGGGGGAGGGACTCGCCGAGTGGGCGATCGACGACCCGGGTGCCGCCGAAGGCCGTGCGGGCGACGACCACACCGGGATGCTCGGCGGTGACCGTCCCGATCGCGACGGCGTCGCGGCCGTGGGGATGGGCCCGCATGGCGGCCAGCACGGCGTCGGCATCGGCCTCGGCGACGAACGCGACCAGGCGTCCCTCGTTGGCGATGTGCAGCGGGTCGAGGCCGAGAAAGCCGCAGGCCGCCGCGACGACAGGGGGCACGGGGACGGCGGATTCGGTGAACTCCACCCCGACCCGGGCCGCCGCGGCGATCTCGCACAGGCTCGTCGCGAGTCCACCACGGGTCGGATCGCGCAGTGTGTGCACGCCGGTGCGGGTGGCTGTGAGCATGGCCGCGACCAGGCCGTGCAGCGGGGCGGTGTCGGAGTGGACGTCCCCGCCGAACTCCAGGTTCTCGCGGACGCTGAGCACGGCGATCCCGTGCTCGCCGATCGGTCCGGACAGCAGGACCCGGTCGCCGGGCGCCGCGCGGTCCGGGCGGACGTCGACCCCGGCGGGAACCACCCCGACGCCGCTGGTGTTGATGTAGAGCCCGTCGGCCAGGCCCCGTTCGACGACCTTGGTGTCCCCGGTGGCGATCGGGACGCCGACGGTGGCCGCGGCCCGGCCCATCGCCTGCGCGACCCGTCCGAGCAGGTCCAGTTCGAGGCCTTCCTCGAGGATGAACCCGGCCGACAGCGCCAGCGGCATCGCCGCGCGACAGGCCAGATCATTGACGGTGCCATGGACGGCGAGCTCGCCGATCGAACCGCCCGGGAAGAACAGCGGCCGCACGACGTAGGAGTCGGTGGTGAACACGATCCGCCCGCCGGGGACCGCCAGCACCGCCGCGTCCGCCAGGACGGCGGCGTCGGTGCCGGGGGAGGCGGGGTCGGGGCCTGGCGGGGCGAAGGCGGGGAGGAAGAGGTGTTCGACGAGCTCGGCGGACAGGATGCCGCCGCCGCCGTGGCCCAGCACGATCCGCGCGTGTTCGCGCAACGGGGCGGGGCAGCTCCAGTCGGCGGCGCGCACGGGGGCGGTCACCGTCCACCGCCCACGGCGGACAGCCGGCGGTGCTGGAAGTAGGCCGCGCAGGCACCCTCGGCGGACACCATGGTCGCGCCGAGGGGACGGCGCGGGGTGCAGGTCGTCCCGAACGACGGGCACTGCGGTGGGCGCAGGCGGCCCTGGAGGACCTCGCCGCTGTGACAGTCGGCCGACTCGGCGACGGTGAGGTCCGCGATGTCGAAGCGGAGCTCGGCGTCCAGCTGCGACCAGGCGGGGGACAGCCGCCAGCCGGAGGCCGGGATCATCCCGATGCCCCGCCAGGGACGGTCGCACACGGTGAACACCTCCTCGAGCATGGCGCGGGCCGACGGGTTGCCCTCGGGCCGCACCGCCCGCGGGTAGGCGTTGACGAGCGTGGTGCGTCCGGCCTCGAGTTCGGTGATGGCGTGGCGGACACCGTCGAGCAGATCCAGCGGTTCGAAGCCGGTGACGACGATCGGGACGCGATGCTCGGCGACGATCGGTTCGTACTGCGCGGTGCCCATCACGGTGCACACGTGGCCCGCGGCGAGGAAGGCCTCGACCCGGTTGTCCGGCGAGGCGAGTACCGCCCGCATCGCCGGCGGGACGAGCACGTGGCTGACCAGCATCGTGAAGTTCGTCAGGCCCCGGCGCCGCGCGGTGACCGCGGCCATCGCGGCCGCGGGCGCGGTCGTCTCGAAGCCGACGGCGAAGAAGACCACCTGCCGGTCGGGATGCGCCTCGGCGAGGCGGACCGCGTCCAACGGCGAGTAGACGACCCGGACGTCCCCACCGTGCGCCCGCACCGTGAACAGATCGGTGGTGCTGCCGGGCACCCGCAGCATGTCCCCGAACGAGCAGAGCATGACCTCGGGCCGGGCGGCGATCGTCAGCGCCCGGTCGATCATCTCCAGCGGGGTGACGCACACCGGGCAGCCCGGCCCGTGGATGAACTCGACCTGGTCGGCGAGCAGCTGGTCGAGTCCGTTGCGGATGATCGCATGGGTCTGCCCGCCGCACACCTCCATCAGGGTCCAGCGGCGGGTGGCGGTGGCGGCGATCGTGTCGAGCAGGGTCGCGGCCAGCCGCGGATCGTGGAACTCGGTGAGGTATCTCATCGGCCGCCCTCCTCGGCCGGCAGCGGGGTGCTCTGGAGCGGGGTGGCCGGTAGCGGGTCGGGTCCGAGTTCCTCGGCGAGCAGGCCCAGCTCGCGGAAGGTCGCCAGGGTGCGGTGCGCGGCGGCCTCGTCGACGACGGTCAACGCGAAACCGGCGTGGACGATCGTGTACTCGCCGATGGACGCGTCCGGCAGGTAGGCGAGGCACGCCGTGCGGGTGGCCCCGCCGAAGTCGACGAGTGCCATACGGGTGCCGCGGTCGTCCCAGATCTCGGTGATCCGGCCGGGTATGCCCAGGCACATGGGGGTCAGGCTCCCTTCGCGGGCAGGACGAGCACGTCAGGTGAGGCGGGGACGTCAGGTGAGGCGGGGACGCCGGGTGATCCGGGGAGGTCAGCGGGCAGGGGGACGCCACCGAGGGCGGCGACGACGGCCTGGCCGAGCGCGAGCCCACCGTCTCCCGGCGGCACCGTCTGGTGGACGAGGACCTCGAAGCCACGCGCCGTCAACCGCAGCCGGCACGCCCGCAGCAACGTGACGTTGGCGAACACGCCGCCGGTGAGCCCGACCAGGTGGATCCGGTACCGGTGACGCGCCTGCTCGGCGACGGCGAGCACCGCGTCGGCGACGGCCAGGTGGAACGCCAGGGCGAGCGCCGCCGGTGTGTTCCCGGCGCGCAGCCCGGCGAGGATCCCGGCCAGGACCGGCGCCGGGTCGAGCGTCCCGTCCACCAGCCCGAAGGCCAGCGCGACGGTGCCGGTGCCAGTGGCCGCCGTGGGGCTACCGGTGGACGTCGTGGTGCCGGTGGACGTGCCCGCACCGGGCAGTGGGGGTGGGGTGGCGGCGAGGGCTTCGAGTTCGGCGGCGGCCTGCGCCTCGTAGGTGGTGCGCTGACGCACGCCCAGCAGGGCGGCCACGGCGTCGAAGAGACGACCCATGCTGCTGCTGGGCACACAGGCGACGCCGCGCTCCAGCATGGTGCGCAGGACGGCGAGTTCGGCGGCGCTGTGGGCGCGCACCGGGGCCAGATCCGCGTCCCAGTCCAGCCCGGCGGCC
>NZ_CADCWS010000039.1 GCF_902806475.1 Candidatus Frankia nodulisporulans
GCCCAGCGTGAGCCTCGCCCACGGCGTCGGCTGAGGCTTCGGATCCCTTTCAAGCGAACGATTCTGTTCATCCTGTTCGTTCTTCTGCTCCTCTCCGCCATCGATCAGATCGCCTCGATGCTCGACGAGCAGCGCACCCGATTCTGGGACAAGGCGACCACCTCGATCAGCGACACCGTCAACGATCACCTGGACAGCTGGTGGAACCAGGCGAAGGACCCCTTCACCGGTTCCTCGTCCGGTTAGTGCCGCCGACTTCGAGGCCCACCCCCGAGAGGCGTAAACCTGCCGTCGGGCAGGTACACCGACACCATGGCGAGCATTACAACGAAGATCAACGAACTTCTGCACAGCCCGAAGACCCGAGAGATGGTGGACAAGGCCAAGGCCGCAGCGACCAAGCCCGAGAACCGGCAGAAGATCAAGGACATGCAGGCGAAGGTCACCAACCGCGCCCACTCCCACGGCAGCCCCAGCCCCAGCCCGAATCCGCCCGCTATGCCGACCAGCGGCTACGAGACGGATGTCGCTCCCGGCACCGGACGAGACGGCCCGGGCTCGAACCCCGGCCACTGATCTACAGCCGGTCTCTCTCCATCGGCGAGGCGGGCATGCGCCACATCGCGTGTGCCCGCCTTTCGCCTGTTCAGACGGTGAGCCCATGGCCGTCTTCATCGCAGAGAACCGGATCGTCGAGATTGACGACGCTGGGGCTCGGCACGTTCCGGGGGCTGCTCCGCAGACATCGCCCATCGGGGGCGCGGACAGTGACCGTACCGTCGTGATCCCGATGAGCCGTGAGGCCCTGGTCGTGGATGGCACGGTGGTGGGCGCCGCAGATGAGCAGGAGCAGCTCGACGTTCGTTTCGCCTTTGTCCGCGTGCCACTCGTGGCAGTGATGTATCTGGAGCCACCGAGTGTGGTCACAGCCCGGGAACTGACAGATTCCCTGATCTCGGGCGTAGACGGCGTCACGCACACGGCGTGTGGGATGGCGGCGGCGGCGACCAAGATGCAGGGGATTGCGCTGAGGGTCGCTGACCAGGGCGCGGATCATGCTGTCGCAAGCGAGGCGGCTGACCATGGCGGGCGGTAGCCCGATGCCCCAACCCAGGACAGCGGCGATGCCCGGGGGAAAGCGGCTGGGCGGACGGACCGGCTCCTCCACCTCGCCCTCGTTCTCGTCTCCGTCTTCGTCGACCTCCCTCTCCTGCCGCTCCTGCTCGTCATCGGAGATCGGCGGACGGGACTCTTCCTGCGCGGGCTCGTCGCCGACGTCGGGGGCAGTGAGATGGACGGTGAGGGCGTGCGGGGAGTCCTGGAGGGCCGGGGCGTTGTGGTGAAGAAACGCCTCGGCGAGCGCGATGAGGGCATCGGCGTCCTGGGCGCGCCCGCGTGGGGCCTGGGCGAAGTCGCCGCCGGCGGGCGGGCCGACGGGCTCGGAGCCGCTGTTCGCCTCGAGGCTCGCGTGAGCGGCGTCGATGGCGGCGATGAGGATGGCGGCGTCGTCGGGGGCGAGCGTGGCGGTCAGGCGGATGGTGCCGTCGGGGTTGTGGCTGAAGGAGAGGGCGCGGGCAGCGCGCAGCTTCGCGGGGTCGGCGGCCTGCTGGCTGCGGCGGGAGACGAGACGCTCAAGGCGGCTGGCGGTGTTCCTGAGGGCGCGGTCCAGCCAGTCGGCCTCGCTGTCGGGAGTGGCAACGCGGGTGACCGCGCGCAGCTTGGAGTAGGACAGCAGACCGGCGGCGGATGCGGCCCTCAAGGACGGAAGCCGGGACAGGGCATGGGCTGTGGCGAGGTGCTCGCGAGCAGTGCGTAGATCCAGGCCGCAATGGAGGGCGAGCCAGTGGGCGCAGGACCGGACACCGAGGTCGGTCCAGCCCTCACGACGGTCGAAGGCGGCGATGGCGGTCAACCAGATGTGGCTGGCCTTAGCGAGGCGCACGGACCAGCGACGTAGGGCTTGGGCGACGTCATCAAGAGGGGCCTGCTCGGGATCGAGCGCAGGACTGGGGCTGCCCGTCATGGTCATCACCGGTTCAGGGGTGAGGATCGGGTGGTTGCTGACAGATCCAGTGTCTCACGCGGCGCGGGATTTTTCGATCATGTGAGCGAAGATTTTCGAACGCCAGATCGAACAGCTCGACCCTGGTTCCGCGGAACCGCCTCGAGGCCTTGGCGGCCCCGGTTCCGGTTCCAGTAGCCGCCGGTAGCGCCTGGTGGCAGTTGGTAGCGAGATGTGTGGCTCTGGCGGGCGTCCGCGGTTCCGCGGAACAGTCCGGCGGTCGGATCGGGGCCGATATCGGCGCGTCAACGTGGCCACTGACTCTCGTGCTGGCGGGGCGACTCGGCCCGTTGGTGGGAGGGCAGGTCGTACGATCCTGGAGTGAGTGTTGTGGATGTCGACGGCGAGATTCCGGTGGGTCGGGGCGACGGCGGCGCGGGGGGTGAGGCCCGCGAGATCCGCGAAATCCTGGAGCGGGCGGCCGAGGGCGGGCGCATCTCACCCGAGGAGGCGCTGCTGATCTACACGCGCGCACCCCTGCATGCGCTGGGTGGCGCGGCGGACACGGTACGGCGACGGCGGTATCCCGATGGGATCGCGACGTACATCATTGACCGGAACATCAACTACACGAACGTCTGCGTGACGGCCTGCCGGTTCTGCGCGTTCTTCCGCGCGCCGAAGCACGAGGAGGGCTGGGTCCGCGACGTCGACGATCTCGTCACCAAGTGTGGTGAGGCGGTCGAGCTGGGCGCGACCCAGATCATGCTGCAGGGCGGGCACCATCCCGAGTTCGGCATCGAGTGGTACGAGCAGACGTTCTCGGCGATCAGGGCGGCGTATCCGCAGCTCACGCTGCACTCGTTGGGTGCCAGCGAGGTCATGCACATCTCCCGGACCTCGGGCATCACGGTGGAGCAGGCCATCGTCCGGCTGCGGGACGCGGGGCTGGACAGTTTCGCCGGCGCGGGGGCGGAGATTCTCACCGAGCGTCCGCGGCGGGCGATCGCACCGCTGAAGGAGCCGGGGCACGTGTGGCTGTCGGTGATGGAGACGGCGCACAGGCTCGGCGTCGAGTCGACGGTGACGTTCATGATGGGTACAGGGGAGACGAACGCCGAGCGGATCGAGCACCTGCGGATGATCCGTGAGGTGCAGGATCGCACCGGGGGGTTCCGTTCGTTCATTCCGTGGACGTACCAGCCGGAGAACAACCACCTGGGTGGGCGGACCCAGGCCACGACGCTGGAGTACCTGCGGCTGGTCGCCGTCGCGCGGCTGTTCTTCGACAACATCGCCCACCTGCAGGGTTCGTGGCTGACCACTGGCAAGGAGGTCGGGCAGCTCACCCTGCACATGGGGGCGGATGATCTCGGGTCGGTGATGCTGGAGGAGAACGTCGTGTCGGCGGCGGGGGCGCGGCACCGGACGAACCGGTCCGAGCTGATCTCGCTGATCCGCACGGCCGGGCGCATCCCGGCGCAGCGGGACACGCTCTACCGGCATCTGGTCGTGCATCGTGACCCGGCGCTCGACCCGGTCGATGACCGCGTCGCCTCGCACTTCTCCTCGACGGCGCTGCCGCTGGTCAGCACCACGTGACGGTGGCCCCCACGATTACCGGGCCGAAGATCGAACTACACGTCCATCTTGAGGGGACGGTACGGCCGGCGACCCTGCTGGCGATGGCCCGGCGTAACAACGAGGCGTTGCCGGTGCGCACGGAGGCGGAACTCACGGAGCTCTACCGGTTTCGCGACTTCAGTCATTTCATCCAGGTCTGGGTGATGACGACGAACGTCATGCGGACCGAGGCCGACTTCCGCCAGGTGGTGGTGGACTACGCCGCGCAGGCGGTGGCGGCCGGTGCCGTGTACGTGGAGGGCATCTTCTCGCCCTGGTACCGGGTGCACCGCGGGGTGCGGGTCGAGGAGATCTTTCACGGCTATCTGGACGGTGCGCTCGAGGCCGAGGCGCGGTACGGCGTCCAGGTGCGGTTGACACCGGACATCGACCGGGTCCTGCCGGTGGACGCGGCGATGGAGGTGGCGGACTGGTCGGCGCGGTTCGCGCGCAGGGATCCCGAGCGGCTCATCGTCGGACTCGGGCTCGGCGGGCCGGAGGTGGGGCATCCGCCGGAGCCGTTCGCACCGGTCTTCGCGCGGGCGCGCGAGGCGAGGCTGGCGGCGGTCCCACACGCGGGAGAGACGGTGGGGGTCGAGTCGGTGCGGGGGGCGTTGGACATGTTGGGGGCCCGGCGGATCCGGCACGGGGTGCGGGCGATCGAGGATCCGGCGCTCGTGCGGCGCCTCGCTGACGAGGGGATCGTGCTGGACGTGTGTCCGGTGTCGAATCTGCGGACGCGGTCGGTGACGACGTTGGAGGAGCATCCACTGGCCGAGCTGCGGGCCGCGGGGGTGGCGTGCTCGCTGGGCACCGACGATCCGGCGATGTTCGACACCGACCTGGAGACCGAGTACGCGGTGGCCGCCGGGTTGGGTGTGCCGGCCCGGGAGCTGTACGCGGCGGGGGTCGCGGGGGCGCTGTGCGAGGAGCCGGTCCGGGTGGGGCTGCGCAAGCTCGGCGAGGCGACCGACTGGGACGCGGTCGAGCGGGCCGCGCGGGCGGCGGCGCCGGCGGCGCTCGCGCGGATCGGGGCGGTGGCGCCGTGAGCCGGGCGGGGCTGGACAAGGCGCCGCGGGAGGTCGCGGCGATGTTCGACGGGGTCGCCGGACGCTATGACCTGACCAACGCCGTCCTCAGTGGTGGTCTGGACCGGGTCTGGCGCAGTGCGGCGGCGGCCGCGTTGGAGCTGCGTCCGGGGCTACGGGTGCTGGATCTCGCGGCGGGTACGGCGACGTCCTCGCGGGCCTTCGCTGAGGCGGGGGCCGATGTCGTGGCCTGTGATTTCTCGCTGGGCATGTTGCGGGAGGGGCAGCGGCGGCTGGGCCAGCGGCCGCTGGAGCGGTCGGCGGGGCGGCTGGTGCTGGCCGCGGGCGACGGACTGGCGCTGCCGTTCCCGGATGCGGTGTTCGATCGGGTGACGATCTCCTTCGGGCTGCGCAACGTGGTTGACACCCGGCGGTGCCTGGCGGAGCTGCGGCGGGTGACCAGACCGGAGGGTGTCCTGGTGGTCTGCGAGTTCTCCCGGCCGGTGTGGCGGCCGTGGCGAACGGTCTACCTGGAGTACCTGATGCGGGCGCTGCCGCGGGTGGCTCGGGCGGTGAGCAGCAGCCCTGACTCCTACGTCTACCTGGCGGAGTCGATCCGGGCCTGGCCGGCGCAGGCCGATCTGGCCGATCTGCTGCGGGACGCCGGGTGGACGCGGGTGGGATGGCGCAACCTCACCGGCGGGGTTGTCGCGCTGCACCGGGGGCACGCCGGCTGAGTCGGGGATTGTACCAGGCTGGTAAGGATGGCTTGGGACGTGAAAGTTGCCGACGGGTGATCGTTGTTGCTGGGAGTGGTCGCCCAGCGTTCGAATTCGACTCGTCCAGCCATCTCCGCGTCCTGGTTGGTGCGATGGGCCTGCGTAGGGCCTACACTCGCCGGGGCCGCTCGTGAAGAATTTCACGAGCGGCCCGAACGGACCATCCTCGGTAGAGATCCGGAGTGCTGGTGGCGAAGGCAACGGCAGGCACCGATGGCAGCGGCAGCGGCGGCAGTGGGACGGCCGACGCCGATGTCATCGTGGTGGGAGCCGGGCCCGGCGGTTCGTCGGCCGCCTATCACCTCGCCAGTACGGGGCTGGATGTCCTGCTGCTGGAGAAGACCGCCTTCCCGCGGGAGAAGGTCTGCGGTGACGGGCTGACGCCGCGCGCGGTGCGCAGCCTCATCGAGATGGGCATCGACACGTCCGAGTCCGCGGGGTGGGCGCGCAACCGGGGGCTGCGCATCGTCGGGGGCAACGTCCGACTCGAACTTCCCTGGCCGGAACTGGCCAACTGGCCTGGCTACGGTCTGGTGCGGCCCCGGCTCGACTTCGACGAGCTGCTCGCCCGGCACGCCGAGAAGGCGGGGGCGCGGCTGTCGCAGAGCACGTCCGTCACCGCGCCGGTGGTCGACGAGCGCAGCGGCCGCGTGGTCGGGGTGCGGGCGCGTACCGGTCCGGACCGCGAGCCGGTGACCTACCGGGCGCCACTGGTCGTCGCGGCGGACGGCAACAGCGCGCGGATCGCCCTGGCGATGGGCATCCGGCGGCGGGAGGATCGGCCGCTCGGGGTCGCGGTGCGCCGTTACTACCGCAGCACCCGCACGCACGACGACCATCTCGAGTCGCACCTGGAGCTGTGGGAGGGGCGGCCGCGGGAGAGCCGGCTGCTGCCCGGCTACGGGTGGATCTTCGGGGTGGGTGACGGCACCAGCAACGTGGGGCTGGGTCTGCTCAACACGACCAGCGCGTTCCAGAACACGAACTACCAGGATCTGTTGCGCCGCTGGCTGGCGGCGCTGCCGCCAGAATGGGGCTTCGTCGAGGAGAACGCGACCGGGCCGGTGCGCGGCAGTGCGCTGCCGATGGGTTTCAGTCGTACCCCCCACTACCGGGATGGTGTCCTGCTGGTCGGCGATTCCGGCGGCATGATTAATCCGTTCAACGGCGAGGGCATCGCCTATGCACTGGAATCGGGCCGGTATGCGGCGGAGGTCGCCGTCCAAGCACTGGCTCGGGCGCAGGGGCCGGCGCGGGAACGCGCGCTGTCGCACTATCCGGAACTGATGCGCGCCCGATACGGGGGTTACTATACCCTTGGGCGTTACTTTGTGCAGCTTATCGGGAATCCCACGGTGATGGCGCTCGGGGCGAAGTACGGTCTGCCGCGGCCGGTGCTCATGCGGTTCCTGCTGAAGATCATGGCAAATCTGACCGACCCTCGGGGAGGGGATGCGATGGACCGACTGATCAATGCGATGACCCGCCTCGCCCCCGCGGCCTGACGTGTTACCCGGGTCGGTCCGGCGATGTCCCAGGTGGGCTGGATCGACGTGTTGTGCCGGCGGGGAGGCCAGCGGCGGGGCCGTGCGGCGGGCGCCGCCGGAGCCGACAGCGCCCGCGGCGAGAGGACTCGCGGCGAGAGCGCGTGGTGAGCCGTGCCCGGAAGCTGGACCCCAGAAAACATCCGGTAACACTCTTCTGAAGGGGAGGAGTTCGGCATGCTTTCGAACTACGTGCCGATCCTCGTACTGATGGCGATCGCGACGCTGTTCGCGGTCGGTTCCGTTGCGGCCGGTGCGCTGACCGGCCCGCGTAGGTTCAACCGGGCGAAGATCGACGCCTACGAGTGTGGCATCGAACCCTCCCCGGCGCCGGCCGGCCCGCAGCGATTCCCGGTGAAGTACTACAACACCGCGATGCTCTTCATCGTCTTTGACATCGAGATCATCTTCCTGTTCCCGTGGGCGGTCGCGTTCGACAGTCTCGCGGTGTTCGGGCTCGGTGCGATGGCGCTGTTCATGGCGACGATCTTCGTCGCGTATGCGTACGAATGGCGCCGGGGAGGTCTGGAATGGGACTAGAGGAGAAACTGCCGAGCGGCATTCTGCTGACGAGCGTCGAGAAACTCGCGAACTGGTCCCGCCGCTCCTCGCTGTGGCCGGCGACGTTCGGTCTGGCCTGCTGCGCGATCGAGATGATGTCGACCGGAGCCGGCCGTTACGACCTGTCCCGGTTCGGCATGGAGGTGTTCCGGGCCAGTCCCCGGCAGGCCGACCTGATGATCGTCGCCGGCCGGGTCAGCCAGAAGATGGCGCCGGTGCTGCGCCAGATCTACGACCAGATGCCGAACCCGAAGTGGGTGCTGTCGATGGGCGTGTGCGCGTCCAGCGGCGGCATGTTCAACAACTACGCGATCGTGCAGGGCGTCGACCACATCGTGCCGGTCGACATGTACCTGCCGGGCTGCCCACCGCGGCCGGAGATGCTGATGGACGCGATCCTCAAGCTGCACGAGAAGATCCTCGCCGGGCCGGTCAGCGGGCAGACCGCCTGGACCGAGCCGGGTGACTCGCCGTACCCGAAGCCGATCGACGTGGCCACCGCGCGGGCGGGGCTGCCGGCGGGGGCGCTCGACACGCGCACGCTGTCGGTCAACGACCGCAAGCGGTTCGAGATTCCTGCCGGTGCGCCGGCGACCACCGGCCGGGGTGGGGTCGACGCGGACTTCGACGCTCGGCGGCCCGCGGCGGTCACGCCGACCTCGGTGTTCGGTCGGGACAAGCGGGTGCCGATCGACCCGGCGCCCAGCGACGAGTCCGGCCCTGCCGAGCCGCGCTCATGAGCGGCGAGAACGGTACACCGCAGGACGCGGCCGGCGAACTGGTCGAGGCTGGCGAACTGGTCGAGGCTGGCGGTCAGGCGCGCGGGCCGGGCCTGCGCCAGGACGCCTTCGGTGCCGGTGGGACGGGTGACACCTCCGGGTTCGGGGGGCTGGTGGCGCCGGTTCCGGTGCTCACCAGCAGTGAGCGGCCCTTCGTCGACGCCGACGCGAACACCGTCTACGACACCCTTGAGCGGGTCTTTCCGCAGCTCGGCGAGGCAGTCGAGCGGGCCGTGGTCGATCGCGGGGAACTGACGTTGTATGTGCGGCGCGAGGCGTTGCTGGCGCTGGCGCGGACCCTGCGTGACGATCCGGGGCTGCGCTTCGAGCTGCTGTCGTCGTTGTCCGGGGTGGACTACCCGGCCGATCTCACCGGACGGCGGCTGCACTCGGTGGTGCATCTGACGTCCATGACCCATCGCCGCCGGCTGCGGGTCGAGGTCAGCGTCGGGGACGACGACCCGACGCTGCCGAGCCTGACATCGGTGTGGCCGACCGCGGACTGGCACGAGCGGGAGGCCTACGACCTGTTCGGCATCGTCTACACCGGGCATCCCGGCCTGACCAGGATCATGATGCCCGACGACTGGATCGGGCATCCGCAGCGCAAGGACTACCCGCTGGGCGGCATCCCGGTCGACTACAAGGGCGCCACGATCCCCCCACCGGACGAGCGCCGGAGCTACTCGTGATCCGAGGTGCGCGATGACGACCAGCAGCACGACGTCCCAGCCCTATGAGGCTGGTTATGCGGAGTCCGGGAGCGGGCGGGTCTACACGGTCACCGGTGGCGACTGGGAGGATGTGCTCGGGCACGGCGAGCAGGAGGCCGAGCGCATCGTCGTCAACATGGGGCCGCAGCATCCGTCCACCCATGGGGTGCTGCGGCTCGTGTTGGAGATCGAGGGCGAGACGGTCACCGAGACCAGACTGGTCATCGGCTACCTGCACACCGGGATCGAGAAGAGCTGCGAGTACCGGACCTGGACGCAGGCGGTCACCTTCCTGACCAGGGCCGACTACCTGTCGCCGTTGTACAACGAGACCGCGTACTGCCTGTCGGTGGAGCGGCTGCTGGGCATCACCGAGCAGATCCCCGAACGGGCCACGGTGATCCGGGTGCTGGTGATGGAGCTGCAGCGGATCGCGTCCCACCTGGTGTGGCTGGCGACCGGCGGCATGGAACTCGGCGCCACCACCGCGATGATCTTCGGCTTCCGGGAGCGGGAGAAGGTGCTCGACCTGCTCGAGCTGATCACCGGGCTGCGGATGAACCACGCGTTCGTCCGGCCCGGCGGCCTCGCGCAGGACCTGCCGGACGGGGCCGATCGGGCGATCCGTGAGTTCCTCCTGGAGATGCCCAAGCGGATCGAGGAGTACCACCGGCTGCTCACCGGGCAGCCGATCTGGAAGGCCCGGATGGTGGACGTCAACATCCTCGACGCCGCCGGATGCATCGCGCTCGGGGTCACCGGCCCGGTGCTGCGGGCGGCGGGGCTGCCCTGGGACCTGCGCAAGACGATGCCGTACTGCGGCTATGAGACCTATGAGTTCGACGTGCCGACCGAACTCGACGGCGACTCGTTCGCCCGGTACCTGGTGCGACTCAACGAGATGGGCGAGTCGCTGAAGATCGTCGAGCAGTGTCTGGACCGGCTGCGGCCGGGGCCGGTCATGGTCGCCGACAAGAAGATCGCCTGGCCGGCGCAGCTGGCGATCGGCTCGGACGGGATGGGTAACTCCCTCGAGCACATCCGAAAGATCATGGGCACCTCGATGGAGGCGCTCATCCACCACTTCAAGCTGGTCACCGAGGGGTTCCGGGTGCCGGCGGGGCAGGTGTACACCCAGGTCGAGTCGCCCCGCGGCGAGCTTGGCTACCACGTGGTCTCCGACGGCGGGACCAGGCCGTTCCGCGTGCATGTGCGCGATCCAAGTTTCGTCAACCTGCAGGCTGTGCCGGCGCTGACCGAGGGCGGCCAGGTGGCGGACGTGATCGTCGGGGTGGCCTCGGTCGACCCGGTGCTGGGGGGAGTGGACCGCTGATGACGTTCTCACCGGAAACCCACGCCGCGGCGGCGGAGATCATCGCCCGTTATCCGGTCGGCCGGTCGCGTTCGGCGCTGCTGCCACTGCTGCACCTGGTGCAGGCCGAGCAGAACTGTGTGACCACCGAGGGTGTCGCGTTCTGTGCCGAGCAGCTTGGCCTCACCGCCGCCGAGGTAGGCGCGGTCGCGACCTTCTACACCATGTACAAGCGCCGTCCGGTCGGCGAGTACCTCGTCTCGGTCTGCACGAACCTGTCCTGTGCGCTGCTGGGCGGGGACGAGGTCTACGACCGGATCAGGGAGCGGCTCGGGGTCGGGCATGACGAGACGACACCGGATGGCCAGATCACGCTCGAACACGCCGAGTGCCTCGCGGCCTGCGACTACGCGCCGGTGCTGACGGTGAACTACGAGTTCTACGACCAGGTCGACGCGGACAGCGCGCAGGCCATCGTCGAGGGTCTGCGCGCGGGGCAGCGGCCGGCGCCGACGCGGGGCGGGCCGCTGTGCTCGTTCGCGGAGATCTCCCGCCAGCTCGCCGGGTTCGCCGACCCGCGACCCGAGGGGGTCGCCGGGCCGGGGGTCGGGCAGCCGTCGGTGGCTGGCCTGCTGCTGGCCGAGGCCGCTGGGTGGACTGCCGAGCAGGCGCCGGCGGGCGCCGAGGCGAAGGGGAGTTGAGGATGCCCGTCACTCCGGTTCTCACCCGGCGTTGGAACACGCCGGAGTCGTGGACGATCGACACCTACAGCCGCCTGGACGGGTACGTCGCGCTGCGCACGGCGCTGGCCGGCGACCCGGACAGCCTGATCAAGCTGGTGAAGGACTCCGGGCTGCGCGGGCGCGGCGGCGCGGGTTTCCCCACCGGGATGAAGTGGGGCTTCATCCCACAGGGCGACGGCAAGCCGCACTACCTGGTCATCAACGCCGATGAGGGCGAGCCGGGGACCTGCAAGGACGCGCCGCTGATGAAGGCCGATCCGCACTCGTTGATCGAGGGCATCGTGATCGCCGCGTACGCGGTGCGGGCCAACCAGGCGTACGTCTACCTGCGCGGTGAGCTGGTGCACGCGGCCCGGCGGATGCGGGCGGCCGTGGCCGAGGCGTACGCGGCGGGGTTCCTCGGGCGCGACATCCTCGGCAGCGGGTTCGATCTTGACCTGGTGGTGCACTCCGGGGCGGGGGCGTACATCTGCGGCGAGGAGACGGCGCTGCTGGACTCGCTGGAGGGACGGCGTGGGCAGCCGCGGCTGCGACCGCCGTTTCCGGCCACCCACGGGCTGTACGCGTCGCCGACCGTGGTGAACAACGTCGAGACGATCGCCAGCGTCCCGTTCATCGTCAACCACGGCGCGGACTGGTTCAGATCGATGGGCCGGGAGAAGTCGCCCGGACCGAAGATCTACAGTCTGTCCGGGCATGTGACCCGGCCGGGCCAGTACGAGGCGCCGATGGGCACTACGCTGCGGGAGCTGCTGGAGCTCGCCGGTGGGGTGCGCGGGGGGCGCCGACTGAAGGCCTGGACGCCGGGTGGCTCGTCCACGCCGATGCTCACCGCCGACCACCTCGACGCGCCGCTGGACTTCGAGGGCATGCAGGAGGCCGGCTCGCTGCTCGGCACCGCCGCACTGATGATCATGGACGAGACGACGGACATGCTCAAGGTGGTGCGCCGGCTCACCGAGTTCTACGCGCACGAGTCGTGCGGCAAGTGCACGCCGTGCCGCGAGGGCACCAGCTGGATGGTGAAGATCCTCAAGCGGATCGAGGCCGGCGGGGGCGACGCGCAGGACGTGGACACCCTCGTCGACGCCTGCGACAACATCTTCGGCCGGGCGTTCTGCGCCCTCGCCGACGGGGCCACCTCGCCGATCGTGTCGGGGATCAAGTTCTTCCGGGACGAGTTCATCCCGGTGAGCGCGGTGACCACGAAACCGGACAGCAGCCCCGACGGGGCCTACGCGGGAGCGCACTGACACCATGACCGTCGCGCCAACGACCCCGGCAGCAGATCTCGTCTCGCTCAACGTCGACGGGCAGCCGATCAGCGTGCCCAAGGGCACCCTGATCATCCGGGCGGCCGAACTGCTCGGCATCGAGATCCCGCGGTTCTGTGACCATCCGCTGCTCGACCCGGTCGGCGCCTGCCGGCAGTGCATCGTCGAGGTGGAGGGCCAGCGCAAACCGGTGGCCGCCTGCACCACGACGGTCGCCGCCGACATGGTGGTCCGCACCCAGCTCACCTCCCCGGTGGCGCGCAAGGCCCAGGCCGGCACGATCGAGTTCCTGCTGCTCAACCATCCGCTGGACTGCCCGATCTGCGACAAGGGCGGCGAGTGTCCGCTGCAGAACCAGTCGATGGCCAACGGTGGCGCGTCCTCGCGGTTCAGGGAGACCAAGCGGGCCTACCCGAAGCCGCTGGCGATCTCCACCGAGATCCTGCTCGACCGGGAACGCTGCGTGCTGTGCGCGCGGTGCACCCGGTTCTCCGCGCAGATCGCCGGGGACCCGTTCATCGAACTGTTCGAGCGGGGCGCCGACGAGCAGGTCGCGATCAGCGACGGGGAGCCGTTCTCGTCCTACTTCTCCGGCAACACCGTGCAGATCTGCCCGGTGGGCGCGCTGACCAGCGCCGCCTACCGGTTCCGGGCCCGCCCGTTCGACCTGGTCTCCACCCCGACGGCCTGCGAGCACTGCGCGTCCGGGTGCAGCCTGCGTACCGACCATCGGCGCGGCAAGGTCACCCGGCGGCTGGCCGGCGACGACCCGGCGGTCAACGAGGAGTGGAACTGCGACAAGGGCCGCTTCGCGTTCACCTACGCCCGCGGAGCCGACCGGCTGACCACCCCGCTGATCCGCGATGACGAGTCCGGGCAGCTGGTCGAGGCGACCTGGAGCGAGGCCCTGGAGTACGCGGCGCGGGGACTGGCCGAGTGCCGGGGCCGCCACGGCGTCGGGGTGCTGGCCGGTGGACGGCTGACCCGCGAGGACGCCTACGCCTACGCGAAGTTCGCCCGGGTCGCGCTGAACACCAACGACGTCGACTTCCGGGCGCGGCCGCATGCGGCCGAGGAGGAGCAGTTCCTCGGCCACGCGGTCGCCGGCACCGGGATCGGGGTGACCTACGCCGATCTGGAGGCGGCACCCACGGTGCTGCTGGTGGCGTTCGAACCGGAGGAGGAGTCCCCGATCGTCTTCCTGCGGCTGCGCAAGGCCGCGGACAAGTCGGCCACGGCGGTGCACGCGCTCGCGCCGCTGGTGAGCCGGGGGCTCGCGAAACTGCACGCGACATGGGTGAGCGCCGAACCCGGGGCCGAGCCGGCCATCCTCGACGCGCTCGCGGCGGTGGGGGCGGGAAGCTTGGAGACCGATCCGCTGGCCGCCACGGCGCGGGCGGTGCGGGCCTCCGGCGCGGTCATCCTCGTCGGTGAGCGGGCGGCGCAGATCCCGGGGCTGCTGTCCGCGGCACTGCGGTTGGCCGACGCCAGCGGTGCGGCGCTCGCCTGGGTGCCGCGGCGGGCGGGCGAGCGGGGTGCGGTGTCGGCGGGGCTGTTGCCCTCACTGCTGCCGGGTGGACGGCCGGTGGCCGACCCCGCCGCGCGGGCCGAGGTCGAGGCGGTGTGGGGGACGCGGCTGCTGGGAGCGCCGGGACTGGACACCAGCGGGATTCTCGCGGCGGCCGGCGGCGGCCGGCTGGACGCGGTGCTGGTCGCCGGGGTCGACGCCGAGGATCTGCCGGACCCGGGGGCGGCGCTGGCGGCGCTGGCCCGGGTGCCGTTCTGCGTGTCGTTGGAGGTTCGGCGTTCGTCGATCGTCGAGATCGCGGACGTGGTGCTGCCGGTCGTGCCGGTGGCGGAGAAGGCCGGGTCGTTCGTCGACTGGGAGGGACGGCTGCGGCCGTTCCAACGGGCGCTGTCGACCACGGCGCTGCCCGATGTCCGCGTGCTGCACCTGCTGGCCGCCGAGATGGGCATCGACCTGCGCCTGCCGGACACCGGTGCGGCCGCGCGCGAGCTGCGCAGCGTCGGACGGGTCGGCTCCCAGATCGCGCGGGTGCCGGCACCGACGGAACCCGCCGCGCCGGCGGCGGTGCCGGGTGTGGGTGAGGCGGTGCTGGCCAGCTGGCATCAGCTCATCGACGATGGGGTGCTGCTGGCCGGCGAGCCGTATCTGGCGGGCACCGCGCGTGCCTCGGTGGTGCGGCTCTCGGCGGCGACGGCGGCCGAGATCGGGGTGCGCGACGGGGAGCCGGTGCGGGTCTCCACCGGGCACGGGTCGATCACACTGGCGTGCGCGGTGACCGCGATGGCGGATCGGGTGGTGTGGGTGCCAACCCATTCGGCCGGCTCGCATGTGCGCCGGTCGCTGGGGGCGTCGGCCGGGGCGGTGGTGCGGATCGCGGCCAGTGGGCTGCCACCGTCCAGCGTCGGCCAGCCGTCGGTGAACGGCGTCAGGCCGGAGGGAGGACGGTGAACGGGGCTGTGGGCACGGCGGTGTTCGCGGCGCCGGTGGACCCGGATCTGAGCGGGTTCGGGCAGGACCCGTTCTGGCTGGTGCTGGTCAAGGCCGTGGCGGTCTTCGCGTTTCTGCTGCTCACGACGCTGTTCGCGATCGTGTTCGAGCGCAAGGTCGTCGCGCGGATGCAGCAGCGGATCGGGCCGAACCGGCACGGGCCCAAGGGATGGCTGCAGAGCCTCGCCGACGGCGTGAAACTCATGCTCAAGGAAGACCTGATCCCGGCGCTGGCCGACAAGCCGATCTTCATTCTGGCGCCGATCGTCTCGGCGATTCCGGCGTTCCTCGCCTTCGCGGTGATCCCGTTCGGGCCGCAGGTGTCGATCTTCGGGCAGCACACCACGCTGCAACTCGCCGACCTGCCGGTCAGCGTGCTGTACATGCTGTCCGCGGCCTCACTCGGGGTGTACGGACTGATTCTGTCCGGCTGGTCGAGCGGCTCCACCTATCCGCTGCTCGGCTCGCTGCGCTCGGCCGCCCAGATCATCTCCTACGAGGTGGCGATGGGCCTGTCGTTCGTCGCGGTGTTCATGTACGCCGGGACACTGTCGACGTCCGGGATCGTCGAAAGCCAGTCGGGACGGTGGTACATCGCGTTGCTGCCGTCGTTCGTCCTCTACGTGATCTCGATGGTCGGCGAGACGAACCGGACGCCGTTCGACCTTCCCGAGGCCGAGGGCGAACTGGTCGGCGGATTCCACACCGAGTACAGCTCGATCAAGTTCGCGTTCTTCTTCCTCGCCGAGTACATCAACATGGTCACCGTCTCGGCGATCGCGACCACGCTGTTCCTCGGTGGCTGGCAGCCGCCGCCGATTCCGGGGCTGTCCGGTCTCGACCACGGCTGGGTACCGATCATCTGGTTCGTGCTCAAGCTGCTGCTGTTCCTGTTCTTCTTCATCTGGCTGCGGGGCACACTGCCGCGGCTGCGCTACGACCAGTTCATGGCGTTCGGGTGGAAGGTGCTCATCCCGGTCGGACTGCTCTGGGTGCTGATCATCGCCGTGTTCCGGGTCTACCAGAAGGACGTCGACGACCGCACACCATGGCTGATCGGCATCGGGGTGGTGGTCGGTGTGCTCGTCATAGTCGCGCTCATCGATCCCGGTGGCGGTCGCTACCAGCGGGAACTCGAGGAGACCGAGCGCCGCAAGCTCGCCGAGGCACCCAGCCTCGAGAACATTCCGTGGCCACCGCCGCAACAGCCGACGGCCACCCCCGCATCCGTCGTCGCCGTGGACCACCAGCCGCGCCAGGAGGGCTGAGACATGGGCGTGTTCGATCCCTACAAGGGCTTTGGCGTCACCTTCTCGACGATGTTCAAGAAGCCGACGACGGAGCAGTACCCCGAGGAGAAGAAGGCCACCGCGCCGCGGTTCCACGGCCGCCACCAGCTCAACCGGCATCCGGACGGGCTGGAGAAGTGCGTCGGCTGCGAACTGTGCGCGTGGGCGTGCCCGGCGGACGCCATCTACGTCGAGGGCGCCGACAACACCGAGACCGAACGTTTCTCCCCGGGGGAGCGCTACGGCCGGGTCTACCAGATCAACTACCTGCGCTGCATCCTGTGCGGGCTGTGCATCGAGGCGTGTCCGACCCGGGCCCTGACGATGTCGAACGACTACGAACTCGCCGACGACTCCCGCCAGGACCTGATCTTCACCAAGGAGCAGCTGCTCGCGCCGCTGGCCGAGGGCATGGAGGCCCCGCCGCATCCGCTGCGCCTCGGCGAGACCGAGACCGACTACTACCTGCGTGACCCGGACGCGCCACTGCCCTGGCAGGTCGCGAGCCAGACCGCTGACCAGAGTGATGGTCGGGACCGATGAGTTCTCTGGTGACGGCCGCGGGCGAGCTGACCAGTACGTCCACCGGGGAGGCGGTGACGTTCTGGATCCTCGCGCCGGTCGCGGTACTGGCCGCGCTCGGGATGATCCTCGTGCGCAGCGCCGTGCACTCGGCGTTGTTGCTGGTGGCGAACCTGTTCTGCGTCGCGGTGTTCTACCTGTTGCAGCAGGCACCGTTTCTCGGCTTCGTACAGATCATCGTCTACGCGGGCGCGATCATGGTGCTCTTCCTGTTCGTGCTGATGCTGGTCGGCGTCGACTCGTCCGACTCGCTGGTGGAGACCATCCGCGGGCAGCGGCTCGGCGCGGTGATCTTCGGGCTGGGGTTCGCCGGGCTGCTGGTCTTCCCGATCGGTTCGGCGATCGACGGCGTCCGTGGGGACGGGCTTGAGACCGCCAACACCGGCGGCAACGTCCAGGCGATCGGGCGGCTGCTGTTCAGCCAGTACGTGTTCGTCTTCGAAGCGGTCTCGGCGCTGCTGGTCGTCGCCGCGATCGGGACGATGGTGCTCGGCCACCGCGAACGTGACGGCGGCCCGGTCGGCCAGCGGGAGTGGATGCGGCGGCGCTTCGCCTCCGGCGGGCAGGTCACTCCGCTGCCCGGGCCCGGGGTGTTCGCCCGGCACGACTCGGCGGACACGCTGGGGCTGCTGCCCGGCGGCGGGCGGGCCTCGGGTATCGGGGGTATCCCGGGCATCGAGTCGCCCGAACCCGCCGAGTCGCCCGAACCTCCCGCCAACGACGGGGATTCGGCGTTGGCCGGGGCCGCCGGTAAGGGAGTCGCCGGTAAGGGAGTCGTGGGTAAGGGGGATGAGCAGTGAATCCGGCGAACTATCTGATTCTGGCGGCGCTGCTGTTCACGATCGGGACCGCCGGGGTGCTGGTGCGGCGCAACGCCATTGTCGTGTTCATGTCGATCGAGCTGATGCTCAACGCGTCGAACCTGACCCTGGTCACCTTCTCCCGGCTGCACGGCACCCTCGACGGCCAGATCATGGCGTTCTTCGTGATGGTCGTCGCCGCGGCCGAGGTCGTCATCGGCCTCGCCATCATCCTCAGCATCTTCCGGACCCGCCGCTCGGCGTCGGTGGACGACGTGAACCTGCTGAAGTACTGATCACGGAAGAACGGACGAGACTTCAGTGACGCATACTCCGGTTCACTACGCCGCCGCCTCCGGCGCGTTCTCGCTGTCGTGGCTGCTCATCGCGCTGCCCCTGGCTGGTGCGGCCGTGCTGCTGCTCGGCGGGCGGCGCACCGACCGGTTCGGTCATCTGATCGGCACGGCAGCCGCGGCGCTGAGCTTCGTCGTCGGTGTGGTGCTGTTCGCCGCGATGCTCGGACGCTCCGGTGAGGACCGGGCGGTCTCGCAGCACCTGTTCTCCTGGATTCCGGTGAACGGCTTCCAGGTCGACGTCGGCCTGCTCGTCGACCAGCTCTCGATCGTCTTCGTCCTGCTGATCACAGGCGTCGGCACGCTGATCCACATCTACTCGATCGGCTACATGGCGCACGATCCGGCCAGGCGGAAGTTCTTCGCCTACATGAACCTGTTCCTGGCCTCGATGCTGCTGCTGGTGCTCGGCAACAACTTCCTGTCGCTCTACGCCGGGTGGGAACTCGTCGGCCTGTCGTCCTACCTGCTGATCAAGTTCTGGGAGTACAAGCCGGCCGCGGCCACCGCGGCGAACAAGGCGTTCTACATGAACCGGGTCGGTGACGTCGGCCTGGCCATCGCGATCATGCTGATGTTCGCCACCGTCGGCTCGACGAGCTACGCGGACGTCTTCGGCGCCGCGGCGGCGAACGTCATCGGCTACGGCACCATCAGCGCGATCGCCCTGCTGCTGCTGCTCGGCGCGTGCGGCAAGTCCGGCCAGTTCCCGTTGCAGGCCTGGCTGCCGGACGCCATGGAGGGTCCCACGCCGATCTCGGCGCTGATCCACGCGGCGACCATGGTGACCGCCGGCGTCTACCTGATCGTCCGTTCGGCACCGATCTTCAACGAGTCGCAGGCGGCCCGCACCGTCGTCGTCGTCATCGGCGCGATCACGATCCTGCTCGGCTGCGTCATCGGCTGCGCCTACGACGACATCAAGAAGGTGCTGGCCTACTCGACGGTCAGCCAGATCGGCTACATGTTCCTCGCGGTGGGCCTCGGGCCCGCCGGCTACGCGATCGGCATCATGCACCTGCTCGCGCACGGCTTCTTCAAGGCCGGACTGTTCCTCGGCGCCGGGTCGGTCATCCACGCCATGGACGACGACCAGGACCTGCGCCACTACGGCGGACTGTGGCGGTACATGCCGATCACCTGGGCCACGTTCGGCCTGGGGTTCCTCGCGATCATCGGGTTCCCGGGGCTGTCGGGGTTCTTCACCAAGGACCGCATCATCGAGACCGCCTTCGACAAGGGCGGCACCTCCGGTTACCTGCTCGGCGCGGTCGCGCTGCTCGGCGCCGGCATCACCGCGTTCTACATGTCACGGCTGTTCCTGATGACCTTCCACGGCCGGCCCCGCTGGTCAGGTGAGGGTGAGGACGCCCGTCATCCACACGAGTCGCCGCCGACGATGACCGGACCTATGATCATCCTGGCGATCGGTTCGACGTTCGCGGGCGGCCTGTTCGTTCTGGGCCACAGCATGCAGAACTGGCTCGAGCCGGTCGCCGGCGAAGGGGTCGAGGGCGTGCACACGTTCTCCCCGATCGTGCTGACCGCGCTCACCCTCGTCGTGGTCGCCGGTGGGTGCGCCGCGGCCTGGCTGCGCTACCAGGCTCGTCCGGTGGAGGCCACCGCCCGGCCGGACGCGGAGGTCACCCTGGTGACGGTCGCCGCCCGGCATGACCTGTTCGCGAACACCCTGAACGAGACCATCGCGATGCGCCCCGGCCAGTTCCTGACCCGTTTCCTGGTCTGGCTGGACCTGGTCGGTGTCGACGGGCTCGTGCGGGGCAGCGCCGCCGGCATCGGCGGACTGTCCGGGCGGATGCGCCGCCTGCAGACCGGTTTCGTCCGGTCCTACGCTCTGTCGATGTTGGGAGGTGCCGTCCTGATGGTCGGCGCACTGCTGCTGGTGTGGGGCGGCTGACGTGAACTCGGTGCCCTGGCTGACGATTCTGCTGCTCGTCCCGGCCGTCGCCGCGGTCGTCGTCGCCGCTCTCCCGCGGCGGCTCGCGACCCAGGCCAAGCAGCTCACCCTCGCCGTCACCCTGGTGGTGCTGGTGCTCGCGGTGTTGGCGACGTTCGCCTACCACCCGAACCGGGCCGGCTTCCAGTTCGCCCAGCGCTACGACTGGATCCCCACCTTCGGCATCTCCTACGCGGTCGGGGCGGACGGCATCTCGCTGGTGCTGATCCTGCTGACCGCGCTGCTGGTACCGGTCGTGGTGCTGTCGTCCTGGGACGAGTTCGACAGCGAACCGGACGGGCCGTCCGGGCCGTCCGGGCCGTCCGATGGGGTTGTGCCGGGTGATGGCGGTGGCAGCGGTCCTGGCGGCGATCCTGGTACCGGGGGTGGGGGGACGGCGGTGCTGGTGGCGGCGCCGCCGGCGCCGGTGGTGGACGCGGCTGCGGCGCCACGGCGGTCGGTGCCGGTGTTCTGCGCGTTGCTGCTGGTGCTGGAGGCGGGGCTGGTCGGGGTGTTCGCCGCGACCGACGTGTTCCTGTTCTACGTCTTCTTCGAGGCGATCCTGATTCCGATGTACTTCCTGATCGGGAGCTTCGGGCCGGCGGGGCAGCAGGCGCAGCGTTCGTACGCGGCGGTGAAGTTCCTGATCTACAGCCTGCTGGGCGGGCTGCTCATGCTCGCCGCGGTGATCGGGCTGTACGTCGTGTCCGCCGAGCAGCTGGGCAGCGGCACGTTCGACTTCGCCCTGCTGCGCCAGCTTGACATCACCCCGGGTGTGCAGAAGCTGCTGTTCCTCGGCTTCTTCGTCGCGTTCGCCATCAAGGCGCCGCTGTTCCCGTTCCACACCTGGCTGCCCGACGCCGGTGCGCAGGCGCCGGTCGGGGGAGCGGTGCTGCTCGTCGGCCTGCTGGACAAGGTGGGCACGTTCGGCCTGATCCGCTACTGCATCCCGCTGTTCCCGGACGCGTCGGACTACTTCGCGCCACTCGTGCTGGCCCTGGCGATCATCGGAATCTTCTACGGGGCGCTGCTCGCGATCGGGCAACGGGACATGAAACGGCTGGTCTCGTACACCTCACTGGCCCACTTCGGGTTCATCGCGCTCGGCCTGTTCGCCTTCACCAGCCAGGCCGGTACCGGCGCCGTGCTCTACATGGTGAACCACGGGCTCTCCACCGGACTGCTGTTCCTGGTCGTCGGCTTCCTCATCGCCCGCCGCGGTACGGCCGACATCGGTGCCTACGGCGGACTGGCGAAGGTGACACCGGTGCTGGCGGGAACGATGCTCGTCGCTGGTCTGTCGTCGCTGGCGCTGCCGGGCACGAACAGCTTCGTCAGCGAGTTCCTGGTCCTGGTCGGCACGTTCACCTACAACAAGGCGCTGGCGATCGTCGCCACCGCCGGAATCGTGCTGGCGGCGATCTACGTCCTGTCGCTGTACCAGCGGACGATGACCGGCCCGATCACCCACGAGGCCAACCGGACGCTGCCCGATCTGTCCTGGCGGGAGAAGGCCGTCGTCGCACCGATGATCGCACTGATCATCGGGCTCGGGGTGTACCCGAAGCCGCTGATCGACATCGTCCGGCCGACGGTCACGGCGACCTACACCGACGTCGGCAAGTCCGATCCGGCCCCGACCCATCCCGTCACCGTCCAGCCCGGAGGCCGTTCGTGAGCGCCAGCCTGCTCGCGCAGACCGAGAAGATCACCCCGCCGTCGATCGAGTACTCCTCGCTCAGCCCGCTGCTCATCGTGTTCGTGGTGGCGCTGATCGGGGTGCTCGTCGACGCCTTCGCGCAGCGGGAGGCCCGCCGGGTGATCCAGCCGGTGCTCGCGGCCGGCGGGTTCATCGCCGCGTTCGTCGCGGTGGCGGTCCTGCACGGACGGCACGCGCTGCTCGCCGCGAACGCGGTGGCCATCGACGCTCCGGCGCTGTTCATGCAGGGCACGATCCTGGTGTTCGCGCTGCTGTCGGTGCTGCTGGTCGCCGAACGGCAGTTGGATTCGGCCGGCGGCGCGATCGTCGCCTCGGCCGCGATCACCCCCGGGCCGAAGGGGTCGACGGCGGCACGGACGTCAGCCGACATGCAGACCGAGGCCTACCCGCTGATGGTGTTCTCGGTCACCGGCATGATGCTGTTCGTCGCGTCGAACAACCTGCTGGTGATGTTCGTCGCGCTGGAGATCCTCTCGCTGCCGCTGTACCTGCTGGCGGGCCTGGCGCGCCGACGGCGCCTGCTCTCGCAGGAGGCCGCGATGAAGTACTTCCTGCTGGGCGCGTTCTCCTCGGCGTTCTTCCTCTACGGTCTCGCGTTCGCCTACGGGTACGCCGGCAGCGTCGAACTGGGGAAGATCGCCACCGCGGTCGGTACGACCGGTAGGACCGACGCTTATCTGTACCTCGCGGTCGGGCTCATCGCGGTCGGGCTGTTCTTCAAGATCGGCGCCGTGCCGTTCCACTCCTGGACCCCGGACGTCTACCAGGGGTCGCCGACGCCGGTGACCGCGTTCATGGCGGCGGGGACGAAGGTGGCCGCCTTCGGGGCGATCCTGCGGGTCTTCTACATCGCCTTCGGACCGCTGCGCTGGGACTGGCGGCCCGTGCTGTGGACGGTCGCCATCCTCACCATGGTCGTCGGTGCCGTGCTCGCGCTCACCCAGCGTGACATCAAGCGGATGCTCGCCTACTCGGCGATCGCCCACGCCGGCTTCCTGCTGGTCGGCCTCGCCGGCACCAACACCGACGGGTTGCGCGGCGCGATGTTCTACCTGGTGACCTACGGTTTCACCACGATCGCCGCGTTCGCCGTCATCTCGCTGGTGCGCACGTCCGACGGGGAGGCCAGCGACCTGTCCCAGTGGCGAGGGCTGGGCCGCACCTCACCGCTGCTGGCCGGGGTGTTCTCGTTCCTGCTGATGGCCCTCGCCGGCATTCCGCTCACCAGCGGGTTCACCGGCAAGTTCGCGGTGTTCCAGGCGGCGATCGAGGGAGACGCCACCCCGCTGGTCGTGGTCGCACTGGTCTGCAGCGCGATCGCGGCGTTCTTCTACGTGCGGGTGATCGTGCTGATGTTCTTCTCCGAGCCGCTCGCGGACGGGCCCGTGGTGATCACCCGACCCACCCTCACCTTCGCTACGGCGGGTATCGGCACGCTCGCGACACTCGTCCTGGGAGTAGCGCCACAGCCTCTTCTCGACCTGGCGAACACCGCGGCGTCGTCCGGCTTCGTACGCTGACGGTGGTATGAGCGCTATCGGGCTGGACGTCGTGGGGATCAGGACCGATCCTGATCTCGAAAAAGCCGTGCGAGCAGGTCTCGCTGAGGTGGAGGAGCTGCTGCGTGCCTCGGTGCGCAGCGAGTTCAGCTTCGTCACCGAGACCTCCAGGCATCTCGTCGACGCGGGAGGTAAACGGTTCCGCCCGATCGTCGTGCTGCTGGCGGCGCAGTTCGCCGATCCGCAGGCCCCCGGGGTGGTTCCCGCGGCCGTCGCGATCGAGCTGACCCATCTGTCGACCCTGTACCACGATGACGTGATGGACGAGGCGCCGCGGCGCCGGGGGGCGGCCTCGGCCAACGCCCGGTGGACGAACACCGTCGCCATCCTCACCGGCGACTACCTGTTCGCCCGCGCCTCGGACATCACCGCGGATCTCGGCCCGGAGGCGACACGCATCCTCGCCCGCACCATCGCGACCCTGTGCGAGGGGCAGATCCGCGAGACCATCGGGCCGTCCGGCGGTGAGGATCCCGTCGAGCACTACCTGCGGGTCGTGCGGGAGAAGACCGCCTCGCTGATCGCCACCTCGGGCCGGCTCGGTGCCATGCTCGCCGGCGCCGATCCGATCACCGTGGACACGCTGGCCACGTTCGGTGAGATGTTCGGGGTGGCCTTCCAGCTTTCCGACGACATCATCGACGTCGCCTCGGACGCGGCGGCCTCCGGCAAGACCCCGGGGACGGACCTGCGCGAGGGCATCCCGACCCTGCCGTTGCTCTACGCGCTGCAGACCGACGATCCGGCGGCCCGGCGACTGCGTGAGCTCATCGCGTCCGATTTCGCCGCCGGGGGCGAAAACCCGGATGACGGGGTGGCGGAGGCGCTGGAGCTGTTGCGTGGCCACGAGGGGATGGCCCGCGCCCGCCGGGAACTCGCTGTCTGGTCCGCCCGGTCACGCGACTGCCTGGCACCACTGCCGGACTGCCCGGCGAAGACCGCGCTGCTGTCGCTGGCCGACTTCGTTCTCGACCGGACCGGCTGACCCGGCGGGCGGGGGGCCACAGTGCCCCCACCCGCCGGTGGGGCCCGGGCTCAGTGCCCGGCGGCCGTCGTGGAGCGTGGCAGCAGTGGGGTGATGCTGATCGGGCCGGGCTGCAGCACTGACGACGATGGGGACGACCATGGGGACGACGCTGCGGGGGACGCCGAGGGGGTGTCCGGGGTGAACGGCAGGCCGGTGTCGGGGTCGCCTGTCGCGGACGGGCTGGTGCTCGGGCTGATCGTGGCGTCCGAGGTGGGCGAGGTGGGCGAGGTGGGCGTTGACCCGGGGGTGCCGGTCGACGAGGTGCCCGGGGTGAGCCCGCGCAGGTCGGTCGGGCCGGTGGCGGTGCCCTGCGGGACCAGCGTGAGGATCGGGATCGGCGCGGTCGTCGGGCCAAGCGTGGTGGTGGTGACGGCGCTGGAGGTGCCGTCGGTGCTCTGGCCGGGATGCGGCGCGGGCACGGCGCGCGGCGCGGTGGAACGGATGGAACCGCGGGCCGCCTGGGACTGCGAGGCGCCGAGCGCGAGGGCGTCGGTGCTGCCGTTGTACTGGATGCGGGAGGCGTCGCCGTTGGTGGGAACAGTCGCGGATCCGGGCTGTTCGCCGCCGAGGGTCACCCCGGCCACGATGGCCGACAGGCCCGCGAGTGACACGGTGCCGGCCGCGGCCAGGCGCACCCGCCCGTTGCCGCGCCGCGTCGGAGCCCGGTGCGCGCCCGGGAGACGGACGGCCTGGGTGTCGCGCGGACGGGGAGCCGGCACCATGCCGGCGGGGCGCACGGGCATCCGACTGGCTGTGAAGTCCGCGCCGTTGCTGTAGCCGCCGTAACCGTTGGCGTCGTCATCGGCCCAGTGGGTGCCGTCGGACATGGGCTGCTCGTACCAGGCGTCGTCCGGCAGCTGGTCGGTGTCCCATGCCTGGTTCGGCGCTGCCTGGTCGGTGCTGGGGATG